>JAEEJO010000017.1 GCA_016281915.1 Clostridiales bacterium
TAAGCCATAAAACTGCAAGAATTATCAACGGAATAAGTTTTATCGGGTCTTTGAAAAAAGCAGTCAGAGATGAAATCAGTGATCTGAATGAATTGCTTATCACTTGTCCCGGAGTCAGATGTGCGTTTTCGCTTTTGTTCACGTCTACCTGCCCGAACGCATTTTCTCCCCTTAAGATCGGAGCGTGAAAGCTTGCCTTTTTTGATTCGAATTCCGGGGAAGGGGGAGCGCTTGTCACAGCGTTGCCGCAGACCCCGCAAAATTTTGCGCCGGCTGTCAGCTTGCTGCCGCAATGCGGACAGAACAATACGTTTTCATCAGCTACGGTATCGGTTTTTTTATCGCCTTCTTCTTTTGCGGAAACGTCAGTATGAATATCGCCGCCGCACGCAGTTTCATTATTACCCGTTAATTCAGTTTCAGGCGCAGTTTCTGCCGAAACGGGCGTTATTATCTGTTCTGCGGAAGAGACAACCGTCTTGTCGTCATTTATCGGCGCTCCGCAATTACCGCAATACTCAGCGTTGCAACCAACGCTTCTGCCGCAGTTCGGACAAATACGCTCTTTTTCGCATGACTTCTGTCCGACCGCGACTGACTCATCCGTTTGAGCAGCGGTTTCCTGATATACGGTGTCTTTTATTTCTTCGGTTTGCAGGACAGTTTTTTCGGCTTCGGCTATATCGGGCTTTTCTGCGGTTTTTCCGCTTTCTGCGGACAATTCCCGCTTTCTCGGAGCAGGTGTTCCGCAAAAGCCGCAAAACTTAGCCCCGTCGTCAAGCTTATTGCCGCAATTCGGACAAAACATGGTTATTCCCCCTGATTATTGGTTGTTATTTTCATTTTACTATAAAAAAGAAAAAAAGTCAATAGAAACGGGCGGGGTTTTGACCCGCCCGTAATAATATTTTTCAAAATTCCGGAACGATTATCTGCTCGCCGTTTCTCATCGCAGATTCATGTGCACAAAGACCTGCCGCAGTAATGTTTCCGCCGAGATTTTCATCGATCCACGGTTTTCTTTCTTCAATAATGCTCTTTACAAATTCGTTTACAAGATGCGGATGCGATCCGTGATGTCCGCCTCCCGACCCCTTTTTCAGAGAGTCCTGCGGGTTTAGCGGATCAAAGTTGCCGCCGACCGTGAATCTCTGTATCTCTTCTGGCAGATATTTATGGAAATTTGGCATTTCCGTCTTTTTATATTCCGTATACTTGCCTCTTCCTCCGCCCAGTTCGCCAAGAGTGGTTATATACGGATCATCTCCGTCTGTAAAGCCCCACTCAAACGATTTTTTGCTTCCGTATACAAACATGCCTTCCTGGTACATTCGTGCAGTTTCAAAAAGGCTGCGTGTCGCTTCCGCTTTCATTCCGTTTTCAAATTCGAAAAGCGCGCTTTCAACAGGGAACGGATTGCCGTATTGCTTAGAAAGCTCCGGATCCATTGTGCCCGAGCCGAAGCATATTACTCTTTTTATTCTGGAACCAGAAAGCGCTACCATAGGTCCTATAGCATGCGTTCCGTACCACATGGGAGGCAGTCCCATCCAGTAGCTGGGCCATCCCGCCATATCCTGATAATGAGACCCTCTCATAAACTGGATTTTTCCGAGTTCGCCGCTTTCGATCATTTGCTTTACATAAAAGAACTGATAGGTGTAAAGCGTTGTTTCCATCATCATATAATTCTTGCCGGACTTACGTTTTGCTTCGGCTATTTTACGAATGCCTTCAAGCGATGTTGCCATAGGAACAGTGCACGCGCAGTGCTTGCCTGCTTCAAGAACGCGTACGGTGTGTTCCTCGTGAAGCGGGATAGGTGTGACTATGTGGACGGCATCAATACTATTATCTTCAAGTATTTCTTCAAATGAGCGGTATTTTTTCAATCCCAGACGGTCAACAAAAGTATCGGTCCGCTTTTCATCTGTATCAAAAACTCCTACGGTGCCTACGTTTGGGTGATATTTGTATATTTCCGGAAAACATCCTCCGAATCCGAGTCCGACGAGCGCAACGTTTATTTTCTTCATGGCTAAAGCCTCCTTTTTTTTAGATTATATTACAATAATTAACGGTTGTCAATACAGATAGAAGAAAGTTTCCTGATTCTCCTGATCGGTTGCGATCATGATCGGTCCTATTTTTCTGCGGTTTGGTTATTTTCACCAAAAACCGGCGTGATATGTTGCTTATGTTTTATACCGACTATATTTTTATTTAATCAAAATTACATATTATGACATAATTTTCGTATACAATATTATTTGGTAAAAGTTTCAAAAAAATATTTATATATACGGGAGGAATATTACCCATGTCAATCAAAGTAGCAATCAACGGTTTCGGCCGTATCGGTCGTCTCGCATTCAGACAGATGTTCGGAGCTGAGGGTTATGAAGTTGTCGCTATAAACGACCTTACAAGCCCCAAAATGCTCGCTCATCTTCTTAAATATGATACAGCTCAGGGTCGCTATCTCGGTCACACCGTAGAATCCGACGACGAAGCAGGCACGATCACCGTTGACGGTAAAGTTCTTAAAATCTATGCAGAAAAGAACGCTGCAGACTGCCCCTGGAAAGAACTCGGCGTAGACGTAGTTCTTGAATGCACAGGTTTTTATACCTCAAAAGAAAAATCCATGGCTCACATCCAGGCAGGCGCAAAGAAAGTTGTTATCTCCGCTCCCGCAGGCAACGATCTTAAAACAATCGTATACGGCGTAAACGAAGAAACTCTTACTTCTGAAGACCAGATCATCTCCGCAGCTTCCTGCACCACAAACTGCCTCGCACCCATGGCAAAAGCTCTTAACAATTACGCTCCCATCGTTTCCGGTATCATGACTACCGTTCACGCTTACACAGGCGACCAGATGATCCTTGACGGTCCTCACAGAAAAGGCGACCTCAGAAGAGCAAGAGCCGGCGCTGCAAATATCGTTCCCAACTCTACCGGCGCTGCAAAAGCAATCGGTCTCGTTATCCCCGAACTTAACGGCAAACTCATCGGTTCTGCACAGAGAGTTCCCACTCCCACAGGCTCCACAACGATCCTCGTTGCAGTAGTTAAGGGCAAAGATATAACCAAAGACAGCATCAATGAAGCTATGAAAGCTGCTGCTTCCGAATCTTTCGGATACAACACCGATCAGATCGTTTCTTCCGACGTTATCGGAATGCGTTACGGTTCGCTTTTCGATGCAACACAGACAATGGTTTCCAAGATCGACGACGATACTTATCATGTTCAGGTAGTTTCCTGGTATGACAACGAAAACTCTTACACATCTCAGATGGTAAGAACCATCAAATACTTCGCAGAACTCAAATAATCGGAAATAAAACAAAAAGAAGCTTCAAACCGAAAAGTTTGAAGCTTCTTTTATACTGCAATCACAGAGAATTCGAAAAACCGGTTTCAATCAGTTCGCAGAGAGCCTTTATCGCCGCTGTTTCGTCTGAACCGTCGGCAATTATATTTATTTCGTTGTCCTTCGTTACTCCGAGAGAAAGAACGCCGAGCAGACTTTTAGCGTTTACTCTGCGATCATCACGCTCTATCCATATTGAACATTTGAATTCGTTTGCCTTCTGTATAAAGAAAGTTGCCGGTCTTGCATGAAGACCTACTGAGTTTGTTACGGTTATTTTTTGATTGATCATAGTTTTTCTCCTTTAAAATCCGGAAAATATGCATACCGTAAAATAAATCAATCTTACTTGAAGTATATTATACTATAATATATTAAATATGTCAATCGCTAAAAGCTACAAAAACGCAGACTTTGATAAGATAATAATTATGCAACTTTTATAATAAACATAAAAAGCTCCGGAATTTACCGGAGCTTTTGTAGGTTATTTAAGCAGTTTACTTATGTCTTATCCACTTTACGGGTCCTGTTATACCCGATGCAGGTATTACCATAAACTTTGAGCCGCCATCTTTTATCGAGTTTGCCAGAGTGTTTGAAACATATGCGATCAGTTCATTTTCTCCGTCCTTAAGAACAGATGAAAGATCGAATGAATAGGGCGGACAAACTCTTATTCCCAGATCGGTTCCGTTGCAGTAAAGACGTATGTTCTGCCCTACGTTTCCGAAGTCTATTCCGCAAACTCCATCCGGCTTTTCAAATCTGCCGGTATACCGTATTACTCCCGAGAACGAGGGGTCTTCGTTTATATCCGTTACGTTCGGCAGATTATCTGAGGCTGCACGGTCTTTATAAAGTTTAAAGTTATTCATGTCCTCATATCCGGCTGTTTCGATCCTGAACGAGATCTTCGCATCCGAGAACGTGCATTCCTGCTTTTCGGGAACAGTTCTGAATGAATCTCCGTCCTTTTCGAAAACGACGATCACAGACTGATAGGGTGCGAGGGAGAGTGAAAGCATGCCGTTTTCAAGACGTTCGGAGTAAATGCTGTCATTGAGTATGTCTGCAACCGTGCATCCGTCAAGCGTTTCAACGGAACGCATCGAGACCTTTGTATGAACCTCATCAGCGGTTGACTCGTTGACGAACATATATATATCCGCGTCGTCATACTGATAGTGAGTTGCGCGAAGCAGGGGATAGTTTCCTTCAACGGTTATATCTCTGTCGATTGCTTTGTCAACAAGCGAGATAAGCTCGTCTTTCGTCTGATTTTTTGTCATACGAATAATATTTACGCCCTTTTCTTCGAGCTTGCAAAACGCATTTTCGATTTCTTCGGGCAAAAATTCGCAATAGGGGATTATCAGACATCCGTAACTCTGCTTTCCTACGCAAAGACGTCCGTTTTCGGCTTTTGCAGGAAATACACGGCTTCCCGTTCCGTCAATAAAACAGTCTGCGGGAAGAATATCATAATCTATATGCTCGTCATAAAGCATTTTTGCGGGAACCTGCGTGAGCATCGCTTCTTCTTTATATGCCGCCCACTCCGCATCTGCATGATAAAGAACGGCAACGTCGGAAATATGATGCCCGTTAGATAAAATATGAGCGACCTTGTTTCCGTAAGTCATCAGCTTCGAGAATCCGTCATATTGCGGGTCTTTCCCTTCCGCTCCAAAGTGCGGCGGACAGTCGGGATCGGGGAATGTCGGAGAGAATGCATGCGGAACAAAACGGTTGACACCTCGAACAAGCAGATAGTCGAGCAGCCATTTCATGCAAGGGGTGCCCTCTGCCCACCCGTAAGCACCGAACACTTCACACATCGCGCGTCCTTCCATCTGCGTACCTATGTTTGCAAACGAAGATGCCAGCTTTGCAAGAACGTAATCAAAAAATGCAGGGTCTGCAACGTTGCCCGCGGTAGTTGTGGTATGGATATACTCAGATAATCCGGGCATGATCTGATGAAGAACTATATCTATACCGCTCATATGCTGTCCGTCAAGAGCTCGGAAATAATGACCCGCGCTGCATCCTAAACGCGCGTGAGCGTTCATATCTTCTATTATATGCCCGATATACTGCACTCCGTGAGCTTCGCACCAGTCGCCAAGCTGACGTGTAAAGCAATCGCGGTAAAGTTTTGTAACAGCGTCCATATATGCATGACGGACAGAATGTGTGATTTCACCGAAATCATACCATAAAGCAGGGAGGAGCGATAATCCGTCTTTGTCTGTTGCATCCGATATCATTCCGGGTATAATGTCGTTCCACGGCAGGGCAAGACCGGGCATACCGAGACGGTGGTTATACATTCCGTGATCGGTAACGTGCGGACCGTACCATCCGTTTCCCAGAGAAGGTTCATCCGAGAAAAAGCCCGCAATTGTGTTTCCGAAATATTTTCCGTAATGCTCAAAATGCGCTTCGTAAACAGTATCTACAAGCAGCTTAACCGCTTTGGGATTAAGCATATCTATGTAGTCTGATCTTCCTGCTCTTCGCGTTTTGTAAAGGAAAAATACACGCCAGCATCCTTCGGGAACCGAAAACTGCAAAAATCCGTCTTTATGTCCTTCAGAAAGACATATCGGCTCTGCAATGCATCCTTCACCGATCCCCGTGCGCTTATACGCATATGCCCCGAGGAAAATATGCTCATCGCTTGTCTGATCTGCAAGAAGCAAAGCATTGTCAATCGGACCCATCACGTCTATATGACGTTCGCCAAGCTGCCAGCTGCGCAATTCGGGATGCTTGTTGACCTGTCCTGCCGCGTGACCCGTCGGAAAATGATCGTCGTCAAGTATCCAGACCTTCATGCCGCGCTTTTCGCACTCGGCAATAATAAGGTCCATATCCCGCCACCATGTTTCACCGCAAAAATCTTTGTGAGGACGCGACTCTACACACAGAGCGCGGCATCCGCTCCTGAAAACGGAATCGACCTGCTCGGGGATCTTTTCGTAGTGATCTCCGTGCTGCCAGTAAAACGGCAGCATATAATTATCTTCTTTTCCTTTAATGATATCCGAGAAATATTTGTTCATCAATACACCTTCTGTCTGTAAGGATTTACGGAAGGATTATAACATATGCGCAAAAGCGTGTCAAGGCATTTTAAGGAATTATCAGTTTTTGTTCTTAAATATTCTGCAAGTTCAGCGCGACAGATAAAACTGAAATGTAAAATCTTTATGTCTTTTATCAAAAGGGCTTGATTTTTTTTTATCCATAGTGTATAATTGAATGCGTTGACAGCATATGCTGTTATCAAAACAGGAAAACATAATTATTTCGACCATGGAGAAATCGCCTAGCTGGTCGAGGGCGCATGATTGGAAATCATGTAAACGTGAAAGCGTTTCGAGGGTTCGAATCCCTCTTTCTCCGCCATAATTAAAGGATAGCTTTTGGGCTATCCTTTATTATTTTATAATATATGATTCGAACCCGAAAGGGGTTTCGGCGAAGAGTGAATTCTCCTGTGGAGGATTCACAGACGAAAGCGTGAGGGCAGAGCCCGAGCGGAAAGTATGCGAAGCAGACGGTGAATCCCTCTTTCTCCGCCATAATTAAAGGATAGCTTTTGGGCTATCCTTTATTATTTTATAATATAGGATTCGAACCCGAGAGGGGTTTCGGCGAAGAGTGAATTCTCCTGTGGAGGATTCACAGACGAAAGCGTGAGGGCAGAGCCCGAGCGGAAAGTATGCGAAGCAGACGGCGAATCCCTCTTTCTTTGCCGTTAAGCCTTCTTTCCTTTGAGGTTATTTTCCATGCGCATTTTACTACTGCTTTTTTCTCTTTCCACGAATATACTTCATATACCATTTCTTTTCACGCTTTTTCGGACATGTCAGTAAAAGCTCGTCGATCGTATCGCATATTGAAAGATATTTTTCAAATGTTTTAGGCACCGTCCTTCCATGCAGATAATTCTGAACCGTTCTCGTCGTTACTCCTGTTTTTGAGGCTATCAGCCCAAGCGTTACCTGCCTTGTTGCAATAAGAGATGTAAGCTTTTCTTTTAATGTCATCAAATTCCCCCGTAATATTTTGATAGATCACAATCTGTGATATTATCTGAATAATATCACATAAAGTCGCTTTTGTCAATAATCATTACAGAAGATTTTTCGTATTGCGCAATATTTTTATGAAAAGAAGGACGACTTTTGCCGTCCTTCCTGATATTTTTGCGTCAAACTGCAAACGTCGCACGTTTTTCACGGCATATACGTTCCGCTTCTTTGATAAGGCTTTCCGCCGAGTCCCTGTCAAGTCCTCCTACGCCAAATCGGACGCCGCGCGGATCAAGGACTTCGCAAAGCGCGGTCACGTCCTTCGGTCCACAGCTTATTTCTATGCATTTGCCCGCTTTTTGTATTTTTTTGAGCACGTCTGCCCATTCTCTAGCGGGTGGCTTGCCGTTACCAGGCACCCACTGTATGCCGTTTATTTTTTCAACTCCCAGAAGGGTGTCAAGGTGTGTCAAAGAGCCCACTCCGTCAAGATGGTATATCGTTGCGGGAAGCCATTCCGCTTCAGCAGTAAGCTCAGGCAGGATGAATTCTTTGAAATGCACGGAAGAGATCATATACGAAAAATCGCAGCTTGTCACATACCATAGCTTTTCAGGATGATATATCCCCATCCAGTTAGACGATCCTTTTTGTTTTTTTGAAATAATTCCGTGGAGCCGCGACGTTACTTCTTTGAAAACGTCGAATATCTGCCAGACTCTTTTTTTGAATTCATCAGGTTCAAGGTAAAGATCCATTGCCGCTGTTTCCGCGCCTCGCAGCGAAACTACTGCGTCCGCCCCCGGGTGGATATCTGTAATCCCTACAAGATAATCGCCGTTTGACTCGTCAACGGCGGCTTTTGTAATTTCAACCATTTTCTGCCACCACGGGTTTTTCTCGTCAAATGCTATGTCGGGAAAATCGGAATAATCCTTTATGCAGGGTTCCGCCCAGCTTGTTGAGGGCGAAAACTTTAAGTCGCAGCCACATACGGCGCCTATGAAATCGGGGCCGAGATTCGGACAGAAAAGGGGAAACGCCTCACCGAGAAACAGCGCGTTTTCAAGAGCATATCTATATGATCTGACAACAAATTCAGTGTCAAGCCAGCGCTCTTTTATTCCGTCGGGAGCGGTCGGCGCAGGTGAACGGCGCGATATGCCTTTCGAGACGGAAATCGACAGAAGCGGACGGTCCTCGTTAGACATATTCCAGAACTCCATCCACCTGGCAGCAAGCTTCTCTTCATTCAGAGCGGTATTTACCATAGCAATCCCTCACATAATTATTATTCCGTTAAATGTGAACTGTTTTTCGGACGGATGAAAAGACCATCCGATCGGGAGATATAGGTGATTATACATTAAATATGAAAAAAAGTCAATAGCAAGCGGATAATGCATGCGATCAGGCGGGCGTTCGGGGTTTGTTTTCGTAAAACTCAGGTTATTCGTTCGGTGTATCAAATGAAAATGACCTATCCGAAAGGATAGGTCATTTTTGTGGTGCAGGAGACGGGACTTGAACCCACACAAGCTTTCGCCCGCTACCACCTCAAAGTAGTGCGTCTGCCAATTCCGCCACTCCTGCGTGCTTGAATATTATATCAGATTCATCGCTTTTTGTCAATAGGTTTCGACAATGTTTTTATTGTATATTTTGTAAATAAATTGTGGCAAGATCCGATACGATCCAAGACCGTTATTTTTCCCTTGAGCGCATAAGCTGTTTCATGCGGATATCGTGATTGAGTATCTTTTTCCTTAGTCTCATCGATTTCGGCGTTACTTCAACAAGCTCATCGTCAGCTATGAATTCAAGAGCCTGTTCAAGGCTCATCTTGCGCGGGGGAACAAGACGCAGCGCCTCGTCCTTACCGGCAGAGCGTATTGCCGTCATGTGCTTTTTCTTGCAGACGTTTACTGTGATCTCGTCGTTCTTCAGAGCTTCTCCAACGATCTGTCCGGCGTATACCATATCCTGCGGATCGATAAACATCGTGCCCAGGACCTGAACGTTGAAAATACCGTATGTTGTAGCTTCACCTGTTTCATAAGCTACAAGCGACGCCTTATCTCTTCTCGGAATATCGCCTTTGAACGGCGCATAACCTTCGAAAATCGAGTTTAAAATTCCTTCGCCTCTTGTGTCTGTAAGGAAATCTGAACGGTATCCGAAAAGACCTCTTGAAGGAATTATAAATTCAAGACGCGTTCTTCCTCCAACGTTGGACATATGCTGGAATTCACCTTTTCTGACGCCCATTTTTTCCATTACGGCACCCATCGACGATTCGGGGATATCCATGATTACCCGTTCTACCGGCTCGCACTGAACGCCGTCTATCTCTTTGAAAAGAACGCGCGGGGTCGATACCTGGAATTCATATCCTTCTCTGCGCATGTTTTCTATGAGAATGGAAAGATGCATTTCGCCTCTTCCGCATACTCTGAAAGCTTCCGTAGTGTCTGTTTCTTCTACGCGCAGTGAAACGTCTTTCAGCAGTTCTCTGAAAAGGCGTTCGCGGAGGTTTCTTGAAGTAACGAATTTTCCTTCACGTCCTGCAAACGGCGAATCGTTGACCATGAAAGTCATTTCCATAGTCGGTTCGGTTATCTTAACAAACGGCAGCGGCTCAACGCATAAGGGAGAGCAGATCGTGTCGCCTATGTTAACGTTTTCAATACCCGAAACACATATTATGTCGCCTACGCTGCTTTCCGTGACCTGTTTTCTTGTAAGTCCGTCAAAGGTATAGATATTTACGGCTTTTGCCTTTGTGTCGGGACGCTGTTTGTGCCAGTCGGTAAGCACAACGTCCATACCCTGCTTGATTGTGCCTCTCTCAACTCTTCCTACGGCTATTCTTCCTACGTAGTCGCTGTAATCTATCGATGAAACGAGCATCTGAAGGGGACCGGTCTCGTCGCCGGAAGGCGGATCGATATAATCAACGATAGTGTCAAAAAGCACTCTGAGATCCTGTTCCTGTCCGGAAGGGGAAAGGGACGCTGTTCCTGCTCTTGCAGAAGCAAAAATAACCGGTGATTCAAGCTGTTCTTCCGTTGCGTCAAGATCCAGCAGCAGTTCGAGAATTTCGTTTACTACCTCGTCGGGGCGTGCGTCGGGTCTGTCTATTTTGTTTACAACGATTATTATCTTATGACCGAGGTCAAGGGCTTTCTGTAAAACGAACCGTGTCTGCGGCATCGGTCCTTCAAAAGCGTCAACAAGCAGCAGAACGCCGTTTACCATTTTGAGTATACGTTCAACCTCTCCACCGAAGTCCGCGTGACCCGGAGTATCAACGATATTGATCTTTGTATCTTTGTAATGGACCGCAGTATTTTTAGCGAGAATGGTTATTCCGCGCTCGCGTTCAAGGTCGTTAGAGTCCATTACTCTGTCGGCAACTACCTGGTTTTCTCTGAAAACGCCGCCCTGCTTGAGCATTTCGTTGACAAGCGTGGTCTTTCCGTGGTCAACGTGGGCAATTATCGCTACGTTTCTCAGTTTTTCACAGATCATATAATCTTATCTGTCCTTTCAATAAATGAATATCAACAATAATATATTTTATCACAAAATACCCTGTTCTGTCAACAAAAAACAGTCAGATTTTGCAAAATGTTAACGATTTTTTTGAAGTCGTTTTTTTATCATCTGAGGGTTGACTTTTATCGCAAAATGTTATATACTAACACTTGAAAAGCGGTTATTTTTGAAATCAGGAGGACTGTCAGGTGAAAAACGGCATTAAATTATTATTGTTGATAACAGCGTTGTCTGTTTTGTTTTCTGCATGCGCGTCTTCGGTTCCCGAAATCGTACCGGATTATGAAAATCTCGGCGAGGAATTAACGGATTTCGGAGGATATGAATTCCTTCTTGCTCAGGAGTCCAACGCGGAAGAGGGAATGCTTTACTACTATACCCCGGATTCCCTGTATTACGATATGTTCGTAGAGCATATCCGCAATATAGAAAAACAGCATAATCTGAAACTGGATTTTACCATGGGATTCGGAAATGAAGGAACTTTTAGAAATACGATTTTCAACAGCTTTGTTTCAGGCATTCACGTCTGTGATTTTGTCCTGATGCGAGGCAGCAACAATAACGCAGGAATGGCGAGGGCAGGCGCGTTTGTTGCGCTTAACAATTACCCGGATATCATCGACCTTAAAAACAGCGATAAATTCGGCCCGTTGAATATTCTTGAATGCTGTATGGCAAAGGGTAACGTTTACGGCGTTGTTCCTTGCTACTGGCCATTGAGAGCGAATGACGGCAATATGGGAGTATTCGTAGCTATCAATGAAAATCTTATTGCCAGATACGGCCTTGATGATCCGCGAGATCTTTATGAGCAAAACGAATGGAAGCTTTCTAAATTCGGGGAGATTATGCCCGTATATCATCAGAATGACGGAACAAATGATGTCAAAGCTCTGATAGGCAATTCAAGATATCTTGCCCGAGGCTTTTGCTGTGCATACAAAATCGGCAACGTATATGAAAATAACGGGAACTATTATCCTTCAGACAAAAATCCCGATCTTCTGTCTGCCATTGAATGGGGCAACGCCTTTATCACCGATTACAGCAATGATTATACGTTCCTCGATGGCTGGGATTACTCGACAAATCTTGCAAACGGCGAAAGCGTTCTTGCATTCTCAGAATCTTCCTATCTTATCAACCTGGCAGCTATCCTTGATAATTTCGGCATAGTTCCTTTTCCCGTTGCAGACAAATATGACTCGAAAGACGCTACGATGGCATTCAGCACATACCCCACGCTTAGCATCTTCGCAGGTGTGAACGACCCGGAAATGTGCGCCAAACTGATAGATATACTGTTTGAGCAGATCGACGGCGCAAGCAAAGAGGAAATGGTCGATTTTCTCTACAGAACAATGTTTTTCGACGAACGTGACGCAAAGCTTTATACCGAGCTTTATAAGAATGCGGAATACGATTATTTCGGCTTAGGCGGAAATATCGTCCAGAAAATCGAAACCATCTACGTCAACAAGTCGGCCCAGCAGGTTATTTCGTCTATTGACGGCGTTCTGGACAAGATCTTTGAAGAAGATATGCTTCCAAACTATCTTGCAGTTCAGCAGATGAACGGAAACTGATGCTTTTTATTGCGATTTTTCTTAATTAATGATAATCACCGGACAGGCGCGAACCGATACGCGTCGGTCCGGTTTTCTTTGGTAACCGAAAACCACCTGCTAAGCAGGTGGTTCAAAAGAGGCTTTTGCCGTTGAACAAAAAGTCCTCCTATGGTATAATGCGAGAGGTCTGGCAACCGCGAGCAGAATAAGATAGGAGGAGTCAAGATGAAGATTGA
>JAEEJO010000018.1 GCA_016281915.1 Clostridiales bacterium
ATCTGACCTGAAACATACATATTTCGGTCTTTTGCCGAAGAAAACGGATAATAACAAAAATCCCTGCTGACGCGACTTCAACTGGTCGATGCCATAGGCTTTTCAGGCAATCTTGAAGAAGTGCCTGATCTATTTAAATTAAAATAACAAAAGGATAATCAAAGGAAACTAAGATATTGTTAGTTCTCCCCTCTTTCAATCAGGCTGTAAATATACTCAGCCTGTTCTATTGGATTAGAAAAATGCCGCTTCACGTCCCTGATCGTAAAAACAGTAGGTGCCTTAAAGCCGGTTTCCTTCGGAGCGCGGTTTAGTCTCCCAAGATCGGTAGCACGTTTTATGAGCTCTGCCTGAGCGTTTATGAAAACCGTCTCGTCTATAATTGCCGGATAGAAATCGTCACCGATGTAATGCTTTGTCTTTAGAAGGTGTTTTGCGCTCCCGTGGTAAGTGTCAATCCCTGCTTTTGCGGCAGCTTTCTTCAAGCTCATGCCCGAAAGGTAATTCTCATAGAGCTTCCGGAGCTCACCGGCAGCTTTTTCATCAATAACCGCGATACCGTTTTCAATTCGGTATCCGTATGGTGTGTGTCCCATAGTGTCATATCCTTTCTTTGAACGTAATCCCGCATTTCAGTTCAAAGGCGATCTCCTCACGCGAGAGCACCTTGATGCGGTCTACGGTATTTTCAAACACAGCTTCATCGAAGTCGGTCAGCATAGTAATGTAAAAGTATTGAACATTCCATATTTCTCACTAATAAGACAGTTTTCATACCGATGGATACAACGCAGCTGATGATGCACAAAGCAGGATGCATTTCCCAGCTGCGCTTTATTCTAGCACGACAGGATTTCTTTAGCCGCCTTTGTCACGTCTATATTGTCATACTCATTGTCTTGATTTCAAAAGAGACAACGTTTGTCCATAATATCTCTGCCGAAGCTGACCATTGCTTCTGCTTCCGTACGCTGTTTTAGATTTTTTTGTAAACTAGGGAAAACATATTGACATCGTGTCAGCATTGTGATATAATATACATGTTGACACGATGTCAAAACGATTCCGGGAGGCAAAATAATGATAAAAAAGACAGCGGAGCAGATCTCATCCCGCCGTGAGGAGATAGTAAACGCCTGCGAAAAGCTCTATCAGACAATGAGTTTTAAAGAAATCACCCTGAAAGAAATCGGGAATGAGGTTCCGTTTTCTCGCCCGACGATTTACAACTCGTTCCAAACGAAAGAGGAAATCTTCCTCGCACTTTTCAAAAGAGAATACGACCGCTGGAATACGGCTCTAACCTCTATCCTCGAGGATAACGAAAAACTCGAAAAAACCGAGATCGCTGAAAAGATCGCCGCGTCGCTTTCGGCACGCGTGCAGCTTCTTAAACTGCTTTCGATGAACAACTACGATATGGAAAGAAGCAGCCGCGCGGAGCTTCTGACGGATTTCAAAAGATCGTACGGACGCTCTATGCAGCTCGTTTGTATGATCCTCGCAAAATTCTGCCCCGAGAAGTCCCCTTCCGATATTCAGACTTTCATTTATATTTTCTATCCGTTCATGTTCGGCATCTATCCATACACCGCCGTAACGGAAAAACAGCGTGAGGCGATGCGGGAGGCGGGCGTCGATTACGTTTATCAGTCTGTTTATGAGATAACTTATAATTGCCTTATCAAGCTGCTTTGAAATTAAAAATAAAAAGGAGAAATACGTTATGAAAAATCTACCGAAAATCGCGCTCGGCGCATGGGCGTGGGGCAACGACGGCACCTTCGGCGGCGACCTTAACGCCGAAACGCTTAAACCGATATTCGACTGCGCGATGAAAAACGGTCTGAACCTTTGGGACACCGCCTATGCATACGGCATGGGCACATCCGAAAAGGTACTCGCCGGATTTCTGAAAGGACTGCCGCGTGAGGATTACCTTGTTTCCGACAAGTTCACGCCGCAGTGCGCCAACGGCAAGCCCACCGCCATGGCGAATATGATCGAAATGCAGCTCGGTCTTATGGAGCTCGACCGCTTTGATATCTATTGGATCCATAACGTATGGAACGCTCCGCACTGGACGGAAGAACTTGCAAAGTACTTCGAGGGCAAGGAAAACGTGCCGCTCCTGGGCGTATCCAATCACAATCTTGTGGAGATCAAACAGGCGGACGAAATACTTCGCGCTCACGGCCTGAAGCTCTCCGCCGTGCAGAGCCATTACAGCCTGCTCAACCGTTCCTCGGAGAATTCCGGTATACTCGATTACTGCAAGGAAAACGGTATCACTTTCTTCTCTTATATGGTGCTCGAGCAGGGCGCGCTTTCGGGCAAATACGATACGAAGCACCCGATGCCGGAGGGCTCCGACCGCGCGGCGACCTATAATCCGATGCTGCCGCAGATCGAAAAACTGAACGCCGAGCTGAAAACGCTTGCCGACAGGTACGGCGTCGAGATCGCGCAGATCCCCGTCGCCTGGGCGATCGCCAAAGGGACTCTGCCGATCATCGGCGTAACAAAGGTAAAGCACGTGGAGGACGCTGCAAAAGCCGCCGCGATCACGCTGACCGCCGACGAGATCGCGCACCTTGAAGAGGTCGCCGATACGCTGGGACTCAACATGATCCGTTTCTGGGAAAAGGAGATGAAATAAAATGACAAAGAAGATCCTTGTTGCGGTATTTTCCGCAAGCGGCGTGACCAAACGCATCGGAGAAGAAATAGCCCGTATCGCGGAAGCTGACTTTTTTGAGATTGTTCCGAAAGAGCCGTACACCGAAGCTGACCTGAACTGGATGAACAAACAAAGCAGAAGCACGCTCGAAATGGACGACAAAAGCGCAAGACCCGTGATCGCTTCAGCCGTCGCGGATATGGACTCCTACGATACGGTGATCGTCGGATTCCCGATCTGGTGGGGCGTGGCTCCGCGGATCATCGAGACCTTTCTTGAAAGCTATGATCTCAGCGGGAAAACGATCGTCCCGTTCTGCACATCGGGCGGAAGCGGCGTCGGCAGAAGCGACGCGGAGCTTCATAAAAGCGCAAGCGGCAGCGCGAAGTGGGAAAAGGGCGTGCAGATCAACCGCCCGGATGAAAAAGAGATCGGAAAATGGCTCAAAACGGTGCTTTTATGAAAAAGAATGATATAAGATGCGTTGATTTCCACGCGCACCCGGTCACACAGGCTTTCCGGTCGGCTATGGATGAGCTTGGAATCGACGTGATCGAAGAAGACGGATTTCCCCTTCCCGCGTGGAGCGCACAGGATCAACTGAACTTTATGGAGCAGGCCGGGATCGACTTTGCGGTCTTGTCTTCTCCTGTCCCGCACATTTATAACGGAGACGGCGGAAACGCGAGGATCGCCGCAAGGGTGATAAACGAAGAAGTTTCCGGTATCGTCGATACTCATCCCGGCAAATTCGCGTTCGTCGGGCTTGTTCCTCTGCCGGACGTGCAGGGAGCGATCGAAGAAACGGCGTACGCTTTGGATACGCTCGGCGCCGTCGGCGTCAAGGTCGCCACCAATATGGGCGGAGTCTATCTCGGAGACCCTCTGTTCGATCCGTTCCTCGAAGAGCTGAACAGGAGAAAAGCGCTCGTGATCATCCACCCCTGCCGCGCGCGGCTTCGCCCGGAAAACGTAATCACAGGGAAGGTGGCGGCGATCTACGATTATCCCGCGGACACGACTAGGGCTGTTCTGAATATGATCGCAAACCGGGTCATGACACGTTATCCCGATGTCCGCTTTGTGGTTCCGCATTGCGGCTCGTTTCTGCCGTATATGCTTCAGCGTTTCACCGGCGTTTCCGGGATCCTGGCGTCGCTCGGCATGATGGAGACCGTGGATGTGAGAGCGGAATTTGAAAAGCTGTATTTCGATATCGCGGGCGACCCTGAGCCGACGCATCTCAATATGCTCCGCGCCGTTGCGGCGGACGACAGGATCGTATACGGAAGCGATTTTCCGCATTCCCCCGCAAAGGTCGTCATATCCAAGAAAAAACACTTTGACGAAAATACGGAATACGACGGCGTCCGGGAGCGCATATACGCGGAAAACGCTTTCAAATTACTTGGGAAATAAGGAGAGGACTATGGAATACACCAAACTCGGGAATACCGACCTGACTGTTTCGAGGATCTGTATGGGGTGTATGGGCTTCGGCGATTCGGGACGCGGTCAGCACAGCTGGACGCTCGACGAAGAGCACAGCAGCGAGATCATAAAGCGCGGGCTGGAGTTGGGCGTGAACTTTTTTGATACCGCCATCGCTTATCAGAGCGGCACGAGCGAGCAGTTCGTCGGTCGCGCCCTGCGCGACTTTGCAAAGCGCGGAGATGTCGTCGTTGCGACAAAATTCCTGCCCCGTACCCCGGACGAGATCGAGCGGAACGTTAGCGGGCAGAAGCATATCGAAAAAATGATCGACGCGAGCCTTAAAAACCTCGGCATGGACTACGTCGACCTATATATTTACCATATGTGGGACTGGAACACCCCGATATTTGATATCCTCGAAGGTTTGAACAACGCCGTCAAGGCCGGAAAAACGAGATATATCGGGATCTCCAACTGTTTTGCCTGGCAGATCGCCAAAGCGAACGCCATCGCCGAAAAAGAGGGCTTTGCGAAATTCGTTTCGGTGCAGGGGCACTATAACCTGATCTTCCGCGAGGAGGAGCGCGAGATGGCACCCTACTGCCGCGAGGAAAACATAGCGCTCAC
>JAEEJO010000019.1 GCA_016281915.1 Clostridiales bacterium
GTCAACTGGACGGAAGACGGAAAAGAAGTAAGTAAAGACGCCGAATACAAGTTCACCGCCGAAAAAGACCGCACGCTCACCGCAAACTTTGAACTGATAAAATACGAAATCACTCTGACTGCCGATCCGACAAAAGGCGGCATTCTTTCGGGCGGCGGAAAGTTCAAACCGAATGCGTCGATCACTGTAAAGGCATCCCCAGGCTCCGATTACGTCTTTGAAGGCTGGTATGCCGGAGACAAAAAAGTCTCGGCTGCAGCTTCCTATAAATTCAAGGTGACCGAAAATACCGAGCTTACGGCTAAATTCCGCGAAAAAACACTTTATACTGTTGTCTGGCTCAACGGAGACGGATCAATACTTGATATAAACTCTTACCGTGAGGGCGACAGACAGCCGTCAACCGGCAAAAAACCGACAAAAAAGGAAGACACATACAATTTTTATCGCTTCCTTAAATGGAACAGCGGCACTGTCGAGGGCACAACGATCACCTATACCCCGATTTTCACAATAGTGGAAAAAGTGGACTGCACGGTCATCTGGCTCAACGGAGACGGCAAGGTCCTTGATTCAAAAACATATAAAACGTCTATGGATGAGCCGAAAACGACCAAGCAGGCAGTAAAAGCGGAGGATAATGATTATAAATACGTTTTCCGCGGCTGGGATAAGGGAACCGTAACCGCCAACGGCACTAAAAAAACATATAAGCCTCTTTTCACCGCAGTTCCGAAAACAACGTATTACGTACAATGGCTCAACGGAGACGGATCTCTCCTTGATTCAAAGTCGTATAAAGAAGGACAGAAAGAACCGTCAACAACAAAAATTCCCGTTAAAGCTCCCGACGAAAGCAATACTTACGAATTTGACGGATGGAGCAGTGGAACAGTCGTAGGAAAAACAAAAACGTATACTCCTTATTTCAAGGCTATAGCGAAACAGATCTACTACGTTATTTTCCTTAATGCGGAGGATATTCCTACCGCAGTGCTGACTTATACCGAAGGAGAAAAAGAACCCACGCCCACAGAGATACCTCCCAAGGCTGAAGACAGTAAATTTACATATGTCTTCGATAAATGGGAGAGAACAGTTAAGGGCGACGAGATAAGATACAGACCGCTTTATAAGGCAGTTGCTAAACCCGAAAAAACAACGCCTGTCAAACCGGAACCGGAAATAAAAGAATATACCGTCTTCTGGCTGAACGGCGACGACACTATACTTGAGTGCAAAAAATATAACGAAAAACAGCGTATTCCCACTACGGAAAAGATCCCCTTCAAAGCGGAGGATGCTAATTATACTTATGTGTTCAAGGAGTGGTATGAGCAAAGAGACGGACTGACGGTAACATACTCTCCCGTTTTCTATGCATGCCAGAAACCCATACCAAACCCCGAAACGTCAGATGCAACGATAATTATTCCCGTAGCACTGCTTGTCGTTTCCCTCGCGGTCGCCTTATTTCTTATATTCGGTAAGAAGAATAATAAGAAAGACGATTGACCGCCGGATGCTTCGTTAAAGAAATCTGCAGCATAACATCCCGCCTGTGATGAAAAATCATCATAGGCGGGATGTTTCTTTACGGAATATTTACTTTTCAGTCTTCACTTTCCTGATCGTTAACGATTCTTACTGCAATTCTTTCTTCGGGATCATCTATACCGTTATTGCTCAGAGCCTTGCTGCAATTTTCGATAAGATCGAAATATGTATCCCAGTAAACGGGTGTTTCACACCATGCGCGAACCGTGAAGATATACGTGTCATCGTCGACCGCTGTCAGACGCGCAAACGGGGCAGGATCTTCAAGCACTCCTTTTGTCCCTCTCGCGGCATCGATAAGCACAGACTTTACCATGTCCTGTTCGATATCGTTCGTTATTTTAAAATCAAGATCGATCCTTCTGTTCTTTTCGGCCGTCAGGTTCGTAATGTTTGAATTCATCAGGTCTCCGTTCGGCACAAGTATGAGTCTGTTGTCAAGAGTGAGAAGCTTTGTGTAAAAAATGCTTATGTCTTTCACAACGCCTTCCGAATCCGCGACCTGAACGTAATCGCCCAGCCTGAACGGCTTGAAAATAAGTATCAGAAATCCTCCCGCAAGATTAGCAAGAGATCCCTGAAAAGCAAGTCCTACGGCAAGTCCCCCAGATGCTATCAGAGCTGCAACGCTCGTCATGGGAACACCGAGAATCTCGATGATCCCGATCAAGAGAAGAACGTACAGTATAACTTTTAAAAGCTTTGAGATAACGCTTTTTACCGTGGCGTCAAGCTTTGATTTTTCAAGATTCTTGACAACGATTTTCGAAATCAGCTTGATAAGCAGCATTCCGACTATCGCAACTGCTATTGCCAGCAGTATCTGACCGCCGGATGTCGCGCCTATATCGATCGCTTTTTTAATGAATTCTTCCACAGTATCAACTCCGTTTTGTCAATATTGTTTTTGCCTGTTTATTCCCCGATCCCGCCCTCGTCAGACCGCCGACAATAGGTACTAACTGTAAAAAATAACGGTACAAATGTAACTTTGCTGGGCATACGTTGTTAAAAAAGAGATTCGAACTCTCTGTATGCGCCCTTACATACTACCACGTACAGTTCATTCTCAACTGCGGGAGATCATGTCCGCCCGGTCCGACTACCGTCGGACGTCAGAGCAGATCTGTCGTCCAGTTAAGGCTTTGAATCAGTTCATCGGTTTCGCGAAGCTGTTTTGAAAGACTGTCTGCCTCTTTTCTCAGCGCCGCAACGTCAACCGTGCTGTTGATCCTTATTTCGGTTTTTGAATATCTGTTTACTTTCGAGCTTGCCTCATCAAGAAAACTCCTAAGTATCCTTACACGCTCTTTCAAGCAGTCTCTTTTTGCGAGAAGATCGGAAATGCTCTGACCGTCATAAACGGTTTCACTGTTTGTTCTGTTTATACGGGCTATAAGCATCTCAAGTGCGGAAAAAGCACTGTTCAGCTCGTCAAGCAGCATATAAGGGTCTTCATCGGGCGTGTCTCCCTCCTGAACCTTCGCATTGAGGTTCAGTCTCGAGGAAAGTCCCGCTATTTTTCTTTGTATTTCTGCTCTTTCCGAAAGTGCGGACGAAAGCTTCATAAAAACACCCTTTCGTTATTATCTATATATCATACGTCTCTCAGACTATCATAAAGTCGGACTGCAGCGGCAGATCGCTTGAATTTCTTCCGACCATTACTCTCATCTGTCCGGGTTCAACTACCCATTCAAATTTCGGGTTAAGCGTTCTGAAAGCAAGCTCTCCGAGTTCGATCTCAACGCGCTTCGTTTCTCCTGCCTTCAGAGCAACTTTTTCAAATCCTTTAAGCTCAAGATCGGGTTTTACTACCGATGCAAAGTAGTCTCTTACATAAACCTGAGCAACTTCTTCGCCGTCCACGTTTCCTGTATTCGTGACGTTGAATGAAACCTTGAGCGTTTCGTTTGTTTTTATCTCATCTGCGGAAAGCTTCAGATCGGAGTATTCAAACGTTGTGTATGACAGACCGTAACCGAACGGGAAAAGCGGCTCTCTGTCTATGCCTTCAACGTATCTCTTGCATCCTGCGGGACGCTTGCTGTAATAAACGGGTATCTGACCGAGGTGCTTCGGGAAAGATATCGGCAGTCTGCCCGAAGGATTGACTTTTCCGAAAAGTACGTCTGTAATCGCTCTTCCGCCGAATTCGCCAGAGAAAAACGCCTGAACTATCGCGGGGATATGCTCGTTTTCCCACATAAGGGTAAGAGGACGTCCGCTCTGAAGAACGAGCACTATGGGCGTTCCCGTTTCATAAACTGCTTTAAGAAAATCAAGCTGTTTTCCGGGAAGGTTAAGGTCGCATCTGTCAAAGTTTTCGCCGGTAGTGATCTGCGGGCAGTCGCCAAGAGACATTATCGCTACGTCTGCGCCTTTTGCAGCTTCTATAGCCTCGTTCATGTCTGCCTTTTTCTGCTGCCAGCCGAGAACTACGCGAGGTCCGCGCTCATCGTTGCGGTATTCGATTCTGATCTTGTAATCTCTTTTACGGAAGCTGAACGGAACGAGAGAATCGCCCTTCTTGTCTCCCCACGCGTCTATGACAAGCTCATCGTCGATCCAGAGTCTTATACTGTCTTTGCAGTAAAAACCGAGATATGCGTCTTCTTCAAACGGGAACGACATCGTTCCTGTCCAGCGTGCTGAGAATTTTGCGTCCACGCAGTCGGCAACTCTGTTTGCTATAAAGCTGAACTCTATGCATCTTTCGTTTACCGTATAAACAGGCTCGCCTACGGGCTCTTCGGGATTATTGAAATATTCACCCTTCAGATCCTTGAACCATTCGTCTTTAATTCTTTCAAGCGTCAGATCTTTAAAATCGCATCCTTTTGCGTATACGACTTCCGTTTCGTCGCCCACGGCTTCCCTGATCGAACTGAGAAGCGTGATCTTGTCGTATCCGCTGCTTTCGACCGTGTAATCGCCGAAATTAAGGCAGTCTGCCGTAGGACCGAGGACGGCTATTTTCTTCATTCCCTTTTTGAGGGGCAGCATATTGTCTTTGTTTTTAAGGAGTGTGATTGATTTTTTGGCAATACGGTATGCCAGATCTTTATGCGCCTCACAGTGGAATACTTTTTCTTCGAGACTTTCGTCGATATACGGATTTTCGAAGAGACCGAGATCGAATTTTACCCTCAGCACTCTGCTTACGGCAGTATCGAGAACTTCCTGAGGTATAATGCCTTTCTTTACGTAATCAACTATTGTTCCCTGATAAAAATCACTCGTAAAGTCGTAAAGCTGAACGTCTGTTCCTGCTTCAAGAGCCATTTTGATCGCATCTTCTTTTGTCGGCGCAACTTTATGCTCCTCGTGAAGCATCGATATAGCGCACATATCAGAGCGAACAAAGCCTTTCATGCCCCACTGTCCGCGCAGAACGTCCGTCAGCAGTTCGTGGTCAGAGGGCAGGGGCTGTCCGTCAACGGAGCTGTAAGAGCACATTACGTCGTATGCTCCGGCATCTTTTATCGCAGCTTCAAATACAGGCTGGCAGTATTCGAATACTTCATGTCTGCCCATTGCAGCAGGTGCGCAGTTGTGTCCGCCTATAGGCGCGCCGTATGCGGTATAGTGCTTAAGTCCGGCAGCTACTTTGTCAGGCTTGGAAATATCGTCTCCCTGCATTCCTTTTACTATATAATAAGCGAATCTTGAAGAATGATACGTGTCTTCACCGAAGTTCTCTTCCGTTCTTCCCCATCTGGGCTCTCTCGCAAGGTCGCATACGGGGTTCCACGTTTCCTGAATACCGCAGGCGCGTGCTTCTCTCGCGATCGCTGCGCCCATTTCTTCGCCAAGCAACGGTTCAAACGTCGAACCGAGCGCTATCTGCTGAGGAAACACCGTCGCACCTATTTTGCCGTATCCGTGAAGAGCCTCTTCACAGCACAAAAACGGAATTCCGAGCCTTGTTTCCTCAACTGCATAATGCTGAAGGTCATTGTAAAGCTTCGCGTTGCTTTCTCTCAGCTGGATTATACCGAAAGGATTGTCTCCCATCGCTTTCTTGAGATTTTCGTAATTCAGCACGAGTTTTCCCGTTTTGGGATCTTTGCGTGTAATTCCCGACGCCCAATAGCTGTTTATATCGGGAGAGTATGATTCATCTATCTGTCTTGCCTTTTCTTCAAGGGTCATTTTTGAGATAAGATCTGCAATTCTTTCCTCTACCGGTAAAGAACTGTCCTTGTATTTTTCCATATATTTTTCTCCTTTTTTTGTTTTTGTTATGATAGCATATTAATCATTTTTTGTCAAGAAAAAATATTAATGAAAAATATCCCTGAATATTCATATTGACATTTTTGTGCGCATAGTGTATACTGAGTACGGTTATTTATACTGATTTGAAAGTAATTGCCGGATTCGCATAGGGGAGGAGCAAAACTAATGAAAAAGATATCTTTGCTTATGGTTATCGCGCTGATCTTTCTTACTTCATGTGTTGCAGCGGAGCCCGAAATCGTTCCGGACTACGAAGTTCTGCCGGATTCATCCGATCTCGGCGGATACGTATGCAACTGGGGCTTTTCCATGTCTGTTTACACGGAAAACACGGATAACGTTTTCGGCTATATTCCAGGTACAGTGTTCGCCGAAACCGCAGCCGAAAGAAAAAAACAGGTTGAAAATGATCTGAACTGCACGATATCCGTATTCAACAATTCCAATTCATCGGTTATTCGCGACAGACTCAACGCCGCGATCGCATCAGGCTCTCATCTTTACGATATCGCCACCGCCGACAGCAGCGCGATGTCAAAATTCGTGCGTTCAGGCGCACTCGTCGGGCTCTCGTCTCTTCTCGACGTTGAAAACGTGGATAAATGGGGCACCCCGAATATGCTCATGCCGGCATTATGGAAAAACGACCTTTACGGCGTTCTCCCGTTCGCATGGCCCAATCTGCTCTACACGTTTGCGGGACATATTATTGCCGTTAACGAGAATATCATTTCAAGACTCAGCGAGCCCGATCCACGGGAATATGCCGAAGCGCTTGATTGGACGTGGGACAGATTCGAGGAGTGCCTTGAAAGATACACGTATCAGGATTCAGGCAGAACTGTATACGCGTTCCAGAGCCATCCTGATTATTTTGCAATGAATATGGCTCTCTCAAACGGAGTTTCAATGGTCGCGGTCAAAGACGGAGAAGTTACCGTCGGAATATATACCGATGCCGGAAGGGAAGCGCTTGAACGCGCGCAGTCCATCTACCTGTATGACGACGCCTCTTATATCCATCCGAGCGATACTACTGCGAGCGGCGAACTTCTTGTCAACGGCGAATGCGTGATGATATCGCAGGGGCACGGCGGAATGATAGCAACTTCCGGTTCTATACTGTATGTTATGGACAATGTTGGAATACTGCCGTTCCCGCAGGGTCCCAAAGCAACTCCCGGCATTTATCCGTCATATTATCAGCAGATACAGTATATCACTTCCATTCCGGTCACGGCTAACGATTTTCAGGCTGCCGCGACCGTTATTTCGGAAATGTATGAGCCTTTCGAAGGGCTTGAAACAAAGGATGATATAGCTGAATATATGAATTCTCAGATATTTTTTGATGACCGGGACGCATATATCTTTATCAATATGATCGAACATACCGAATATAACTATTTCTGGGAAGGCGGAAGAGACGGCATAGCAAACGTCCTTTCAAGCAGAAATCCCGTTTCTTCAATTCTTGATTCATATCAATCTGTGTATCAAAAACTCGTTGACGAGTATATTTACCCTCAGTATCTGGGCAGAGTCGCCGTTTACGGTGAATAAGACGTATTTGGTTGAATCAATAACGATATCAAAGGAGTAAAGTTATGTCAAATATCATTAAAGCCCTCTCTCTTGCAATTGTTATTCTTCTTGTGTTTTGCTCTTGTCAATCTGAAAAGGCAGATAATATCCCTGAATTTGAAACGGTATATACTTCCGGAGACCTTGAAGGCATAGACATCACGTTCCTTGGAGACTTTGAGAAGTTTTTCGGATATGTTGATTACACAACTTCCTACGATAGACTGGCGGAACGGATAAAGGAAGTTGAAAAAACATATAACTGCAATATTTCCTATGAATACAAAAGCAATCTTTCAGATCTTGTCATGGCGTCTTATGCCGCCGGAACAGATCTGTGCGATGCGCTTTATATGGATGCCAAAAACTTCAGAATGCTTTGCGCCGGCGGATATATGCTCGATCTTGCATGCTATGCCGATATTATCGATGTTAACGACTCGTTTCGCTGGGGTACACGAAACATTCTCGAGATATGCGGTTACGGCGGACATCTATACGGCGTAACTCCCGCAGCATGGGTAGATAAACTGCCTCCGCTATATTTCTTCCTCCTTACAAACAATGATATAATCACCAGAAACGGTTTTAATCATCCACATGAGTATTACGAAAACAAAACGTGGTCCAGAGAGATATTTTCCGATATGGTCAGCACCTGCGCAGATCCTGAAAGAGGAATTTACGGGCTGGACACGTCAAATGCGTTTATAGGAAGAATGGCTGTATATTCAGACGGACTCAGCCTTATCGATTCAACGTCAGACACTCCGCAATCTTCCTGGCATAACAGCATAGTCCGGGATGATCTGCAGTGGGCTGCGGATTTTGTGAATGCAAACAGAGAATATATCACTCAGGGCGGCGAAAATTACTCTGAATTCATAGACGGCAATTCCGCAATGGCAATGCCGGATATCTCCAAGTTCTGCAGAAAGATAATCTATTCAACTGCAGTCAAGGAATACTCGATCATGCCCTTCCCCTGCAGCAGCGCCTCTGCTCCGGGCACTTGCGGCGGTTTTTTCTCGACGGGAATCGAAATAATCTCCATGCCTGTCCTTACAACGAACGAAAAGGAGACTGCCACCGTTATAAATGCGGTCTTTGCTCCGATGGAAGGTCTTGAAACTCAGGATTTACTCGATTCATATTACTCATCCAACCTCTTTTACAGCAAAACAGATCTTGAGATCGTTCGTAACTGCGTTGAAAAGTCTCGCTATAATTACTGGGTGGAAAAAGTCTTTACTCCGCTTGAAAGCATTATAAACGACGTTATGAACGGCACCAGCTCGCCGTCTCAGGCAATAGAGGCGCATATTGAAGCGGCAGACGAGGCGATATTGAATATTGTCCTGCCCAACGAAGAAGGATTGCAGAACTATTTCGACAACTGATACAGACCTTTCAGATCAATAAACGCACAACGTATGCATTTAAAAAACAGACATGACAGAGCGTGAAAACAAATTAAGGGCGATTAGATTTGAACGACCCGACTATATCCCGGTAATCTTTGCCGTAAGCGAATCAGTATTCAGACATTACGATCCTCACGCAGTAGAGGAAGTGCTTGAATCACATCCCATAATAGCGGGAAAAAACGCTATGAGATGGGATCTCGTTCCGAAAAACAGTCTTGAAGTTGATAAAAAACAGCTTTATACGGATGAGTTCGGCGTTTTGTGGGAAGGTGCGATAGACGGAATAAGGGGCGTAATAAAAAAACATCCTCTAGAAGATTTTTCCAAAATCAAAGGTTACCGCTTTCCTCCGTTGCCCGCTTTCGATGCGGATGCTGAAAGAAAGCATGTTGCAAAATCAAAGGAAGAGGGGCACTTTACTGCCGCGTCTCTTCCTCACGGTCATACTTTTCTGCGCCTGACCGATCTTTGCGGCTACGAAAACGTTCTTCTCGGTCTTTCAGACGAAGACGAAGATCTTCTGTCTCTTATCGGAAGGCTTGAAGAGTATAACGCATCCTTTACTGATTTCTATGCAAAATGCGGCTATGATATGATCGGCTATCCCGAAGATCTCGGCATGCAGATCGGTCCCATGATATCTCCGGATCTCTTCAGAAGATTCATAAAACCGTCGTATCAGCGCCTTATGAAGCCTGCTCGCGATGCGGGCGCGATCATTCATATGCATTCAGACGGAGATGTCCGAACCCTTGCTGAAGATCTTATCGACGGCGGAGTTGACGTTCTGAATATCCAGGATCTCGTAAACGGAATAGACTGGATCCGCGATCGCTTTTTCGGAAAATATGCCCTTGATATAGATATCGACAGACAGAACGTCACGGTATTCGGCTCACCTGCACAGGTCGATGCGCTTATCAGGGAGGAAGTGGAAAAACTCTCTTCTCCCGCAGGCGGGCTGATGATGATATTCGGCTGGTATCCTGGAACTCCCATCGAAAACATCAACGCTCTTATGGACGCACTCGAAAAATATATGTTTTATTGGGATTGATTAATACGATCTCGAAATGGTTGCGGCCAAAGCTCTGCGACAGGGCAGGTATTGTTTCTTACGTTTTCACTCGATATCGGCATTTTATTATTTCACCGAAGTCCTTTGTATCGAACGGAAAAATAAAATTGTGAATTTAATGTGAAATATGCCTTTTGCCTCTTTACAAATCAAAAAGTTTATGATATAATGCTCAAGCAGTTTGAAAAAAACAACATATTCCTCCTTAGCTCAGTTGGTAGAGCATGCGGCTGTTAACCGCAGGGTCGTTGGTTCGAGTCCAACAGGGGGAGCCATAAAAAGACGCAGAGTTTTCTGCGTCTTTTTATTTTGCCGATAAAATATGAATGAAAATCAACAAAGAGTCTTGACTTATATAAAAAAGTAAGTTATAATACATTTAACAGGCAAATAAAATCATTTATATGCTTTGAAAGGGTGCTTTGTATGAAAAAATCATTTCTGAAAAAAACTGCAGCACTTGTTTTGTGTGCAGTCTTCATACTTATCTGCGTTTCATGCGCTGCCGAACAGGGGGAGGAGCTTGCCCCCGAATACACTACCATCCTTCCCGGAGACCTTGATCTTAACAATAAAACGTTTGTTTTCGGCATGGTTAAGGACTATTTTTTTGAAGGCAAAGACTCAGTTTTAACATATATCTATAATACGCCGTTTGCAGATCTTGCTTTGAAAAGAATTCACGACGTAGAATCCACTCTGAACTGCAAGATAGAGTTCAGGTATTACGACAGAGCAAGCGAAGCGGCATATATAGACGCGTTGTCCAGCACCTACAGAAACGACCTTATTCAGGAAGAAACATACTGGCTCGCTTCATATATCCCCACAGGTATTTTCGTTGATCTTGCTCTTCTTGATAATATAGACGTTACAAATGAAGAAAAATGGGGAAACAGAGAACTCCTTCTTCCTTCAATGTGGAACGGAGCGGTTTACGGCGTCGTTCCTGCGCTCCATCCTCTCAGAACCCAGAATTCCGTTTCCGGTATCATCGGTATCAACGAAGACTACGTCAAAACTATGGGACGTGACGACCCGAGAGATTATTACGAAAACGGACAGTGGACCTGGGATACGTTTACCGATGTTCTGACAAACTATACGTTCACAGCGCTCAGCGGTGATCAGGTCTATTCTTTTGCATCCGATGCAAGCAGATTTATAAGATGCGTCGCCTTCTCAAACGGAGATGACTTCATCACTTACCACGGCGAGGACGGAACGTTTGAGCTCGGCCTTTACACGCCTACCGCACTGACGGCGCTCAATCAGTATTATGAATGGATGAACGGTCCGACCAGATCAAGTATGCTCGTTACTACCGATACAAACGCTTTCGCAGGTATAAACGGACTTATCGAAGGCACTGCAGTTATGGGCCACCTTGAAGCTTATCAGGTCCTTTCAAATACCGATTCCATTGCGTACTCACTTGACAACTACGGTATCGTTCCTTATCCCAGCGGACCGGACGTCGAGCCTAAATACTACAAAACTTACTGCGAATCCACAGACTTTACCATCTGTATTCCCGTCATGGCTCGTGATCCCGAAGCTACGGCTCTTGTAATGAACGCTCTTTACGAACCGCTTGAAGGGTATGAAACAAAAGAATCGATAATCGAGTATCTTGACAAAAACTACTTCCTTGACACAAGAGACTCCGCGCTCTTCTATGAGCTTGCCGATCCCGATAAAACGTATTTCCAGCAGACCACAGACGGACTTTACGATATCTGGCCTGCACTTATAGCGTCCTCGGCAACCGAAGCTCTTGCAAAATACGAAGAGTTCCTTATCACAAGAACAGAAAAATATCTCCTGCCCCACATCGTTACGGCTTATGAAATTTACGGAGATTGATCCTGCACCAAAAATGTTGTCAGTAATAAATATCCACCCGCACAGAGGGTGGATATTTATTTGTTGTTATTCAAGAGGTATTCCGTAAATTTCCGTATATGTCAATCTGCCGTTTATTCTGTCTGATCTCATCAGCGAAATCTTTCCAACGCGCGTTTTTACTCTTTTCGGCGAGAGCGTTATCCGAAGGCCCGTTTCTGTCTGCCTTGATATCGTTATATGCGAAGAAAACGGTTTTCTGTCAAAAGGAATTTTTCGCTTTTCAAGGCACGAGCGTACATTTGATACAAGCATATCCAGCGCAGGCTCTTTTTCCGTTCCCACCCAATACAGAGAACCGAAATTGCCGCCGCCGCACAGCGTAAGATCGAATTCATTCGCTTTTACTTCGTCAAGGGCAGCTTTTACTGCGGAAAGATCGTCATATTCACCTATAAATGCCAGCGTAAGATGAATATTTTCGTCCCTTGTGAAATTGCCGCATATAGCCTTGCTTCTGAGAAATTCTCTCTGCCTTATTATCTCATTTTTCATTTCGCTGTCGAATTTTATCGCAACAAACAGTCTCATAAAGTCCTCCGATTATATCCGCTGTTTCAATTATATGCTTTATTCTCTGCCTGTCAAGCGAACTTCCGAAAAAATCTGATTTTTAAGTTCGAAAATTTTGTGAATTGACTTGAAAAAATGACTTCTCCAATATATAATTAAAAATATTTTATTTTTTCAGAATACTTTTTATCTTTATTCGGTATATTTCTTCGAGGAGGACATTATGAGCGGATTTTTCGGCGTTGCATCGCAGCAGGACTGCGTTTTCGATCTTTTCTTCGGTATAGATTATCATTCACATTTAGGAACAAAAAAAGGCGGTATGGTCGTATACGGCGATACAGGATTCGAGCGCGCCATACACGATATTTCAAACTCACCTTTCAGAACAAAATTTGAAAAAGATATTCATGATATGCAGGGTAATCTCGGTATCGGCTGTATTTCCGATAACGAACCGCAGCCGCTTATCGTCCGCTCACATCTCGGTAATTATTCTATAACCACCGTAGGGCGGATCAACAATGCCGACGATCTTGTTGAAGAACTGTTCAGAGAGGGTACGCCTCATTTTCTTGAAATGAGCGGGGGAGAGGTCAACGCTACCGAACTTGTTGCTTCTCTTATAAATATGCGTCCCACGCTCATAGAAGGAATACGATATGCACAGGAAAAGATCGACGGATCTATGTCGATTCTTATCATGACTCCCGACTGCCTTTATGCTGCGCGCGACTATTACGGCAGAACACCGGTCTTTATCGGAAAAAAAGATACGGGCTTCTGCGTCGCCCTCGAAAGCTCTTCATATCTGAATCTCGGCTATGAAGATTATAAGGAACTCGGCCCCGCGGAGATCGTAAAGATCAACGCAGATAAATGCGAGATCGCAGCTGAAGCGAAAAAAACGAAAAAGATGTGCACGTTCATGTGGGTTTATTACGGTTATCCGTCTTCGACTTACGAAGGACTGAACGTTGAGGAAATGCGTTACCGCTGCGGCGAGGCAATGGCTAAACGCGATAACGTTTCTCCCGATATCGTTGCTGGAATTCCCGACTCAGGCACTCCCAGCGCTATAGGATATTCAAGAGAATCCGGCATTAATTTCTCTCGTCCGTTTATAAAATATACGCAGACATGGCTCAGATCATTTATGCCTCAGAGACAGTCCCAGCGTGAATTTGTCGCCAGAATGAAGCTGATACCCATTCAGTCTCTTATTACCGATAAAAAGCTCCTTCTTGTCGACGACTCTATCGTCCGCGGAACACAGATGCGCGATACTGCCGAATTTCTCTATCAGCACGGCGCAAAGGAGGTCCACGTAAGAAGCTCCTGTCCTCCGATAATGTTCGGCTGCAGATACCTCAATTTCTCACGCTCCACGTCCGATATGGACCTTATAGCGCGGCGTGTCCTTGCCGAGAGAGGCGTTACCGATGAAAAAGACCTTGCGCCTTATATTGATCCAGATACGGCGGAATATGAAAAAATGGTCAACGATATTTCCGCGAAACTTAACTTCACTTCACTTCGTTATAACCGCATAGACGATCTTATCGCTTCTACCGGACTTAACGAATGCGATCTTTGCACATACTGCTGGAACGGAAAAAAATAAAAATATCTCTTGACATCTTACTCTCTATGTGCTATAATCAAGACGTAAATCAAATAAAACAAAACGGAGGAATCACATAATGGGAAAATTTGTTGTTAAACAGACAGCTAAAGGCATTAAATTTGATCTTAAAGCAGGCAACGGCGAAGTTATCGCTACTTCTGAAGTTTATTCTTCCAAAGCAGCGTGCGAAAAAGGACTTGCAAGCGTAAGAAAGAATTCTGCCGTAGCAAACATAGAAGATCAGACCGTTGAAGGCTTTGAAACAGCTAAAAACCCGAAGTTTGAGATTTATGCTGACAAAGCAGGTGAGTACCGTTTCCGTCTCAAAGCAACCAATGGCCAGATAATCGCAGTTTCCGAAGGCTACGTAGCAAAAACAGGATGTCTCAACGGCATAGAAAGCGTTAAGAAAAACGCTCCCGAAGCTACCGTAGAATACGCTGAATAATCGTAAGTAAAAACCGACCGCAGGATTTGATTCCTGCGGTCTTTTGTTTTATTTGTTTTTATTCTTTTTGATCAGACTTTTTACTGCCTTTTTTATCTCAAGTGCAACAAGAGGAACAAATATAAGTCCGAGCGCTGTAAGATAAAGCTGCGGTGTTAAAAGCACGAGCTTGAAAGCATACCTTACCGGTGTGAACAGCACAACAGCCATCAGCAGTGTCGATATTACCGCGGCTATATTCAGCGTTTTGTTTGAAAAGAATCCGATCCTGAAAAGCGAGTGCTCCGATCGCATATTAAATGCGTGGACTACCTGTGAAAGCGACAGTATCATGAAAGCCATGGTTTGTCCTGCTTCCAGCGTTCTCATAACGGTTTTACCGATATAAAAACCAAGAAGCGTTATTGCGGCGAACAGTATTCCCTGAATTATCACACTAAAGCCGAGTCCGTTGGCAAATATTCCCTCATCTTTAGGTCTCGGTTTTTTCTCCATCACGTCAGGTTCTACCGATTCCATGCCTACGGCGATCGCGGGCAGCGAGTCGGTAACAAGATTGACCCACAAAAGCTGCATTGAAAGCAGGGGAGTTTCTCTGAAAAGAAGCATCGACGTGAAAACGGTCAGAATTTCGCCTGTATTCGATCCGAGAAGGAAGCCTACAACTTTTCTTATGTTCGCATAAATTCCGCGTCCTTCTTTTACAGCGTCTACTATCGTTGCAAAGTTGTCGTCGGTAAGCGTCATATCTGCAGCACCTTTCGCAACGTCTGTTCCTGTTATCTCCATTGCGCAGCCTATATCCGCAGCTTTCAGCGCAGGCGCATCGTTTACACCGTCACCCGTCATTGAAACGACGTGCCCCTTCTTTTGCCATGCTTTTACTATTCTTATCTTGTTTTCCGGTGATACTCTAGCATAAACGCTTATTTCTTCTATGTGCTCCTCGAGCTCTTCGTCGCTCATCGCGTCAAGTTCTTTGCCGGTTATTGCCCTGTCTCCGTCAGAATAAATACCAAGCTGCTTTGCGATTGCAGCCGCGGTGATAACGTGGTCGCCCGTAATCATTACGGTCTTTATTCCTGCTTTTTTGCTCGTAGCAACGGCATCCTTTGCCTCAGCTCTCGGAGGATCGATCATTCCAATCAGTCCTATGAGCGTCAGACCGTTTTCAAGTTCTTCGGATGTCGGATTCTGCGGAACTGTCTCCATTTCTTTTATCGCGATAGCCAGAACTCTCAGCGCTTCTCTGCTCATCTCTTCTGTGACTTCGCGTGCTTTTTCAACATTTCCGGCTGTGCAGCGAAGAGAAAGATTGTCAAAAGCGCCTTTTACTATTACGATGTTCTTGCCGTCGATCCTGTTTACGGATGTCATAAGCTTTCTGTCTGAATCAAACGGTATCTCCGCAAGTCTTTCGTATTTTTTTATTATTTCCTCTTTTTTAATGCCGTTTTTATGTGCCGCAAGAACGATTGCCGTCTCTGTCGGGTCACCTATATGCTTTGCAACACCGTTTTCGAACACAACTGTTCCGTCGCTGCATAGCGTTCCGTATATTAACAGCTGCTTTATCTTTTCTGAACATGAATCTCCGACGGTTTCCGCGTCAGATTCACCATCCGTAAATGCTTTTACTACCGTCATACGGTTTTGTGTAAGCGTGCCGGTCTTATCCGAGCAAATAACCGATGCGCTGCCAAGTGTTTCAACTGCAGGCAGGCGTCTGATCAGCGCGTTTCTTTTAGCCATTCGCTGAACGCCGATGGAAAGTATTATCGTAACTATTGCCGGCAGACCTTCGGGTATTGCCGATACGGCAAGCGATACCGAGGTCATGAATATCTCAAGAATGGGTATTCCGCTTATAAGTCCTATAACAAATACGATTGCACAGGCAGCAAGGGCAATTATACCGAGGTATTTTCCGAGCTGCGCAAGCTTTTGCTGAAGAGGTGTCTGCGATTCTTTCTCTCCGGCAAGAAGATTCGCTATCTTGCCCATCTCGGTATTCATGCCTGTTGCGGTAACAACTGCAAGACCGGTTCCGTAAGTTATGCTGCATCCCGAGAATATCATATTGCTTCTGTCGCCCAGAGCAGATTTCCCGTCTATTATATCGTCAGCGTTTTTCTCTGCCGGAACGGATTCTCCCGTAAGAGCCGATTCTTCGCTTTTCAGACTTACGCTGTGTATAAGCCTTGCGTCTGCAGGCACAAAGTCGCCCGCTTCTACCTTTATAATGTCTCCGGGAACTATCTGCTTTGCATCTATAATATGCTCTTCACCGTCGCGTATTACCCTTGCGTGTGGCGCAGACATGTTCTTCAGCGCTTCAAGAGCTTTTTCAGCCTTGCTTTCCTGAAAAACTCCCATTAACGCATTCAATATTACTATTATCAGTATCAGCGCAGGCTCGAAAAGCTCGTTCCAGGTCTTCTCCACGCAAATAACTCCGAACGACACTGCCGCCGCTATCAGAAGGATGATTATCATTACGTCCTTGAACTGATCGAAAAACCGTCCTATGAGCGTTCTTTTTTTCTTTTCCGCAAGAACGTTCGGTCCGTATTCGCTTTGCAGACGGGCTATGTCCTTCGAATCAAGGCCTGATTCAGCGTCGGAAGAAAATGCCTTTACTACGTCCTGTGCCGAGGAACTGTGTGGTATCAATTCTGTCACTCCTTTTTGTTACTGCATGATATTTTAACAGAATTCAGAGTCAATGTCAACAAAATAACGCCCTGGCAACAACATGTGCTTTTTGCGACATATTTTTTTAACTTTGAAACGTTTTATGCGTGCTGTTGCGAAAACATTGTTTTGTTTTGCCGATTGTTTTGAAACGAAATCGGTAACTATGTGTTACAATACCCGCAAATAGCATGAGACGGAAATTTAGAGAACAAAAAAAAGGACAGAGATTTTTCTCTGTCCTTTGTGTTGTGAATGCTTATTCTCCGAATATCGATTCGATAGATGATTCGATATTAACTATATACTTGAGTCTGTTCGCTTCGTCTGCCGCCTCAAACTGGGCAAGTCTTTCAGACATTGTCTTTGATGCGTTGATGTTGATGTAAACGTCAGTAACGTATTCACATCTGTAATTGTAAAGAACCGTTTTATACATATTGATAAAATTCGTGACGTCTCTGTCGTCAAAGAAATAAAATCTCCTGAAATACGAGATAATATCCTCTTCGTCTTCATATCCCGGCAGTGGATCGTAGATCGCATTCAGAATGATTGCGGACATCGCAGGATCCTTTGCCAGCGCGGGTATACTCGTGGAAAACCTTGTTTCTGTTATAGTTGATCCGGTGTTTTCGGGAGTTCCGTTCGGACCGTGCGGGAAAGGAACGACACCGAAATTATCCATTGTATATGCTATCGAATATTCCGAGCCGAGAAGGTCGGTTCCGTTCATTATCGTTAAAACCGATTTTCCTTCAGTGAACGCTTCAAGCATGTTTTCCCATACGTTGCTCAGATCGATATAAACGTAGGATGAATACTCTCCAAACGTCCAGTTCCATGCGGTCTGCATAGCCTCAAACGTGATGGGGGAGTGAAGACTTAACAGATAGTCTCCGTTTTCTTTCAGAATTACCGGTTCGCCGTTTGTTGTATGCATCGTTCTGAAAAGCCAGTGAACGGTCGTATAAAGCGCTTTTACTTCAACGCCGGCGTCGTTTGTGTGAGCATAGATCGGCATCAGGCTTTCAAGCGTGCTCCATGTCCATTCGTCTTTTTCAACAAGCTCTCTCGGGTCTGTCTGATTAAGAGTTCTGATAATGTTTTCGTTAACTACGACCGCGCCGTCTACCGAACGGTATTTGTGTATCGGCCACGCTGCGGGAATAACACCGTAAAGAGCGTTGTCCCAGAAAAGGGGTTTAAGGTCTTCAATGCCTCCCCATTTTGCGTGGTCGGTAAAATCGAGATACTCTTGATAGTATGTCAGATCTGTGAGATATCCCGACCTCAGAAGTCCTGCAAGGCTGCTGGAGTTTGTCTGAACAACATCCATCGGAACAACACCGGAAATGGAGCCTGTCTGAACGCGGTTTGTCAGGTCAGCGGCCTTCTGTTCCGTGATCTTAACGTTATATTTATCTTCTGTTTCCTTTATTCTTTGCAGTGCAAGGTCGGCAAATTCAGTATCAATGATATATCCGAAATATTCTTCGCCGGTAGAATGTTCTGCGTTGTTATGCATAAACAAAAAATCTTCGCCCATGAAATCAGTGTCGCCAAGATCACCGCTGTAATCCGGAATAACTTCCTGTTCAGACTGCTGAGAGCAGCAGCTCATTGCGAACACGATACACAAAAGCAATGCGATTGATAGGTATTTTTTCATATTTGCCGTCCTTTCTGTTTTACCATGATAATCAGATGATGTATCTGAACACGTATATTATATCAAAATTTGAAAAGTTTGTCAACATATTTGATGATGAATCGCAGTATTTTTCCCTATATGATCTGTTGCGCGGATAAAGTCGCAATTTTGTTAAAAAATCCCGTTTGTTTACTATTGCATTGATTGACTTTTTATGATATAATCTGTATTAGTGAAAAATTTGGGATTATTCGTTTCGGATGTTCCAATTGCAATATTTTCATAAATTAAAACAGAAATCGGAGGAATCAGAATGGATCTGAAGGACAGAACGGAAGAAATCCGTTCACTCCGCTCAACCATCGAAGGAAAAAGCGAAACTGCGGCAAGAAAACGCATCGCACTTCTTTTTGATGAGGGGACATTCGTTGAAATCGGCGCGTTCGTAAAACAGCGTCCTACCGAGCTCGGAGCTGTTGACGCAGCTGCCGAAGGCGTTGTTACCGGCTACGGTGCCGTTAACGGCGTGCTCGTCTTTGCATTCTCTCAGGATATTTCCGTGCTGAAAGGCGCGGTCAGCGAGATGAATGCCGAAAAAATCTGTAATATCGCCGAAATGGCGCGCAAAGCACATGCACCGCTCGTTTGCATGCTCGACAGCTGCGGTGTAAGACTGCAGGAGGGGATCGATGCCCTCGCAGGATACGGAAAAATACTGGCAACACTCAATTCTATCGCAGATGAGACCGTTATAGTTTCATCGGTATTCGGCACATGCGCAGGCGCTTTATCATTTATCCCTGCAATGGCTGATTACTCGGTTATGACCGAAAATGCAGAACTCTTCCTTTCATCTCCCGACGTTGTCAAGGCACGCTTTGGCAGCAGCAATGCCGGAACGGCTCAGAACGCTTATGAAAACGGAACCGTAAGCGCCGTCTGCACATCAGATGAAGAGGCAGTTGAAAAGATCAAAGAGTTTATCGCTTTTACCTGTGACGCTTACGTGACCGAGGATGACATCAACAGACTCACTCCCGAAATCGCGGACATTATTTCAGTGGAAGGATACGACGTCCACAACGTTATAACTGCGATCGCAGACGACGGCAAAGTTCTCGAGCTCAATCCGGGCTACGCAAAAAACATCGTAACGATACTTATTGACATAGACTGTTCTCCCGTAGGAGTCGTTGCAAACAACGGTGCCCTCTCTGCCGACGCTGCAGAAAAGGCTTCCGCGTTCATCACTTTCTGCAACAACAGCTCAATACCTGTTCTTACGCTCGTTGATACCGACGGATTTGTCTGTGACGGCAAAGAAAACATTCTTAACTCATCTCTGCTCGTTTCCGCATATATGAACGCAGACGTTCCCAAGGTTACTCTCATTATAGGAAAAGCTTACGGCGCAGGATATATCTCAATGTGCTCCAAGCAGACCGGCGCAGATATCGTTTATGCATATCCCTGCGCAGAGATAGCTGCTCTGCCAGCAGAAACAGGCGCCGTCTTTATGTGTGCTCAGGAAATAATCCAGACGGAAGGCGATCCGATCGAAGGCAGAAACGAAGTTATTGAAAAATACAGACATACCATCGCTTCTCCGCTCGAGGCGGCAAAAAGAGGACATGTTGACGATATTATCGATATCGAAACTACACGTCAGCTAATCGCATCTTCTTTCGGTATGCTTGCAGATAAATAAGGGGGAGGGGAAGATATGCATTTGATCCTTCCTTTGACTGAAAACGTAGGAACTGCCGTAAACGACATTGCAGCCGTCCCGGAAGACACCGTCGGAAAACTCCTTTACGGTCTTAACATTGCGCTCATAGGTATGGGCACTGTCTTTGCCGTATTGCTTATCCTGATGGCTGTTCTCTATCTTTTCAAACTTTTCTTTGCATCTAAATCAGGCTCAAAGAAACCCGCAGCGCCGTCTGCACCGGTAAAAACCGCTCCGGTCTCTGCTCCTTCGGCAGTTTCGGACAGTGAAGACGAGCTCGTTCCCGTTGTTCTCGCCGCAGCTGTCGCCGCATATATGGAAAACAGCGCGCCTCACTCAAAATACAGAATACGCTCTTTTAAAAGAATATAAAAGGAGAAACATAAATGAGAAAATTCAACATAACCGTAAACGGTAAAACATATGAGGTAGTAGTTGAAGAAACCGGCTCGTCATCTGCGCCCGTTTCAGCTCCTGCCGCACCTGCAAATACAAATACTCAGCCTGCTCAGCCCGCAGCTCCCGCTGCATCGGCTCCCGTTTCCGTTCCCGCAGACGGAACGACCATTTCCGCTCCGATGCCCGGAACGATACTTAAAGTTAACGTTGAAAAAGGCGCATCGGTCAAAAAAGGCGATGTTCTCCTTGTTCTTGAAGCAATGAAGATGGAAAACGATATCCAGTCTCCAATTGACGGCACCGTTGTTGCCGTTCAGACTTCAAAAGGCGCTGCTGTTGAAACAGGTGCACCGCTCGTAACTATCGGTTAACGAAAGGAATGTTTAAACGACATGAATATATTCCAGGTATTTTGGGATTTCATCGTTAATTCCGGTTTTGCACATCTGTTTGATATCAGAATCACAGAAAACGGAATAGAAAACGGCGAAATCATCATGATTGCCGTGTCGTGCGTTCTGATTTATCTGGCAATAGGCAAAGGCTTTGAGCCGCTTCTTCTCTTACCTATTTCTTTCGGTATGCTGCTTGCAAACCTTCCTTTGTCAGGACTCATGAATCCCGAATATTTCGCGGATCCTTCCGGTAATCTCGATATCGCAGAAATATTATCGCACGGCGGTCTATTTGATATCCTTTATCTCGGCGTAAAATGCGGGGTTTATCCACCGCTTATATTCCTCGGCGTCGGCGCCATGACAGACTTCGGTCCGCTTATCGCAAACCCCAAAAGCATCCTTCTCGGCGCTGCCGCTCAGCTCGGTATCTTCTTCACATTTATCTCGTCCCTGCTCCTCGGCTTCAACGCTCTTGAAGCATCTGCAATCGGCATTATCGGCGGAGCAGACGGACCTACAGCTATTCTCGTAACAAAAATACTTGCTCCTCATCTGCTTGCTGCTATCGCCGTTGCCGCATACTCCTATATGGCACTCGTTCCGATCA
>JAEEJO010000020.1 GCA_016281915.1 Clostridiales bacterium
GAGTATGTTACCGTTGCGCGCACAGTCGACGGCAAGAAAAAAAAGATAGTAGAGTATGAAGGGACTCAGATATGGGCATGGGATTATCTGCAGCCTGGTGACCGATTCAAATATCATCCGCAGTTCCATTTTCCGTATGAACTATATGATAAATCCAGGGCACCGTATATCGCTTGCGTAAGCTGCGGAACAAAAAATCCCGTAGAAGCCGACCGCTGCAAAAAATGCGGACTTCCGCTGCTGAAATAAGGGGTATGTGTATGAAAGAAAACAAAACACTGACAACCCGAGTAACGCTTTGCGACGATGGAAAATACCGATGGACGTATGAGATGAGCCTGCTCAGAAACCCGACAGTATTTTTTCTTATCTGGAAGATATTCTTTTTTATTGTGCTCGGACTGTTCGTCTTTCTTGTGCTGATCGCCTCCGGCGACAGCGGCTTCTGGTGGGACGGATTTCTGGATACCGCGAAGGTGTTCGGTTTTATTCTCATCGGCATGACGGCTCTTATCGCGCTCGGATACCTGCTATACGCCGCTATCATGGGCGGGAAATATATCGTCGAGTTTGAAATGGACGAAAAAGGCGTTAATCACAAACAGACTGCGTCTCAGGCGAAAAAGGCGCAAAAGCTCGGTCAGGCAACGATGATCGCGGGCGCGGCGGCAGGCAGGATTGGCACGGTCGGAGCAGGGATGAATGCTCAGCGTACCGAAATGTATTCCGAATTTGCAAAAGTCCGAAATGTTAAAGCATATCCACGCCGGGATCTTATCAAAGTGAACGAGGGGCTTGAACACAATCAGGTATATGCGGCAAAAGAAGATTTCGAATTTGTAAAGAACTATATCATCGCGCATTGCAATAACGCGAAAAACAACCGATAAAGGAAAGTGTCGCTGGGGCAAAATTCTGTCAGACTTGCGGCTCGGCTTCGGATGAAGAAACAATATATCATGAATAAAACAATCAAACGAAAAGGAGGATTCGGATGGTCGAAAAAGCGAAGGCTTTGTATATCTGCTGTCCGATATGTGGTAAGGCTATAGGAAAATCAAAACGCATTGACGGGCTTGAGATGCAATGCCCGAAATGCGGCAGTTCACTGAAGATAACGGTGGACAACAACGCGAAAGTATCCGTTGAATTGATCGGAGATAAAAATTAATAAAAAAAATTCGCGTTTCTCCCATTGTAATCTATAAAATACATTAACAAGTCAATTACTTGCCATTTCCTCTGAATACCCATATTAATAATACGTGATAGTATTTCATGTCTTTCATACGCTGAGTATCCGACTTTTTGACTGACAGTATATCCACACAATGCCAGTGGGGATGCTGCCGCTTTATCTGTTTGATAGAAATCGACATACTCTCCATTTTCAGATACGAAGGCAAAAGTCACTTTCCGCTTCCTGTGAAAAATCTGATGATGCGGAACGGTTTCTCAAAATCGTCCGCAACACAACGGAGATTCATAAGCTCACTGCAGGGATCTTACGTGAATTCGTAGAAAAAATCTATGTGCATCAGGCCGTAAAATCTGATGGAAGCAGGACACAGCAGGTCGATATCGTATGGAACTTCATCGGCGTTTTCGATCCGCCTGAATCCGGCACAGAGCTTGAAAAAAAGAGATCGGCATAGCCGAAAAAACCGCAAGCCATGCCGATTATTTAAAAAAACACAAAATCCCTAAGTAGTCCCGACATTTGTCGGGACTCTTTTTTACGTTGTTTACGCTCTTGCGACGCCGGATCTGCGAGCAGCTTCGGAAACGGCTTTGGCGACAGCCGGAGCGACGCGGGGGTCGAAGGGCAGAGGAAGGATGAAGTCGGGGGAGAGCTCGTCGGGAGAGACGAGGTCTGCAAGAGCCTGAGCGGCTGCGATCTTCATTTCCTCGTTTATATCGCGTGCGCGCACGTCAAGAGCGCCTCTGAAAATGCCGGGGAAAGCGAGCACGTTGTTTATCTGGTTGGGGAAATCCGAACGTCCGGTGCCTACAACGGCGGCGCCTGCTTCAAGGGCAAGGTCGGGCATTATTTCGGGAACGGGGTTTGCCATGGGGAAAAGGAGGGGATTTTCAGCCATCGATCTTACCATATCCGGGGTGACCGTGTTCGGAGCGGAAACGCCTATAAAGAGGTCCGCGCCTTTTATTACGTCCGCAAGAGAGCCTGTGCGGTGGTCTCTGTTCGTGATTTTTGCAATTTCCTTCTGTGCGGGGTTCATCCAGTCAAGTCCTTCGCAGAGAGCGCCTTTTCTTGCGCAGAGGGTGATGTCTTTAAGGCCTTTTGACATAAGAAGCTTTGCTATGGCGATGCCTGCCGCGCCTGCTCCGTTCATGACCGCGCGGATCTTCGTTATATCTTTGTTTACAACGCGGAGAGCGTTCATTACCGCGGCGAGTACGACTACCGCAGTGCCGTGCTGATCGTCGTGAAAAACGGGGATATCAAGGCGCTGTTTGAGCTTTGTTTCTATTTCGAAGCAGCGGGGTGCGGAGATATCCTCAAGGTTGATTCCTCCGAAGCTGCCTTCAAGCAGTGCGACCGTGTTTACTATCTCGTCGGGGTCTTTGCTTTTAACGCAGAGAGGGATAGCGTCAACGCCGCCGAAAGTTTTGAAAAGCACGCATTTCCCTTCCATGACCGGCATACCTGCTTCAGGGCCTATGTCTCCGAGGCCGAGCACCGCGGTGCCGTCGGTGATAACTGCAACGAGATTTCCTCTTCCCGTAAGCTGAAACGATTTTTCGGGGTCTTTCTGTATTTCAAGGCATGCCTGAGCTACGCCGGGGGTATAGGCGAGAGAGAGATCGTCTTTTGTTTTTATTTTCATTTTGGGGACGGTTTCGAGCTTCCCCTTCCATTCATAGTGCTTTTTCAGCGACTCTTCTGCGTAATTCACTGTTATATATCCTTTCTGGGTGGTTTATACCATATTTTCGGGGCGGACTGTTTCGTCAAACTCTTTTTCGGTAAGAAAACCGAGCCTGACTGCTTCTTCACGAAGCGTTGTATTGTTGCTTCTTGCCGCTTTTGCCACTTTTGCGGCGTTGTCGTAGCCGATTTTCGGTGAAAGAGCGGTAACGAGCATGAGCGAGCGGCTCACGTTGCGCGCCATTACGTCGGTATTTGGTGAAAGACCGCAAAGGCAGTTTTCGGTAAACGACGTTACGGCGTCCGAAAGCAGTCTGACGGACTGAAGAAAATTATATGCGATAAGCGGCATATATACGTTGAGCTGAAAATTGCCCTGAGAAGCGGCGATGCCTACGGATACGTCGTTGCCCATGACCTGTGCGGCTACCATCGTGAGCGCCTCGCACTGCGTGGGATTGACTTTTCCCGGCATAATGGAGGAACCGGGTTCGTTTTCGGGAATGGATATCTCCCCTATCCCGCATCTTGGACCTGAAGCGAGCCAGCGAACGTCGTTTGCTATCTTCATAAGGTCTGCCGCAAGAGTTTTCAGTGCGCCGTGACAGAACGCGATGCCGTCTTTTGAAGAAAGGGCGTGAAATTTATTTTCAGCCGAAACGAAGGGTATACCCGTTTCTTTTGCTATCTCCTGCGCCGCAGCTTCCGCAAAGCCTGCGGGACAGTTGAGCCCCGTTCCGACAGCCGTTCCGCCCAGAGCGAGAGAATAAAGGCTTTCAGACGAAGAAACGACGGCGTCGAGAGATCTGCATACCATTTCGCGCCAGCCGCTTATCTCCTGCGAAAACGCAATCGGAACGGCGTCCTGAAGGTGAGTTCTGCCGACGGTGATAACGCCTGCATACTTTTCTTCGAGAGAAAGAAGAACGGAGATCATTTTTTTCAGGGAAGGAACAAGGCTTTCTTTTATCGCCTTTGCCGCGGCGACGTGCAGCGCGGTTGGAAATGTATCGTTTGAGCTTTGCGACATGTTGATGTGGTCGTTTGGATGAAGAAGCTTTTTGCCCGCGACGGCGTTTGCTCTGTTAGCGATGACCTCGTTGACGTTCATATTGCTCTGAGTGCCGCTGCCCGTCTGCCAGACGGAGAGCGGAAAATTGCCGTCAAGCTTTCCCTCGAGTATCTCCCTGCAAACGTCTTCGATAAGCCCCGCGCGCTCCTCGTCAAGAAAACCGAGCGCCCTGTTTGTTTTTGCGCACGCGCGTTTTACTATAACGAAAGCCTCTATTATGCCTGCAGGCATTTTTTCTTCGCCGATTCGGAAATTCTGAAAGCTGCGCTGCGTCTGCGCGCCCCAGAAACGGTCTGCGGGAACTTCTACCGCGCCCATGCTGTCGTGTTCGGTTCTTGTGTTCATATTTACTCCTGTATAAGGGTTTTCAGTCTATTGTAAAATGTCTGGGAAGTCCGTGCTCAGTGGGAATTGCAACCTCGCCTTCGATAAGCGGAGCGAGCATGTGAAGCAGACTGTCCGTCACGTTGTTGCCGCGCGGTTCGATATAGTGGACGGGGATGGTTTTTATATGGTTTGCCACTTTCGATACGGAGCAGAAGCCTACGGAAACGGAATATGAGCCGTCGGGGTTGTTGTCTCTTTCAAAATAGGCGAAATCGCCCGAATTACCCGCAGCAACGTGTTCCGCGCAGCATGCGCCGACAAGAACGCTTTCTTCGATATCGGTTTTTGACAGACAGTGACCTGCGCATCTCTGCGGCAGACTCAGCTCTATCGAGCGGCATTTGCAGCCTATCTTTGCGCGGACGTGTGTTTCAAGCACTTTTGCCGCTCCTGCAAGGTATTTATGACCGAAAATATCTACCGAACCGCTCTGCGCGCTCTCGCCCACATATTTGCCGTCCGCGGTCTTTATTCCTTCCGAAACAGCTACGACGACGTTCGGTTTTTTTGCAAGAACGGCGTTTACGTCATCGATAAACCTGTCAAAATCAAAAAGCGACTCTGCAACGTAAACGAGGTCTGCCGATGCCTGCCCGAATATTCTCGGAAGAGCCGCGCCTGCGGCGAGCCATCCCGCGTCTCTGCCCATTATTTCAACGATCGTTACGGCTTTTACGGTATATATCGAGCAGTCTCTCGCGATCTCTTCGACCGTGGTTGCTATATATTTGAGTGCGGATGGGTAGCCGGGGGTATGGTCTGTGATAACGATATCGTTGTCTATCGTTTTGGGAACGCCTACGATATATATTTCATAAAAGCTTTTCTGCGCGTATCTTGAAAGCTTGTCGGCGGTATCCATTGAATCGTTGCCGCCGATATATATGAAAAATCTTATGCCGTAGAGACGGAAAACGTTGAATATTTCGGCATAAACAGGGTCGTTAAGGTCTGACGGCAGCTTTTTTCTGCACGAACCGAGCGCGGCGGCAGGCGTGCATTCAAGGGCATAGTGATCTTCTGCGGACGAGACGGCAAGATCGAGATCGACTATCCTTCCCTCGCAAACGCCTTCGATGCCGTTTTTTGCGCCGTAGATACGTTTTACGTTGGAACAGTTGCGCAATCCCTTTATTACGCCTGAAAGCGTTGCGTTTATCGCTGCCGTCGGTCCGCCCGACTGCCCGATGAGCGCATTTCCGTCTATGGGAAGTTTTTCTCTGTTTTCTTCAAACATAATTTATCCTCCGTTTCTGCGGTTGCTTACTGTCTTGTATATTATGAATCCGATCAGCGCCGATGCCGCGATCGCGGCAAGAATTATCCAGCCTGCCGTGCCGAGAGCGTCGAGAACGCCGACAAGCACGGGAATGTTTGAGCCGAGAAGGAAGCCCAGAAGATAATAAACGAGGCAGGCAAAGACGGTAACGGCAGAAATCAGCGCGACCGATTTTTTCTTTTCGGTTTTCATAAGCCCCATAACGATTATTGTTATGCACTGCATCGACGGAACGAAGCGCAGTATGAAATATGAGGCGCCCCCGTATTTATTCAGAACGTTTTTCGCCCGATCCTGCGTTTTTTCGTTTATATGCGCGTTGACGAACTTTATCTTTCTTACTTTGTCACCGAGAAAGTATGTGAGAAAGAAGAGGGCAGCCGCGCCCGCGACCGCGCCTGCGACGTATGAAAAAAAGCCGAAAAACGGGTTGAAGACCTTTTGCGATACGAGTATGCCGAGCGCTACGAGAAGCGTATCGGAAGGCACCGGCGGAAAAATATACTGCAGGATCGCAAGGGCAAAAAGAACGAGGCAGAGCGCCCATTCGGGAAAACCCGAAAAAAAGGCGAGAGTGTCGTTAAGAATCTGTTCCATTATTCCTTTAATTTCGCTTTCAGATGATATATCGGCTGACCCATCTGCGAAAAGCGTTCTTCGTATTCCGTCATTGCAACGTTGTAAATACCGCTTTCGTGCAGATTTTCGGTGTAGTCGTATATTTCAAAGCCGCTTTCCCTAAATTCTTCCACGGAAAACGTAAAAAGAGGATAATTATCGGTCTTGAAGGCGATGATACCGTCTTTTTTGAGTATTTTTTTATATTTTTCAAGATATCCGCGGTGCGTGAGACGTCTTTTGGCATTGCGTTTTTTCGGCCACGGATCGGAAAAATTGAGAAACAGCGTGTCTATGCTGTTTTCGGGACAGTAATCGAGGATGTCGTCCGCGCTCGCGATAAGGTATTTTATGTTGTCAAGCCCGCTTTTTGCGCCCTTTTCTATCGCCATGACGATTATATCCTTCATTATCTCAACAGCAAAGAAAAGGCAGTTTTCCTTCTGCGCGGTTTCAACGGCGAATCTGCCTTTGCCGCACCCGATCTCGAGAAAAACCGGTTTTGTGTTTTCTGGAGGGATGACTATTTTATCAACGATATATTCCGCGCACCGCTCAAGACGCGCGTCGCAGTTTTTTTTCTTTCTTGCCCGCATAATAACCCCCGGAGAGCAAATGTTCGTTATTTTAATATATTCCTGACGTGTCTGGTCGAATGAATTTGATCAGATGTACTTGATCAAATGTATTTAAAGTGGACAAGCAGTATCGCAACGTCTGCGGGAGAAACGCCCGAAATGCGACCCGCCTGGCCGATATTCGCCGGTTTTACGGCATTCAGCTTCTGCCTTGCTTCAAGCCGAAGTCCGGAAAGTGACGAGTAATCGAAATCCGACGGAAGCTTTTTTGATTCAAGCTTTTTGAACTGTTCGGCCTGGTCGGTCTGCCGTCTTATATATCCTGCGTATTTTACCTTTATCTCTACTTCTTTTCTGATATATTCCGGCAAAGAAGGTCTTTCTTTATCTACCGGCGCAAGAGATTCGTAGTCAAGCTCGGGCCGTCTTATCAGCTCTGCAAGAGAAATTCCGCTCGATACGGGCGACGAGCCCTTTTGCGCAAGCAGAGAAAGAAGCTCTTCGTTTGGTGAAAGATACGTTTTTTCTACGCGCTCCTCTTCGGAGTTTATCATTTCCTGCTTTTTGAGGAATTTTTCCCATCTTTCGTCGCCGATAAGCCCTACTCTTCTGCCGAAAGGCGTCAGACGTTCGTCCGCATTGTCCTGACGGAGAAGAAGCCTGTATTCGGAGCGGGAAGTCATCATTCTGTAAGGCTCGCGCGTTCCCTTCGTTACAAGATCGTCTATGAGCGTGCCGATATAGCTCGTGCTTCTGTCAAGTATGAGCGGCTCTTCGCCCTTTATTTTAAGAGCTGCGTTTATGCCGGCAACAAGGCCCTGAGCCGCAGCCTCTTCATAGCCCGACGTGCCGTTGAACTGTCCCGCGCCGTAAAGACCGGAGACTTTTTTGAATTCAAGCGTCTGTTTCAGCTCAAGAGGGTCTGCGCAGTCGTATTCTATTGCATAGCCGATACGCATTATCTCAGCGTTTTCAAAACCGGGAAGAGTGCGGATCATTTTTATCTGAACGTCTTCGGGAAGCGATGACGACATACCCTGAAGATACATTTCCTCTGTGTCTTTTCCGGTAGGCTCAAGAAAGAGCTGATGTCTTTCTTTATCGGCAAAACGCACGATCTTATCTTCTATCGAAGGGCAGTATCTAGGACCTATGCCGTGTATGTCGCCCGAATAAAGGGGCGAACGGTGAAGATTTTCTTTTATTACGCGCTTTGTTTCTTCGTTTGTATAAACAAGCCAGCAGGGCTCGGTGTTTTCGCCTATATTTTTGCCCTCGTTTTCAAAGGACATCGGAACGATAACGTCGTCGCCGTCCTGCCTTTCAAGCCTTGTAAGATCAACGGAGCGTCTGTTTATTCTTGACGGAGTTCCCGTTTTGAAGCGCTGTGTGGCGATGCCGAGAGCCCGTATGCTGTCTGTCAGCTTCGTTGCGGCAAACATTCCGTCGGGTCCGCCCGGATGCGAGTGCTCGCCGATGATTATTCTGCCGTTAAGATACGTTCCCGTGCAGACGATAGCCGCTTTTACGGAATAAACGGCGCCGAGAACGGTCTTTACGCCTGTGACGGCTCCGTTTTCGGTGAGAATATCCGTTATTTCAGCCTGTTTCAGAGAGAGATTTTCCTGCTTTTCGAGAATATGCTTCATCAGCTTCTGATATTCTCTTCTGTCTGCCTGAATGCGTGATGAATGCACCGCGGGGCCCTTGCCGAGGTTAAGCATGCGGCTTTGCAGAAATATTTTGTCTGCGCTTTTGCCCATTTCGCCGCCCAGTGCGTCCGTTTCATATACAAGATGACCCTTCGCCGTTCCGCCTATTGACGGATTGCAGGGCATATTCGCCACGGCGTCGAGGTTTATCGTGAAAATGACCGTTTTCATTCCGAGCCGCGCGCACGCCAGAGCAGCCTCCACGCCCGCATGACCTGCGCCGATAACGGCAACGTCGTAATTATCAGAAAAATTCAATTTGTTCAGCCTTCCGTTCCGGAAATAAGAATAAATCCGTATTTTTTGCCCCTTACAACTCTTGCAACGCCATCGCGGAATGAGTAAGCGTCGTCAAAATCGAAAGGAATGACGGTGTTTCCGTCGGTATCGATATATCCCCATTTTTCAGAGGCGTTTTTAACTGCCGCGTAGCCCTCGGAATAATCGTGAGCGCCGGGGTATGACGGAGAGACGGCATATTCGCCCGACGGGGAGATAAACCCGAAGGAGAGCCCTACGCCCGAAGCAACGCCAACTCTTGCGCGGCCGCAGCTGAAAGCGTATGCGCGGTTGAAATCGAACGGAGTGATCTCTTTTCCTTCGGCGGAAACGTATGCGTAGCGGGTGCCGGTTCCAACGACGGCGAAGCCTTCGCTGAAATCTTCCGCTTCCTTCCATTTCGCGTCGATAACGAAGCTGCCCGACTTATCTATGTAGCCCCACAGACGTTCTTTTGTCATTGCCGCGCAGAGACCTTCCGAAAAATCGGAGCCGTCGTCTATCGAAAGAGGAATAACGAATTCGCCTTTTATATCGATATATCCGCTCAGGTAATCTTCGAATACCTCAGCCACGCCCTCCGAAAAATCAGAAGCGCCGCCCCACTTGAAATCTCCCAGAACGGTCCCGTCCGCTTTTATGAACGAATACGTGTTTCCTGCCTGAGCTGCCGCGGCACCGCCGCGGAAAGGTCTGATGATGTCGAAAACCGGGTTTGTGAGAAGATTTCCGTCTTTGTCGATAAGAGCGTATTTATTATTAATCATAACGGAAGCCCTGCCTTCGGAAAAAGCGTTGGCGGCTTCGAAATCGCCCTGTATGACGGTTTTTCCCGTCTTGTCTATATAATTCCACGCGTAGCCCGTCTGAACTGCGCAGAGCCCTTCGGAAAAGCTGCCCGCGCTGTCGTATTTATTTGCGATAACAAGGTTTCCCGAAAGATCTATAAAGCCCCATTTGCCGTCTTTTTTTACCGCTGCCATTCCTTCGGAAAAATCGTGCGCGCCGTCCCAGACAAAATCGGAAACAAGCTCGAACCCGTCTGCGGAAAGAGTATATGAACACGAGCAAAGAAGCGCGGCAAGCACCGCGAAAACAGTTAAAAGAAGAAAAACGGAATATTTTTTCATGGTATTCCTCCCGGTTATTTCATAATGTTTGCAAGCGTTCCTACGCCCTCGAGCTCAACCTCGACGACATCGCCGCGGACCATCGGACCTACGCCCTTGGGAGTTCCCGTTGAGATCACGTCGCCTTTTTCAAGAGGGAAGGATTGCGAGATGAATTCTATCAGGCGCTCTGCGCCGTTCATCATAAGAGAAGTCGTGCTGTCCTGCATGATTTTGCCGTTGAGACGGGTCTGAATATGAAGATTTCCTATGTCGAGCCCCGTTGCAACGCAGGGACCTATCGGGCAGAATGTTTCGAGATTTTTGCCTCTTGTCCACTGTCCGTCGGCGCGCTGAAGATCTCTTGCGGTAACGTCGTTGAGGCACGTGACGCCGAAAATATAATCTTTGGCGTTTTCGGCCTTAACGTCTTTGCAGTGACCGGAGATAACTATCGCCATTTCGCCTTCAAAATCTATTCTTGAAGAAAACGGATGCGATATTATCGCGTCGCCGTGCCCGATAACGGTATGAGGCATTTTGTTGAAAAGAGTGGGGTTTTCAGGTACAGGTCTGTCGCCGAATTCCTTGATATGATCGTAATAATTTAAGCCTACGGCGATTATTTTGGAAGGAACGACAGGAGGAAGGATGCGTATGTCGCGAAGAAGGAGGGTCCTATCAGTTTCGGGCGCGCCGTCAAGAAAATCGCCTGCCAGAACAACGGCTTTTCCCGGTTCGTTCTCGTCAAGTCTGCAAAAGATCACTTCGTTTTGATCGGTAAGTCCTCTCAGATATCTCATGTTTCCCTCCGCAAATGTCTGCATTTATACATTATATATTATATCACACTTTCTTTGTGATTTCAAGAAAAATTCTTAAATTTAGAAATAATGTTCCAAAAATACTTGAAAAAGCGTCTTGACGAAATGCGGAATTGGTGGTATATTAATAAACACAATTTTCATTATTATATTATTATGGAAAGTATCGAAAAAAATAACCGCGATGCTGCAGAAAGCGGGATGAGAAAGTGAAAGCGGTAAAAAGAATAAATCCGTCGGCTGTATTCATAGCAGGCTTTTTTGCTCTGATAATCATAGGGGCAGTCCTTTTATCTCTGCCCGTATCGTCCGCCACGGGTGAGTATACTCCGTTTTTCGGGGCGCTTTTCACGTCGGTATCGTCAACGTGCATCACCGGTCTGGTGGTTTACGATACTTTCACGCACTGGAGCGCTTTCGGTCAGGCCGTCCTTCTTTCTCTCATTCAGCTCGGCGGTCTCGGCTTTATGACGGTCGCCACGGTATTCTCTCTTCTTTTCAGACGGTCTATGGGTCAGCGCGAAAGGCTGCTTCTTGCTCAGAACTTCAATCTTGACGGAACGGACGGCATAATAAGGCTTGTTAAGCTGATTCTTGCGGGAACGTTTTCTTTCGAGGGCGCTGCGGCGGTGATACTGTCTTTCAGGTTCATTCCCGAATACGGCCTTGGAGGAATATGGCGCGGAGTGTTTATAGCCGTGTCGGCTTTCTGCAACGCAGGCTTCGATCTAATGGGCAGTCACGGCGAATATTCGTCGCTCACGCCGTATGCGGAAGACGTAACGGTCAATCTTACGGTCTGTCTGCTTATAGTAACGGGCGGTCTTGGCTTTCTTGTATGGCAGGAGGTTTTTTCGGGGAAGAGATTTTCCGAAATGTCGTTTCAGTCAAAAACCGTTATCGCATTTTCGGGCGGGCTGATAATTATCGGAGCCGTTTCGATGTTTATATTCGAGTTTTCCAATCCGGAAACTCTCGGTGCGCTGTCGCTCAAGGGCAAGGCGCTGTCAGCGCTTTTTCAGTCTGTGTCGCCCAGGACCGCGGGATTCAACACTGTGCCCCTCGGCTCTCTTCGCGAACCTTCGCAGATAATCATGATAATCCTCATGTTTATCGGCGGCTCGTCGGGCTCTACCGCAGGCGGTATAAAAACAAATACCGTAGCAGTTCTTTTCTTTGCCGCGGTATCCGTTTTCAGGGGAAGAAAAGAAGCCGTTGTGATGAAAAGACGCATACCGCAGGATACCGTGCTTCGAGCGTTTGCGCTCGTGTTTTTATCCGCCGCGATACTTCTCGTTTTCTCGTTTACCATATCCGTCGTCGAAAACATTCCGTTTATATCGTCGCTTTTCGAATGTGTTTCGGCGTTTTGCACGGTCGGGCTCACGCTCGGCATAACACCGTCGCTTTCGGCGTTTTCGCTTACGCTTCTGATGATGCTCATGTTTTTGGGCAGAGTAGGTCTTCTTACCGCCTCCGTTGCGCTGTTTAACAGGCAGGCGGCAGAGCAGAGCGGAGTAAGATACCCCGAAGCGAAGATCACCATAGGATGAATGGAGGGCTTTATATGAAATCTTTTGCCGTTATAGGTCTCGGGCGTTTCGGTAGAAGTCTCGCAAAAAAACTTGCGGATCTCGGCGCGGAAGTGCTCGCGATAGATAAAAACATCACGCTCGTTGAGGATATCGGTGATCAGGTCACGCAGGCGGCTTCTGGGGACTGCACGGACGAAAAAGTGCTCCGCGCGCTCGGTGTCCGGAATTGCGATTGCGCCGTGGTGGCGATATCCGAAAATATCGAAGCGAGCATTATGATAACGTCCGTTCTCAAATCGCTCGGAGTGCGGTATATCGTTTCAAAGGCGAAAAGCGCGCTTCACGCGAAGGTCCTCAAACAGATAGGCGCGGACAGAGTAGTATTTCCCGAGGCGGAGTTCGGCGAAAAGCTCGCGCAGGGTCTTCTTTCGGCGAATATACTCGATTTTATTGAGCTTTCAGACAAATATTCGATAATGGAGATAAAAATGCCGTCCGACTGGGCGGGAAAAACGCTTGCGGAGCTTGCCGTCAGAAAGAAATACGGTATAAACATAGTTGCGGTAAAGGATCCCGGATCGGGATATATAGACGTATCTCCCAATCCCGCGGAACCGCTTGTAAAGGACAGGCTGCTCATCGTTATCGGAGCGGATTCAGACATTAAAAAGCTGACCGAATGATATGATAAAAAAAATTACAAGCACAAAAAACCCCGCGGTAGCCAATGCCGCGGCTCTGAAAACGGAAGGGACCGAAAAAGCGTTCCTTCTCGAAGGTGAAAAATTCATAAACGACGTATCGCCGAAAAACCTGATAACCGTTTTTTCCACCGACGCGGAAATCTGCGTATATTATGAAAAAAAAGGCGCGGAGTGCTTTGAAGTGAGCGAAAGCGTGATAAAAAGGCTTTCGGGAGAAAATTCTTTATCGCGTCTTGTGGCGGTGGTAAGAAAAGAAGAAACGCCGTTTCCAGACAGGCTGCTTCTTCTTGACGGGATACAGGACCCGGGCAACGCAGGCACTATGATACGCACAGCAAGAGCTTTCGGCTTTGGCGTTATCTGCGGCGACGGCACCGCAAACCCGTTTCTGCCGAAGGCGGTCCGTTCAACGGCGGGCGCGATATGCGGAACATATATCGAAAAAAGAAGTCTGAAGGAATATATACCTGAGCTTAAAGAAAAAGGCTTTACCGTCTGCGGCTCGGCACTTGACGAAAACGCCGTGAAAGCGTGCCGTGAGGACGGAAAAACGGCTCTCGTGATAGGCAGCGAGGGCAAAGGCATGAGCAGAGAGGTTGCGGCTCTTTGCGACAGAACGTATTTTATACCCATAAAGAACGTTGAATCTCTCAACGCCGCGATCGCCGCGGGAATACTTATGTATGAACTCAGCGGAAAATAACCGTGACGGAGAACCGATGATGAACGAAAACGAAGCGCTTTACGCCTTATGGATGATTGCTGCCGCGTCAGCCTCTCCTTCCGCGGCAAGACGGGCGGCGAAATATTTTGCTTCGGCAAAAGACGTATACGAAAGCAAAAGATCGGACTTCGGCGAAAAATTCACGGAAGAGCAGAAAGATCTTTTTATGAATAAAGACCTTCGGGAAGCGGAAAAGCTTATGCAAAAGTGCGAAAAGCTGGGTATGCGTGTGATCCCGTTTTCATCTCCCGAAATGCCCGAAGAGGCAAGAAGACTTGAAAATCCGCCGTGTCTTCTTTTTGTTAAGGGAACGGGCGTGTTTTCGCCAGACGACGTGCGTGTGGCGATAGTAGGAGCAAGAGACGCCACTCCTCTGGGCAGAAAGATCGCTTCGCGCCTTGCATACGAGCTTTCCTCCGCAGGCGTAACCGTCATAAGCGGCATGGCTGCAGGAATAGACACCGCCGCGCATAAAGGCGCGCTTTATGAGGGAAAGGAAACCTTCGCGTTTCTGGGCGGAGGCGCCGACGTTGTATATCCCAAACAAAACGAAGAGCTTTATATGCGCATAACAGACAACGGAGCAGTCGTTTCGGAATATCTGCCGGGCTCGTCCGCGCAGGGATTTCATTTTCCCGAAAGAAACAGACTTCTCAGCGCGTTCGCAAAAGCGGTGATAATAGTTGAGTGTTCCGAAAAAAGCGGATCGATGCGAACAGCGGAGCACGCGAAAAAACAGGGCGTTCCTGTCCTTGCGGTCCCCGGCCCCGTCGATTCAGCCGTGAGCGCAGGCACGAATCTGCTGATAAAAAACGGATGTCCCGCGGTGACGAGAGCCGATGATGTGACGGATTTTCTCAATTTCAGATACGGAACGCGACTCAGAATAATGAAACGTCTCTCTTCTGCCGCGGAAAACGTCGAAAGCGAACGAAAACCTGCAAAGAAAAAAGAGGCCGATACCGTAAAAGAGGTTTTGCGGGAAAAAAAGACGGCGGCTGAAGAAAAAAGGACGGAAAGAAAAGACGAAGATCTGTCGTTTCATTCCGAAGGCGAAAAAAACGTATACAGGCTTATCGAAAAAGCCGGAACGTGTTCGGTAGACGACGTATGTCAGGCGTTATCGCTTGATTTCGGCGGAGCGTTTTCGTTGCTGACGAAGCTTGAAGACGAAGGACTTATCTGCGAAGCGACGGCAGGCAGATACGCTTTAACAGAATAAAATAACGCTTAAATATAAACAGAACAGACACAGGAGCATAGCAATGGCAGTAAAAAAATCAACAGTGAAAGAACCCTCGAGGGGAGCTAAAAATCTTCTTATAATCGAGTCGCCCAACAAGGTAAAATCGATAAAAAAGATACTCGGTTCAAAATACGAGGTGCTCTCGTCGAAAGGGCATATCCGCGATTTACCGTCGTCACGTCTCGGCGTTGATATAGAAAACGGATTTCAGCCCGAATACGTCGTTTCGAGAAAAGACGGAAAATCGGCGGTGCTCAAAGAGCTGAAAACCGCCGCGGAATCATCAAAACGTGTATATCTCGCGACCGACCCTGACCGTGAAGGCGAAGCGATAGCATGGCATCTTGCAACTCTTCTCGGTCTTGATCCCAACGACAGCATAAGAGTAACTTTCAACGAAGTAACGAAGTCCGCGGTCACCGCAGGCGTCGAACATCCCAGAAGCATAAACATGAACCGTGTTTCCGCTCAGCAGGCAAGAAGAGTTCTTGACAGAATAGTCGGCTACAAGCTCAGTCCGTTTCTCTGGAAGAAGGTAAAAACCGGTCTTTCGGCGGGCAGAGTGCAGTCTGTGGCAACAAAGCTCATCGTTGACCGCGAACGTGAGATAGAGGCGTTCAAGCCTGATGAATACTGGACTCTTCGCGCGGCATTCCTCAAATCGTCTAAAGAGTGGACCGCCAATTTTTACGGAACAAAGAGCGGAAAGACCGCTATTCCGAATAAAGAGAGCATGGATACCCTGCTTGCGGACCTTGAAAACGCGGAATACAGGATCCTTTCGGTTGAGAAAAAAGAGGAAAAAACAAATCCCAAGCCCCCGTTCACAACGTCCGCGCTGCAGCAGGAAGCGTCGTCGAGACTTCGTTTCAGCCCTCAGCGCACTATGAGCCTGGCGCAGAGCCTTTATGAAGGCGTAGAGGTAAAAGGCAAAGGCGCGGTAGGTCTTATAACGTATATGAGAACCGACTCTCAGCGTGTTTCGGACGAAGCGGCGGCAGCGGCGGAAAAATTCATAAAAGATACTTACGGCGAAAAATACTATCCGCTTTCAAGAAGAGTATATAAATCCAAAAACAATGCGCAGGACGCGCACGAGGCTATTCGTCCCACAGACGTTACGCTCACCCCGCAGGTCCTTCGCGAAAGTCTTTCAAACGAACAGTATCGCCTCTACAAGCTCATTTGGGAACGCTTCGTATCGTCTCAGATGGCGTCGGCGGTATATGAAGTGACCGACGTTGACGTATGCGCCGAGGGAAAAAACTCGAAAAAAGAGTGGATATTCAAGGCGTCCGATAAAAAATCGGTATTCGGCGGCTTTACAGACGTTTACGGCTACGGCGACGACGAGGAAAAGCTGCCCAAAAAGCTGCCCGCGCTTGCCGAGGGAGAGACTGCCGTGCTTGAAGAGCTCAGACCCGAGCAGAAATTCACTCAGCCGCCGTCACGCTATACCGAAGGCTCGCTTGTAAAAGCGCTTGAAGAGGACGGCATAGGCAGACCGTCAACTTTCGCTACGATAGTAAGCACGATAATAGAGAGACGCTACGTTGAAAAGGACGGTCGCAACCTTCGTCCAACATCGCTTGGCAACGTTACAACGGACGTGCTGACGGAAAACTTCAGCAATATCGTTGACGTAGGTTTTACCGCCGGCATGGAAAGCGATCTTGACGAAATAGAAGAGGGCAGAAAAAACTATCTTGACACAATGAAGGGCTTTTACGGCGGATTTGAGGAAGAGCTGCATGAGGCTGAAAAGAAGCTTGACGGCGTAAAAGTGACCGTTCCCGACGAGGAAAGCGACGTTGTCTGCGAAAAATGCGGCGCAAAAATGGTCTATAAGATGAGCAGATTCGGAAGATTCCTCGCATGTCCCAATTATCCTACGTGCAAAAATACGAAATCGATAGTTGTTGAGGCGGAGGGCACGTGCCCCGAATGCGGCGGCAAAATACTCGTGCGCCGTTCAAAAACGGGAAAAACGTATTATGCCTGCGAAAGAGGCAGCGAGTGCGGATTTATGACGTGGGATCTGCCGACAAAGGAAAGATGTCCCAAATGCGGCTCGACGCTTTTCAGAAAATTCAACCGTCTTTACTGCCAGAAGGCTTCGTGCGGATACGAAACGAAAGTTGAAAGAAAGCAGGAAAAGAGCGGAGACGATAAAAAATGAGCTCCCGGACAGTTTTTATAACCGGCAGCGCAAAAGGGATAGGCGCGGCGTGCGCTCGGGAATTTGCGAAAAAAGGGTATAACGTAGCCGTAAACTATCTGAAAAGCCGCGAAAAAGCCGAAAATCTCAAAAAAGAACTTGAAGCCGCGGGAGCGGACGTTACGCTTTACGGGGGCGACTGCAAAGACGAGATCAGAGTTCGCGAAATGATCTCGGCAGCCGAAAAGAAATACGGGCGCATAGACGTGCTCGTAAACAACGCGGGGATAAGTCTTATAAAGCTTTTTACCGAAACTTCCGCCGAAGAATGGGAAAGCGTTTTTGCAAACAACTTAAAGAGCGCGTTTTACTGCTCGAAAGCCGTATGCCGGGGCATGATAAACGCCGGCGGAGGAGCGATAGTGAATATCTCTTCTATGTGGGGGCTTCACGGCGCTTCCTGCGAAGTGGCGTATTCGGCGGCGAAAGCCGGAATGATAGGAATGACTAAGGCGCTCGCAAAAGAGCTGGCGCTTTCGCGCATAAGAGTAAACTGCGTATGTCCGGGCGTTATAGATACCGATATGAACGCTTCGCTCGATGCCGAAACGGTAAACGGGCTTAAAGAAGAGATACCTCTTTCACGGTTCGGAACGCCGGACGAGGTGGCGAAAGCCGTTGTGTTTCTTGCCGAGGCGGAATATGTGACGGGAGAAATACTCACCGTTGACGGCGGACTTACGGTCTGAAGGAGAAAGATTTGAAAAAAAAGACAGTATACGTGGTAGGTGCGGGACTTGCAGGCTGCGAGGCTGCATGGCAGGCCGCGAAGAGCGGAGCAAAAGTCCGTCTTTTTGAAATGAAACCGAAAAAGCGCATTCCCGCGCATTCTTCCGATGATTTCTGCGAGCTTTGCTGCTCAAACTCGTTTCGCGCAGAAGGGCTTTCGAACGCGATAGGGCTTCTCAAGGAAGAGCTGCGGCTGATGGGCTCGCTGATCATGGAATGTGCAGATAAAACGCGTGTTCCCGCAGGCGGCGCGCTTGCCGTGGACAGAGAGGCGTTTCCGAAAGCCGTTACGGAACACATAAAGGCGAATCCGGATATAGAGATAGTTGAAAAAGAGATAGATACCCTTGATTTTGACGCTCCTGCCGTTATTGCCACCGGGCCGCTGACTTCCGAACCGCTCGCCGAAAAGATCGCGGAGTTTTTCGGAAGCGAAGGACTTCATTTTTTCGACGCCGCAGCGCCAACGGTAATGGCGGAAAGCGTTGATATGTCAAAAGCTTATTTTGCCTCGCGTTACGGCAAAGGAACGCCGGATTATATAAACTGCCCGATGTCTCAGGAGGAATACGACGCTTTTTACGACGCGCTAGTTTCTGCTCAGACGGCTGAAATACGCGATTTTGAAAATAACGTGTTCGAGGGCTGCATGCCTGTTGAAACAATGGCGGCAAGAGGCAGAGAGACTCTGCTTTTCGGTCCGCTCAAGCCCGTGGGACTGCCTGATCCGAAAACAGGAAAAACGCCGTATGCGGTAGTCCAGCTAAGAAAAGACAATGCGGCGGAAACGGTATATAATCTCGTGGGATTTCAGACGCATCTTAAATTTCCGGAACAAAGACGAGTTTTTTGCATGATACCGGGGCTTGAAAACGCGGAATTCGTCCGCTACGGAGTTATGCACCGCAACACATATATCGACTCGCCCGGCAAACTTACCGCTGCGTATGAAACGGTAAGGAAAAAGGGTCTGTTTTTTGCAGGACAGATGACTGGCGTAGAGGGGTATATAGAAAGCTGTTCTTCGGGTTTTGTTGCCGGAATAAACGCGGTGAGAGAAGAACCGTTTATATTCGATCGGAAAACGGCGACAGGCGCGCTTGCGCACTATATATCAAACGGTCCTTCAACCGATTTTCAGCCGATGAACGTAAATTTCGGCATTTTCCCGCCGCTTGATTACAGCGGAAGAAAACCGAAAAAGGCTGACAGGAAAGAGATGTATTCTCTTCGGGCGCTTGAAATAATAAAGAACACTGAATTTTACAGGGGAGAGACGGAAAATGACGATCATCGTTGACGCTATGGGCGCAGACAATTCTCCGGAGGTTATGGTAACGTCCTCGGTCCGCGCGGTAAAGGAATTCGGAATAAACGTAAAGCTTGTTGGCAAACAGGACGAGATCGATAAAATATTCGCCGAAAAGCAGCTTTCGCGGGAAAATATCGAAACCGTGAATGCAGACGACGTTATCACAATGCACGACGAGCCGATCTCGGTCAGAAAAAAAGCGGAGTCTTCGCTTTCAAAAGCGCTTTATATGCTTAAAAACGGAGAGGGCGACGCTCTTGTTTCCGCGGGAAACTCAGGCGCGCTTCTTGTCGGGGCAACGCTTATCGTCCGCTGCGTCAAAGGCGTTCGCAGAGCCGCGATGGCTCCCGTTATGCCGGTAAAGGGCGGCGTTATGATGATAGTGGACTCCGGCGCGAACCTTGACTGCAAGCCCGAAATGCTCGAACAGTTCGCCGTGATGGGCTCTGTTTATATGAAAAACATCCACGGCATCGAGTCGCCGCGCGTAGGTCTTGCTAACAACGGCGCGGAGGAAACGAAGGGAACGCCTCTTTATGTTGAAACAAACAAGCTTTTGCGTGAAAACGGCACTATAAACTTCGTAGGCAACGTTGAGGGCAGAGGCTTGCCTCTGGGTGAATGCGACGTAGCCGTTACAGACGGTTTTACGGGAAATATGATCCTCAAAACATACGAGGGCGCAGGCAAAATGTTTGCCGAAGAGATAAAAAACATGTTCAAAAAGAATATCGTCACAAAGATCGGCGCGCTTTTCGTTATGAAGGGCATAAAGGATCTGAGAAAGCGCATGGACTATAAGGAAGTTGGCGGCGCAATGCTTCTGGGTATCTCAAAACCCGTTATAAAGGCTCATGGCTCGTCGGACGAAAAAGGCTTTTTCTGCGCGATACGTCAGGCGGTAAAGCTTGTGAAGGCAGACGTTATACCTCAGATACAGCAGGCTATGGATAAAGACGGCGGAGGAGAAGAAAATGTTTAAGCCGGGCGTCTTTTCGGTGCTGAAACCGGCTCTTGCCGATATATTCGATGTTGACGAAGACGAAATAACGCCGGATACTGACCTTTTTGACGATCTTTTCGCAGATGAATACGACATGGTCGAAATTGCCATGATAATCGAAGAGGAATTCGGGGTAAAAGTGTCTTTGCCGAAAAAAGGCCCGTTTACGGTAGAGCAGCTTACCATGAAAGCCGAAAAATAAAAGGAAGGAACCCATACGGAGGATGAAAACTCTTTTTTACCCCGAGGCGGAGGAAAAAGTTTCGCTTCTTGAAAAAAAGATAAACTATTCGTTTTCGGACAGACGTATCGCCGCGGACGCGATAACGCACTCGTCCTTTCACAACGAACACAAGCAGGAAACGGAGTCGAACGAGCGCCTTGAATTTCTCGGCGATTCGGTCCTTTCGCTAATAACGTGCGAATATCTCTTTTCGCATATACACGAAAACGAGGGCGTTCTGACAAAGCTCAAAGCCGCTCTTGTCTGCGAAGACTCGCTTTATAACTTCGCAAAAACGGTGGGTCTGGGCGAATGTCTGCTTTTCGGCAAAGGCGAAAAAGCCGCGGGAACGGAGAGAAGATCAACTCTTGCAGACGCCGTTGAGGCGGTCCTGGGCGCGGTATATCTTGACGGCGGAACGGAAAACGTGAAAAAAATAATACTGCCGTATCTTATATCTTGCGTGAACGAATCGGAGCTTCTTCACGACTGGAAAACGATGCTTCAGGAAATCGTTCAGAAAAACAAGGGAGAGCTTCTTTCATACGAAATAGTCGAAGAATCCGGCCCCGCGCACGACAAAATGTTCGTGTGCCAGGTGAAGATCAACTCAAATATCATCGCAAAGGGCGAGGGACATTCCAAAAAGACCGCGGAACAGGCAGCCGCGAAATCCGCACTTGCGCTGATGGGGATAAAATAGGTGCTTACCGTGGAAAAACACGCAACGATACCGGTTTTCGTGCCGCATTATGCGTGCAGGCACAACTGTGTTTTCTGCGATCAGAAAAAAATATCCGGCGCGCAGCGTCCGCCGGAGGATCTTGAAGGGTTTCTTTTTTTCGCGGCGGAAGGGCTTGCGGAAAAATTCACGTCAGCCGACATCGCGTTTTTCGGGGGAAGCTTCACGGGCATAGAAGAACCGCTTATGCGGTTTTACCTTGAAGCGGCGAAAAAGACGAGGGAAAAATACCCGAGGATAACGGGGATACGGCTGTCAACGAGGCCGGATTTCATATCGGAGCATATACTTGACGTTCTGAGCGAATACGGCGTTACGACCGTGGAGCTCGGCGCGCAGAGCATGGATGACGGGGTATTGCGTCTTTCAGAGAGAGGACACACCGCCGCAGACACGGAAAAAGCGGCGAAAATGATAAAAGAGCGGGGCTTTTTTCTTGTTTTGCAGACAATGACGGGGCTGCCGGGAGACAGCCGGGAAAAAGACCTTTATACCGCCGAAAAAGTGATCGCGCTGCGTCCCGAAGCCGTTCGCATATACCCCTGCGCGGTGCTGAAGGGGACAAAGCTTGAAGAAATGGCAAAGACGGGAGAATATGCGCCTCAGTCTGTAGAAGAAGCGGTGGAGATCTGCGCAGAGCTTACGGAGCTTTACGAAAAAAACGGTATAAAGATACTTCGCGTGGGGCTTCATTCTTCCGATCTGACAAAAAACGGGAGCGTTGTTTCCGGAGCGTTTCACCCTGCGTTCGGGGAAATGTGCAGAAGCGAGCGGATATACCGCAATATCCGCGAAAAGCTCAGAAAAAACGGCGTTCGTTCGGGCTTTTTCTGCGCGGCGGTGAAAGAGCGGGACGTTTCTGCCGCTATCGGACAGAACAGAAGAAATATTTTGCGGCTTGAAGAGGAATTCGATATAAAAATCAGAATAACGTATATAAAAGAAAGCGAGAGATGATTATGAAACCAGTAATCGCGGCGCAATGCTACACGATCCATCCGCACATGAAGACGGACGAGGATTTTGAAGCGTCAATGAAAAAAATCAAAGAGATCGGCTACAACGTCGTTCAGCTTTCGGGACACACCTCCGTCACACCGTCTGTCGTTACGAAGGCGCTGAAAGAAAACGGGCTTGAATGCTGCGTAACGCATTCGCCGTTCTCAAGACTTACAGACGATTTTGACGCTCTTGTAAAGGAGCATAAGGAGTGGGGATGCAGCGTTATAGGCGTAGGCAGCATGCCGGGAGAATATCCGAAAACGGCGGAAGGCTTCAAGGCTTTTGCGAAAGACGCGAACGAGATAGGCAACAAGCTTGCTGCGCATGGCATGAAATTTGCTTATCACAACCATTCTTTCGAGTTTGCGAGAGTAACGGGCGAAACGAGAGGTATGGATATACTTCTTGAAGAGTTTGGTGAAAACGTTGAGTTTATACCCGACTGCTACTGGCTTCAGTATTCCGGAATAAACGTTTATTCGTGGCTTGCGGGAATAAAGGGCAGAACGAGCGTTATTCACTATAAGGATTACAGAATAAAAGCAGAGGGCGGAGCGCCTGATTTTGCCGAGATAGGCAACGGAAACATGGATTATGCGCTCATTACGAAAATTGCGGAAGAGATCGGCGCGAAATATGCTGCGATAGAACAGGACGTATGTCCGGGCGACAGATTTGACAGTCTGAAGATCAGCTTTGACTATTGCACGAAAAAACTCGGTCTTCCGGTAAGATAAAGCAGGTGAAAATATGTATGAATTTATTCTTTCCGCATTCGGCGACGAGATAAACGCGGATATAAACACACAGATGGACGTGCTTGAAAAGCACGGAGTAAAATATATAGAGCTTCGCAACATAAACGGCGTTAATATTTCCGACTGGAAGCCGAAGGAATTTGCGGAGATAATCAAGCTTATGGAAAGCCGCGGCTTCGGCGTATCGTCTCTCGGTTCGCCGATAGGCAAAATAGGCATCGAAGACGCTTTTGAAGGACATCTTGACAAATTCAAAAACACTCTTGAACTTGCTGCTGTGGCAAAAACAAAATATATCCGCATGTTCAGCTTTTATCTTGATCAGACAAAGTGCGCGCAATACCGTGACGCTGTTCTTGAACGCTGGAACGCATTCGTTGACGCGGCAAAGGGATATAACGTTACCCTTCTTCACGAAAACGAGCACGGCATATACGGCGAAAGCGCGGAAAACTGCCTTGATCTTATCACCGCGCTCAATACCGACAAGGTAAAAGCGGTATTCGACCCCGCAAACTTTACCATGGACGGCCACGACACGATAAAGGCTTTTGAACTGCTCAGGGATTATTCCGTCTATTTCCATATAAAGGACGCAAAAATTGCAGAGCACAGGGTAGTTCCTTCGGGCGAGGGCGACGGAAATCTCAAATATCTGATAGATTCGCTCAAAGCGCGCGGATACAAGGGCTTTCTTTCTCTTGAACCGCATCTTGCAACGGGGGATATCTCCGTTGGCGGCGCAGAGCTTTTCGCGATCGCAGCAAACGCGCTCAAAAAGCTTATCTGAACGCAAAAAAGGCACGGATAAAACGAAAAGGAGGAAAATATGGGTTTAGTAATAGTAGGTCTGATATTCATTCTTTTCAGGTTTGACATCTCTATTTACAGCGCGAATATCGACGCTAACGTTGCGCTTGACGTCTTTCCTGATTTTGTGGGTTATCTGCTCATCTGGTTCGGCCTTGAAAAAGCGGTTGACGTTAACAGGTGGTTCAAGGAGGCTCATTCCGCCGCCACGGCACTTATGGCTGTAACGTTCGTTACGCTTGTTTCCTCTCTCAGCTTCCTTCTCGAGCCGCTGCTGAACAGTCCTGACGGACAGATTTTTGCGATATTCTTCTATCTTGTCAACTATCTTGTCCGCATAGGCGGCAGCGTGATCTTTTCTTTCACCATGCTTTTCATGTTCATGCTTTCCTCCGCGCTCGGCTTTGACATGCAGGCGCAGGAAAAAATGTTCCTTTGCAGAGTGATGTATGTTTTCAGCATAGTTTATTCCGTGCTTACGGTAATATTTATAGTAAATCAGTTTATAAATCTTCCAATTCCGCTTGATTGGATAGCCGGCGGCATAAACGCGGTGTTTATCGTGTTCTCGTATTTTACGATGAACAGGATAAAGGAACTGAGCTGATCTTTACGCAAAAGGTTACCATATTATATATTAATGCGGAACTGATTCCGGAACGGAGATGTTTTTTTTGGATCTTGATCTTCCCGGCAAAATATATCTTGCGGGCATAGGCGGCTCTTCGATGAGCAGCCTTGCCAAAATACTGCTTAACCGAGGCAGAGAAGTCTGCGGTTCGGATATGCAGTCTTCCGAAGCGACCGACGACCTGATAAGAAGAGGCGTAAAGGTTTATATCGGGCAGAAGGCGGAAAACATTGCAGCGGAAATGCCTGCGGCGATAGTAAAGAGCGAAGCCGTTTCGCAGACGAATCCCGAAATAGTCGAGGCTGATAAAAGAGGGATACCCGTATTTCGCAGAGCGGAGCTTCTGGGCGCGCTTCTTGACGGCTACAAAAAAACGATAGGCGTTGCGGGCACTCACGGCAAAACGACAACAAGCTCCATGATAACGTCGGTCTTCCTTGCCTCAGGCACGGATTTCTCATCGATCCTGGGCGGACACATGAAGCAGCTGGGAGACGGCTATACGATAGGAAAGACCGATTCCGTCTGCGTTTTTGAAAGCTGCGAGTATAAGGAATCGTATCTGTATTTCAAAAGCGATATTTCTGTCATTCTGAATATCGCTCCGGATCACATGGAGTATTTCGGAACGTTTGACAACCTGATAAATTCCTTCAGGAAGTATCTGAAAAACACAAAACCGGGCGGATACGTCGTTTATAACGCCGAAGACGAGGCTTCTATTGAAATGATAAAGGGCTATGCCGGCAATACGGCGTCGTTCGGTCTGGAAAATGGCAGATTTCATGCAAAAAACGTGTCTCTCGAAAAAGGCTGCGGAGTATTCGATCTTTATGACGGAGAAAAGCTTCTGGGAAACGTCCGCCTTGCCATTCCGGGAAAACACAATATCAAAAACGCTGTTGCGGCTGCTGCCGCCTGCACGCTCTACGGTCTTGACGTGGATACCGTTGTGAGGGGACTTTCGGAGTATTCAGGCGACGAAAGACGGTTTGAATACCACTGTGTCGTCAACGGTGCGGTCATCGCAGACGATTACGGGCATCACCCCGACGCTTACAAGGTCACGTTCGACACCGCAAGGGCTGTGGGTTTTCGCAGAATAATCGCAATTCATCAGCCGCATACCTTTTCGAGAACGAAAATCCTCATGAAAGAGTTTGCTCAGGTGCTCTCGACCGTCGATCACGTTATCGTGGCGCCGATCTACGCGGCAAGAGAGACGAACGACCTTTATAACGTCAGCGCGCTCGATCTTGTAAAGCTGCTTCCCAACGCGGAATACTGCGAAACGTTTGAAGACATAGCAAACAGAGTATTCGAGCTTGCGCAGGAAGGCGATATTTTCATCACTCTCGGCTGCGGCGACATATATAAGGCGGCAAAGCTCATAACAAGGCTCAATGCCGAAAGAAACGAAAACGAAAAGGACTGATCTTTATCCCGTTTTGCGTTTTTTTGCTCCGTTTTCCGTCCGCCAAAAGCTTGGCGAAACGACCGTATTTATATATGATCTTATGGAAAATGGCAAAAAAGTTCGTTTTCTGTTACAAAATGTAGATAAAATATTGTCAAAAAAACGAATTTTGCAATCGGCTCAAAATTTTGTGCATTTTATACAAAATAAAAACTTCGAAAAATAGTGCTTGACACAAAATAAAGAAAAAAATTTATTTTCAGCGCAAAAACATCAATATATTGTGTTTTTTCTCGATTCCGTTGCAAATGTGACAAAAATTTGATAGGTAAAATTTACTAAAAATGTGGTCTGTCAGCAACTAAAATCAGTCAAATTGCACAATTAAATAAAAAAATCCCGTTTTTATCGAATGATGAAACGGGAATTTTTTTATTGACAATAAAAGAGAAAAATATTATAATATGTAGACCAAATGCTGTAAAAGCAGCCGTACGGGCGGTTTTACGGCATACCAGCATTAATTAAGGAAGGTGTTTTGCAGTGCGCATTCACAAGCTGAAAGCTTTGGCGATACTGCTCGCGGCGGTCATATCGGTCCAGATTCTGCCGATAGTCTCGTTTGCGCGATCGGATGTCGTTGAAGAAACCGGTGTTTCGGTATTTGTGCCTGTATACAAGAGCGGTTCTTACGGTGAATACCTTCAGAACTACATGAAAACGGCGATCGCCGACAAACCTGTCGAGATAGACGTTACAACGTTTAACGACGATAAGGGCGACGCTGCTGTTCAGACAGTCGAAGGCCGTTCCAACGTAACGGTCACGACCGAGCTCAGTCAGGTAACGTATCCGGTAACGGTCGATAAGACCGGTATGTATTCCATCGGTGTTGACTATTATCCGATAGAAGGCAAGGGCGCCGCTATCGAGAGAGGTATTCTCATCGACGGTCAGTATCTGTTTACGGAGGCACGTTCTGCTTCTCTTGACAGAATATATGCCGATGACGTTGCCGACAGATCAGACTTAGAAAACTATTTCGTTCATGACGAATCCGGGAACCAGCTCCGTCCCGTTCAGGTCGAATCTCCCAGATGGGTAGACGGCGCGTTCTTTAAAGATTCTTCGGGATCTTACGACGGAGCGCTGCAGTTTTATCTTGAAAAGGGCGAACATACCATAACGTTTGTTTCCGTCCGCGAACCTCTCGCTATTTCGGGACTCAGACTTTACGGTGCATCGAGCTACCAGAGCTACGACGACGCCATGGCAAAATACGCATATCTCGACCAGAGCGGTAAAGAGCTTATAGCGAAGGTCGAGTGCGAATACCCGTCCGCAAAATCGGAAGCAACGCTTTTTGCCGGCACGGACAGAGCGTCGCCGTCCACGTCTCCCGCAAGCTCGGGAACGATAAAAATGAACATCCTCGGCAGTACGAACGGAACTTCGACCTGGAAGACTTCCGGTCAGTGGGTCGAGTATACCGTAGACATTCCCGAAGAGGGTATGTATAAGCTCGCGATCCGCGCGCGCCAGAACGCATCGAGCGGTACGTTCTCGTCCAGAGAAATAACCGTCAACGGCGAAGCTGCTTACGAGCAGGCTTCTGCAGTCCGCGTAGGCTACGCTTCCGGATGGCAGATGGTTCAGCCGAAGGATGAATATAACAACGATCTTCTCTTCCATTTTAATAAAGGTGAAAACACCATCAGGATCAGAGCCGTTCTCGGCGACATGGCAGAGATCATAAACGCGGTTGAAGCCGTCGTTCTTAAACTGAACGCAGACTACCGCCGCATAATCATGATCACAGGTCAGTCACCCGACCAGTACAGAGACTACGATTTCGAGGACGAGATCCCCGAAACCATCTCCGACCTCAAGGCTCAGGCCGACATTCTCAAAAAGATACATGACGAGCTTGTTCACATCCTCGGTGAGCGCGGCGAACAGACGGCTACTCTTGAAACCGTTTTCATGCAGCTCTACGCGATGTTTGAAAAGCCCGACACTATCCCCAAGGAATTCTCGGGATTCAAGAATAATATAGGTAACCTCGGTTCATGGCTCCTCTCCGCTCGTGAGCAGCCCCTCGAGGTCGACTATATACTCGTTGCAGAAAACAACTACAAGGTACCCGATGCCGAAACGAATATTTTCGTAGGACTCGCGCATCAGATATCGATGTTCTTCTCGTCCTTCTTTACGGACGTCAACGCGATCTCTGCCACAAGCTCCGGTTCTTTCGACCGTGAGGTAACGGTATGGATGGCGGGCGTAACTTCCGCGCGTGACTATGCGCAGGTCGTCCGTCAGCTCGTTGACAGAAGCTTTATTCCCGACTACGGAATAAACGTAGACCTCGAACTCGTTCCCTCAGGCGCACTTCTTCCGTCAACGCTTGCCGGCAAAGGCCCGGACGTTGCAATGAACCAGGACGCCGAAACGGTAATCAACTATGCGGCCCGTAACGCACTGCAGGAACTCAACATATTTGACGATTTCGACGACGTAAAGAAGTCTTTCCTCGCATCCGCGCTCGTTCCCACAACTCTTGACTGGGGCAACGGAAAAATACTCAACTACGGTCTTCCCGAAACGCAGGTATTCCTCGTTCTGTTCTACCGTCAGGATATTCTCGAAGAATATAACCTGAAGCTTCCGGACACATGGGACGACGTATACGACCTTATAGCCGTCCTTCAGAAGAGATATATGGACTTTGCTCCGCCGGCATATGAAACTCTGCTTTACCAGAACGGCGGAACGCTTTACAACGACAACGGCAAAACGACTGCTCTCGACTCTGAGGTTGCGATAGACTCGTTTATTCAGTGGACAGACCTCTACACAAGCTACAAGCTGCCGGTAGAATCCAACTTCGCAAACCGTTTCAGATTCGCGGAAATGCCGTTCGGTCTTCAGACGTATGATTTCTACAACCAGATCTCGGTATTCGCGCCTGAGATCAAAGGTCTGTGGTCCTTCGGTCTGGTTCCCGGAACAAAGAAGGAAGACGGCACCGTTGACCGCTCGGTTATCGCATCGGCAGTATCGAGCGTAATCATGGCAGCCGCAAAAGACAAAGAAGCGTCCTGGGAATACATCAAGTGGTGGACAGGCGCTCAGGCTCAGGTAGAATACGGCCGTGAAGTCGAATCTATCCTCGGTACCGCAGCACGTTACACAACGGCCAATACCGAAGCGCTTCAGAGAATGCCGTGGAGATCGGATGAACTTGCCGTTCTTATGGAGCAGCGCAACTACGTTGTAGGTTATCCGCAGGTTCCCGGTTCATACGCTCTTACACGTAACCTCAACTTCGCGTTCCTCAACGTTGTCAACAACTCCGCTGACCCGCGCGAAACGCTTCTTGACTATGTAAAGGCGATCAATGACGAACTTCGCTATAAACGCGAAGAACTCGGATTCCCGGTTGATTGATGAGGAAGGAGGAAATACAAATGAAAAACAAAACAAGCTCTATTTCACGCAAGAAAAAGTTTGAGAACCTTGACCTTATAGTATTCCTCGGTCCGTTCCTCGTAACTTTCTTCACATTTACGGTCCTTCCCGTATTTATCTCGCTGTTTATCAGTCTTACGAACTTCAATATGCTGGAGCTGCCCGAATTTGTCGGACTTGCCAACTATCAGAAGCTCTTCCTTAACGACGATATTTTCTCACTGGCTATTCAGAACACGTTTATTCTCGCTATCGTAACTGGCCCGGTAAGCTACATCATATGCTTCGGTCTTGCATGGCTTATAAACGAAGTTCCCGCAAAGCCCCGTGCGTTCCTTACGCTGCTCTTCTACGCCCCCTCTCTTTCGGGTGGTTTCGGCTTTGTATGGCAGCTGCTTTTCTCAGGCGACCGCTACGGCTACATAAACGGTCTTCTGCTAAACCTCGGCGTTATAACAGACCCGATACTCTTCCTCAAAGACCCCAACTACATGTTCGGCGTCTGCGTGGTAATCGTTCTGTGGCAGGCGCTCGGTACAACGTTCCTTACCTTTATCGCCGGTCTTCAGACTGTCGACCGTTCTCTTTACGAAGCGGCAGC
>JAEEJO010000021.1 GCA_016281915.1 Clostridiales bacterium
CATAACGATACAAAGATAAACAACGTTCTGTTTGATAAAGACACAAAGAAAGCGCTGACGGTAATAGATCTTGATACCGTAATGCCGGGTCTTGTAGGACATGATTTCGGAGACGCCATACGCTTTGCGGCAAACTACGTGGCCGAAGACAGCAAAGAGTATGAAAAAGCGGGAGTAAATCTTGACGTATTCGAAGCTTTTGCCAAAGGCTTCATAAGCAAAACTGCGCATACGCTTACTGAAAACGAGCTTTCCACGCTTGCTCTCGGCTGCTTCGTTCTTGCGTGCGAATTATCAACAAGATTTCTTGACGATTATATAACAGGAGACAGGTATTTCAAAATACGTTATCCCGAACATAATCTTGTGAGAACAAGGTGCCAGATATCGCTCGCTAAAGATATGCTTGACAAAATGGATAAGATGGAATCAATAGCGAACGGTTTTATTAAACAGTATAAATAATCGAAGGATATATCAATCATGAAAGCAAAATCAGCAAGACGCATCCGATGGGCATTGTATTTTTATGATATACTTGTGTATATCATTATCTGTGCGCTCGGCTTATTCGTTTATCCCGGTTTACGCGAAAATCTGATGACGTCTCTTATTAATATGGCGGTATGCGCAGTCTGTTTTACGGTAACAAGACTTCTTCTTATGGTTTATGAGCAGATTCTTCGCTATGCCGCCGCAGGTTATTATCTTCGCCTTATAATCGCGGATGTCGCAGCATGTGCAGTGTCCCTGCTTTTTTCATTGGTTCCCGGCGCAGTTGCCCCATTGACCGTTGTCTCGCTCCTTGCCGCCAATCTCATCGCATGCATCGCAATGCGCCTTCTTTATCAGAAGATATATCAGAACAGAAATAAGAATTCGAAAATCGAAAAAACAGCCCGTTATCTGCTGAAAGTGTTTACCGGCGTTTCTTTCGAGTATGACGAAAACAAGGACAGTAAAACCAATATAGCAATTATCGGTGCCGGCGAAGTCGGCACCATGCTTGCAAAAGAGCTTACGAACAATCCGGGTTCCGAATACGACCCGGTCTGCTTTGTAGACAGCGATAAGATCAAAATCGACAGACTTATAAACGGTATCCCCGTTATCGCTCCTTCCGCCGATCTTAAAAACAGACTTAATGCATTCTCTGTCAGTGAAGTAGTTATAGCCGTTGCCAATATCACCAAAGACAGACGTCTCGAACTTTACAACAAGTATAAAGATCTCGGCTATAAAGTTAAAACATACGACTATCCCGTGCTTGACGACGGCGAAAGCGGTATGCGCCGTATCAGAGATATCGATATGGAAAACCTGCTTTTCCGCGAACGAAGACATTTTATCGATTCTTCCGTAAAATCATTTTACGCAGGCAAGAACGTAATGATCACAGGCGGCGGAGGATCGATAGGGTCGGAGCTTGCAAGGCAGGTTGCTTCATGCGGACCGGCAAGGCTTACGATACTTGACGTCTATGAAAACGGCGCGTATGATATCCAGCAGGAACTCAGGATCCGATACGGCGATAAGCTTGATATGCGCGTCGAAATAGCAAGCGTCTGCGATGCAGATCATATAAACAAATTATTCCGTGAGCATACTCCAGATATAGTTATTCACGCCGCTGCGCACAAACATGTTCCTCTTATGGAGCGCAACGTGCTAGAAGCTGTAAAAAACAACGTTTTCGGAACTCTCAACGTAGTTAAAGCGTGCGAAACATACGGTGTAAAACGGTTTATCATGGTCAGCACGGATAAGGCCGTCAACCCTACAAACGTAATGGGAGCAACGAAACGTATGTGTGAAATGATCGTTCAGAGCCGTTCCGGAGCCACAACGTCGTTTTCCGCTACACGCTTCGGCAACGTTCTGGGCAGCAACGGGTCTGTAGTACCGCTTTTCAAGCGACAGATCGCAAAAGGCGGACCTATAACTCTTACAGACAGGCGTATTACAAGATATTTCATGACCATACGTGAGGCTTCACAGCTTGTTCTTACCAGCGGCGCCATGGCTAAAAACGGCGAACTTTATGTCCTTGATATGGGCGAACCGGTAAAAATCGCCGATCTTGCCGAAAGCATGGTGAGACTCAGCGGACTGACGCCGTATAAAGATATAGATATCATTGAAATCGGTCTGCGTCCCGGCGAAAAGCTTTACGAAGAGCTTCTCATAAAAACAGAAGAACTTGACAAAACCGATAACGATCTCATATTCGTTGAGAGAGACAAACCTCTGAGCAGCGATGTGATAAGTCAAAAACTCGATATTCTCAAAAATGCGCTGGAAAGCGAAAGCAACCGTGTCGTCAAAGATGCCTTGAAACAGGTCGTTCCCACTTATCATGATCCTGAAGAGGTCAATGACGTCCACGTAAGATAAATTGAAGAATCTATGGAAACAAACAAAAAGAATAATAAAAGAAAAATACCTCTTGCTCTGAAAATCGTTCTGATAGTCATCATATGTCTGGCACTTGTCGGGGCGGGATTCTTTGCATATATTTACTCCATGCTGAATAAGATCAACAGACCGGATCCGAATGAGGCATATATTACCGAAGAGGAACTGAACGAGATCGAAAAGGCTGAGGCTGAAAACGAAACAGAGGAAGGCGACTTCTTCGAGGTGATCCTTGATGAAGACGAGGAGCTCTGGGATCCGAATGCGGAAAACCGCGAAGAAAATACCGAAACTCCGTCCGGTTCCGAAACACAGTCGGATTCCGAAACCGGGGAAAACACCGGAAACAACAATTCGACCGAGCAGACGGAATCTTCAGAAACAGAGAATTCCTCAGGCAAATCGTCAGGCACTTCATCTTCTTCCGGAACTACAACGAAAGTTGATACAAGCCGTGTCATTTCGCCCGATCAGATACAATTCAATCCTCTTGACAACCCCACGATCACAGGCAAACACCTGATAAATATCCTTCTGATCGGACAGGACAGAAAGCAGTATGAGACTACCCGTCAGCGCTCCGATTCAATGATCCTTGCAACTATCAATAAAGATAAAAAAACAATCACTCTTACGTCGTTTGTCCGCGATATATATGTTCAGATCCCGGGCTATAAAAACAACAGGCTCAATGCCGCATTCCGCTTCGGCGGGATGAAGCTGCTTGATCAGACGTTCGAAAAGAATTTCGGCGTAAAGATCGACGCTAATGTTTGCGTTGATTTCGGGCAGTTTATAAAAGTCATCGATAAACTCGGCGGCATCGATATCGAAATAACAGATGCCGAGGCAGAGGTTCTTTCACTCCCTTCATCCGGTTTTGTCCATATGAACGGAAGCACAGCGCTGCGATATGTCCGAATTCGAAAGATCGATTCGGATATCAAGCGTTCAGAAAGACAGCGCAAAGTCCTTCTTGCAGTATACGGTAAATATAAAGATAAGAGCGTTACAGAGCTTCTTTCTGTTATGGATGAGCTCCTGCCGCTTATAACCACAGACTTAAGTAATATGGAAATACTCAGTTTTGCGATGGAACTTTTACCCATGTCCAAGGATTTCACCATATTCACACAGCGGGTACCCATCAATAAATCATATTATTACGATACAATAGACGGACGCGCACTTACGATAATAGACTTCAAAAAGAATCAGCAGTTCCTTATCGATACACTTCTCGACTGATATATATACTTTGGAGCGGAAAATGAAAACATTGTTAAGCGGCATCCTTGCCGGAATAAGCATTTCACTCGGCGGAACAGTCTTTCTGCTCTGCGACTCAAAGATAACAGGCGCTATATTCTTTACCGTAGGCCTTTTCTGCGTCTGCGTGTTCGGGTTTAATCTGTTTACCGGCAAAATATGCTATGTCTTCGATAACGACGCCCAATATGCCCTTAAACTTCCTCTTATCTGGCTTGGCAACCTCATAGGCGCAGTATTTACGGGCTTTATCGAAACTCAGACAAGACTTTTTCCCTCTCTTTCCGAAAAAGCGGCTTCTGTCTGTGATATAAAGCTCTCACAAAGCCTTTTAAGCGCGTTTATCCTCGCATTCCTTTGCGATATCATGATATATATCGCCGTTGAAGGATATAAATCGATCCAGCACGGCACAGGCAAATTCCTTGCCATCTTCTTCGGCGTTACGGTATTCGTTATCTGCGGCTTTGAACACTGCGTAGCGAATATGTATTACTTCACCGTAGGACAGGCTTGGAGCTTAAACACAGTCCTTTATCTTCTCGTCATGACAGCAGGAAACACCGTCGGCGGCGTCTTTATTCCGCTGATGAGAAAACTTATTGATCAGAAGCAAAAAAACCCTGATATTAAATCTGAGAAATAATAACAAAGAGAAATCATGGAAGAAATAATACAAGAGATCTGCGGATCGTTTAAGATCCCCGGGAAATACGTCTCATATGAAGAAGTAACAGTCGGCAATATAAACAAAACGTATAAAGCAAGCTTTGCCGATGAATACGGAAACGTAAAATCATATATTCTCCAGAAGATAAACACATACGTTTTCAAAAACCCCGCGCAGGTAATGGAGAATATAGAGAGAATAACGGATCACATAGACAAAAAGAAACCCGACGGATCATTCCTTCATTTCTTCCACGCATCAAACGGAAAAGCATACGTAAACGACAAAACAGGGTATTGGCGCATTTGCAGATATATCCCCTCGGCATCATGCAACGCATCAGGCGATCTTGACTTGGTCCGCAGCTCGGGCGAAGCGTTCGGAGAGTTTCAGATGCTGCTTTCGGACTTCGACGCATCAACACTTTTCGAAACGATTCCCGATTTCCATAATACCATAAAAAGATACGAAACACTTGAAAAAGACGTTAAAGACGATCCTTGCGGCAGAGTAAAAGAAGTAAAAAGAGAACTTGACTGGCTTCTTTCGGTAAAAGACAAAGCATGTAAAATGACC
>JAEEJO010000022.1 GCA_016281915.1 Clostridiales bacterium
GCAATTTTCGTTCAAAAAAACAACCCCTGCCCGATGAGGTATTCGGGCAGGGGTTTCGTCTGTTTAGTGCTTACGACGAGAGAAGGAGAGGTAAACATCGTATAAGTCTGAAAAGGAATCCACAAATACAACACCCGAAAAATAAAAATGCGCCGTAGGTCATCTAAGGCGCATTTCTTCAAATGACGGTAAATATCGACACTTTCTGAACAGTGTCGCTTGACTTTCCTGTAAAGTTATGTTAAATTTAAATCAGAAACAAACTCAACCCATTTTTCGGATTATAACGATTCCGCTTCCTGTGCGCACAACGGAACGGAAATCGAGAGCTCATATAATTCGTATCTGTGCTGACGAAACCAGGTGGGATGGGAAGCTCTGATTTACTTCATAAGCGGCATTATGTTTGATGTATAGATGATTTATTAATGCTTTATTGGTGCGGCAGGAATTTGGTTATAATCGTTGCAATTTCTTCTTCACTCAATCTGAAATCTGTTTCAATCCAATATTTCAAACACGATATTACGCCGGAATGAACAAAAATAAATGAAATAATCTCCTCTTCATTTGCAATTCGTAAATGATTGAAGTATGAAGTATGACTTTTTTCTGACTTGTTTTTTTTCAAAAATTCCTCAAATGTTTTAAAATAGTAGCCAATGATATTGTGAAAAAAATTACGATATCGTTTCACCTGCTGTAATGAGTGAATAATATCTTCCTTTTTTGCATTGAATTGGCAGTAAGGTCTATTCCCATCTGTTTGCTGTCCCAAAATATCCTGAATTGTTTCTTTCAGCACATAATTGATGTTTTTGAAGTGCGTGTAAAATGTTTTTCTGTTTATATTTGCGTTAGTGCAAATGCTTAGGATGCTGAAATCGGTAAAAGTATCATCTCCGTCAGCAATAATTTTTAAAACTGTCTGTTTGATTTTATCGTGAGTAGCAAGCCAGCGCTCTGAATGCTCCATAGTTACGTGCAGCTCCCTATACTTCAAATTTAATTTACATAATTGTAACAAGTTTCGCAACACTTTTGAAAATCTGTTGGTTGACATAATAGTCTTTCTGTAGTATACTATATTTGCGAAACAAAGTCAACACTTTTCGGATTATTACGATTTCGTTTCTTGCGCGCATAATGAAACGGAAATCCTGCCGGCAAATAGTTTTATTCTGTGTTGATGATTTTGAATTGCAGCTAACTGCAAATATTGCTGGTTGTTAACATCTAAACACTTTTAAGTTCATTTTCTTATTCGATGAAAGGGGAAAAGATGGTAAAAAGTATAATAAGTAAAGTATAATAAAAAAATAGTTGCTTTTGCTCTCGTAATTGTTCTGATGGCATCTGCTGCTATATGTTTAAATGCATACAGTACTTATTCAGCTACAGATCAATATGTGTATGCTTATATGCATGAAGAGTTAACTTCAAACGATTTGTACGGATATAGTTCCGGAGAATATTCCTATTCGGGTTCTGTGTTTTACTACTACTATAAAATTTTTCATTATGTTGAAGATTCAAACGGCATTAGCAGAGATTCGGAATTAGAATACAGACAAGACTACTCAGCAACGCTTTATGGTAATGAATTTCTGGATTCCTACGTACATGCAAATGGATATCCCGCGGGCGCATATCACAGCACCGTTGGAATGAGAATAAGAATTTCCCGCAACACTCCTGAAGCGGATTACGGCACCGTTAGCCATTCATTTTATTATTAAACATATAGTAAAATAGATAATTCCAGGTGCTTATTCTTAATAAGATCAAATAGCAATTCGCATCAAGAGCGTATCCGATTTTGTAAGAACTGAAAATCTGATGAGGAAATTAAATGAAACATATTACACTGTTTTTTACGGTATTAATTACCTTGTCTTACTTAATAACCGGCTGTTCTTCCCCCTATATCATTCCATATGTTATAGAGGATGAAAATGATATTATTGATACCGCTCTTGATGCATATTTTCGAAGAGCTGTTGCGATAGTTGTTCCGCAAACCGACTATATAGAAAACGATGAGAAATATCTCCGTCTCGGATATGGTGTGATTTATCATGATTACACAACAGACAAAACATCGCTGTATCTTAATTATATTTACAGATATAAAGGACAGGATGACGGCACTGTTACCGTCCTTGAAGAAAACAGCGAAGGAGATATAATTCTGTCTGCCGGCGGTAAAAACTTTAAATCCGAGATGAAATACTCTATCGGTAATTCTGTTGATGATGTCGAAAGAGGTATTTACAGGGATACTTTAACCCTCGTCTACAGCGATAATTTATCTGCAAAACTGCCGTATGAAAACGAAACAGAATATGATCTGATTTGTCCGGACATAGGCTCCATTAAAATGAAAATATATCCGGTAGATCGGTATTCGGATGATATACGCTTTTATTCGTCTTACGGAATAACGATAATAGTGTCGTCCGAATATGGTGAAAACACAGTTTCGGTTTCAACAACGGTATTTGAAGACGGAAATCATAAGCCCGTCGGCGCAATAAATGCCTTTGACAATTCTGAATTTCGCAACATTAAGCTGAAACAAAATGACAATGTCGTTGATTACATCTCATTTAAAGAACACGATATTTTTACAAACGTAACCACATTTTATTTCCCTTTCAACGATAGCACAGAAGGATGCGAGTTGTATATCAACGGTTTTTACGCTCCGCGTGAAGTATATAAATTCCAATCCATGAAGGACATGACGGATAAGGAAATCGAGAATCTCTATACATACGAGGGCCCGACGCTTCTTCTGCCTGTTCCAACCGCTCAGAACGAACCCGTTGCTTTAAATGCTGAAATGGAATTTCCTTACGGGCAGCTGACCGTTGACAGCGTTAGCTGGGTGCGTGTAGGAGAAAAAGATTATATGAAGCTTGATCTTAGCCATTACGGAAAGTCAGTAACATGTCCTTACAAAGACATAACGGACGAAACCGAGTGGCAGCTTGTCGGCTTTTCGGTAATAAAATCCTTTTATGTATCTGACGATCCGCTTTTCGATACCGATGGTGAAGGGGTTATGACAGCCGTATATCTTCCGTTTAATCCCCCGAATCTTTCAAACGAAAGGGTTTTTAAAAATGGGGTATGGCATCAGAAACACGAGATGACATACGGTTTATACTATATAGTCAAAAATATAAGTATACCTTTATTAATACAACAATGAAACTCAACCGATTGACATTTAAGATAATTTTCTCCTTTATACGGTACCATTCCCGTGAGTTTGTTCTGTTTTATACTGGGATGATACTGTCTTTTCTGTTGTTGATTTTTTTTAGCGGCAATCAGATTGCCGCTCAATATGATTTATTTCGTCAGACAAATCTTAAACGAATGTATTCATACCGTCTTGAAAAAGGTCAGCCACTGACGGAAACAGCGGAAAAAATACTTGAATTTGGCGGAAAAGACGTAAAAAACTTAGTATTTGCATCTTCTGCCGAGGTGGAAGAAGAAAATACACCGTATTCGCTGACACATGTGATAAAAACCTGGTATCTGGGCAATACTATTGCCGAAAACTATATTTATTCCGGTCGCTATTGGACGGAGAATGAGGAATTAAGCGGAGAAAGGGTATGCCTTTTAAAAACCGGTCTTGGAATTTCATCCGGAAAAATTACCGTAAACGGCGCGGAATACTCCGTAATCGGAACCGCAGCACTCGGTGATCTCGTTACGCAGATACTTGTTCCGTTCAATACATTTGTAAATGCCGGTTTTACTGATGTAACTCTTTTCTTCCTTCCCGACGAAGGGGGCATCGAACAACGTGCAAAAGCAATTAACGATTATATTTTAAACACTTTTTACGTTGTAGAATCTCAGGAACCGGAAATTAAATCCGATTGGTTTATTTTCTCGGACTATATCACAGAAATGTCGGAACCATTGCTTATAATGGTACTCGCGATAATATCCTATATGCTTGTTTACGGATATATCCTGAAAAAAAGAAGTTACGCATATTCAATATTCAGAATTACCGGCGGTTCTTCATTAGCTGTAGCAGCGCTGATCTTAGGTGAATACTTTATATATTCCTCCTCCGCCTTTATTGTGGGTGAAATCATTGGTTATATCCTCGTTAGTGTAATGGGAATATCCTCCGTTTTGTTTACGAGCCGGTTTATATTGGTTAATCTGTTTGTTTTCGTAATCGTATTTGCCATCAGCCTTGTCGCCATAATACCGTTAATAATCAGAATAATCAAAAGCTCCGGACTGACAATATACGGAAAGGCGGTGTAAACAGCTGTGCGCCTTCTGATCCCTGCCTTGAAACTGTTTATTAAGAATATTAAAACATACATCCTCTCTTTTCTTTTGCTTATTGCGTGCACGGTTCTGATAAACGGAAAGCTGTCCGAGCTTTTTGCAAAAACACGTTATACTGATGATATACGCCACTTCTCCGAAAAAGACGCATATCTCCTATCTCAGTTTCTTTCGATTGAGAGCGGAATTCCGTCTCTTTCAGACGATGAACTGTCCGATATAAAAGGTATAAACAAAGTTATGTCCTGCAACTGCAGCAGAACAACGCTCAACGGTCTTATGCAAATGGATTTTCCAGAAAAAGCAAAAGAGGTTTATGTTGCATATACAACCAACGGATATACGGATGAAGTAAAAATACCGCTTTTAATCGGCAGACATCCGAAACAAAGATACGACGGTGTATATGAAATACTTGTAAGCCAATCGTTAAGTAAAATTTTGCAGTTGAATAACGAATATGTCTTCAATGAAGTTGAAGGACAATACAATGTTTTTGTTGTCGGTATTCTTGCAGAGGGAAATGTTTTCCTTTCACTGTCAGGATCGGGCAACGCCTCAAGTTATTTTAAAGAAATTACGTCAGCTCCCCCATGGATAATCATACCCAAGGAGCATTCTTACATAAAGTCTTATATCAAAATCGTCTTTTTCGATGAGTCTCTGAATCCCCTTGAAAAAGATGATCTTATCGTTCGATTAAATACCGATTACGGTTATACATACAGTTTCAGAAGTGTTTACAGCGAATTATTGGAATCGGTAAAACGTGATATCGCAGATAAACTTCCGTCATGCGCATTGTTGTTACTTATATGTATTACCTGCGTAACAGGATGCGTATCGCTCAATACCCTTAACGACATGAAAATATACGGAATATTCCGGCTTTGCGGCGCAACAAAGAGAAAATGCGTTACCGTAGCTTCACTGATAAACCTGTTTTTGATCCTTTCCTCGTTACTGTTTTCTGTTCCGATATTTAATATGTATGCCTCTGTTGCATACAGACAACCGCCGTATATTTCGTGGAGAAACTACGCCATAACAATCTTGATTTATACTGCATCCTTCATTGTTTCGGCAGTTATACCCCGAACTATTCTCAATAAAACGATTTTTAATCTTTATAGCGAAACATAAATGAAACTGAGGTACTGAAAATGCTGATAGAAATGACCGGAATATACAAAACATATCTTAGCAATACGGATAATCCGGTTTATGCTCTTCGCGGAATAGACTTATTTGTCAAAAAAGGCGAAATAATCGCTATAAGCGGTAAAAGCGGTTCCGGTAAATCAACATTGCTGCATATCCTCGGTTGCCTTGACAATGCAGACTGTGGTAAATACTTTTTCGATAATTGCGATATAAACAATCTTCCTGAAAGGAAAAAAGCGAATTTGCGTAACAAAGAAATCGGTTATGTAATGCAGGATTTTGCGCTGATTCCTGATTTCTCCGTTATGGACAATGTTATGATTCCTAGTTATTTTAACAAGGAAAATATGAAAAAAATGACCGAAAAGGCGGAAAGAATACTGACAGACTTTGAACTGTCCGGATACTTCAATTCACCTGTAAACAGACTGTCCGGCGGTCAGAAACAGAGGGTTGCTATTGCAAGAGCCTTGCTGCTTGAACCGAAACTTTTACTTGCCGATGAACCTACAGGTGCTCTGGATGAAGAAACAGGAAAGAGCATAATGAATCTTTTCAAAGAGATAAACAAGGAAGGCACAACCGTAATAGTAGTCACCCACGACGCCAACGTAGCCTCCTACTGCCAGCGCACCATTCGCCTCCACGACGGCGAGATAGTAGGGGAAGAGCAGAATCAGTAAAACTATTCAGATTATTATCTTACTATTATTCGGGAAGATCAGAATTATAAATATATATAATCGAATTTGGCGATGCCTTCTGCCCCATTTAAACGCGTTCTACGTGCCATTCCGGTTCGGATGGGAAACTATGCCTCCCGATCGATTTGAAGGGTACACAGACGATCCTGCGCGCCAAAACCCCGCAGTTTTCGTTCAAAAAACAACCCCTGCCCGATGAGATATTCGGACAGGGATTTTTGTCATGTCACGCGTTTTACGACGACAGCGCCGTGCGATGATATTCGCGGATTCGAGTTTGCTCTCAGCGTCAAGGTGGGAATAAATGTTGCTCGACGTACTTATATCGGAATGCCCGAGCCATTCCTGGATCATCTTCATCGGCACCTTTTTCGCAAGCAGAAGCGACGCGCAGGAATGCCGCAGCTCATGGAACTAAACTGTGTAAATAGAATCTGCCTTTCTTGAGTCTCCCGCAAGCTCAACGCGCATTTTTCGACAATATTTCGAAAAAAAATAAATATATAGAGGGTTGACAAGTATAGTTATTATATGTTAAAATAAAAAATATTAAATAATATAGTCAATTATCGTCATTTTGTGCTGTTTGATATAGAAGATATTTTGTGAAAGTGCTTCCATACCCCGAGAGACCTGTTTTTCTGTGCTATCACAGCAAGGCTTTCCCGTTTTGGATCATTCAGACAAACGCGCGTGAAAATATCTTGCCGTGACTGTGCTCCAAAGGTGTGGGAAGCATATACGATCCCATTGGCGAGAAATCCCATCATCTCCGCCATCTGCGGGTTTGGAAACAATATTCCGAACCCGTTTTCAGAAGAAAAGATTACCTGGTGTGATAGAATAATATCGGCAAGAAGGGATTTACAGAGGAGAAAGATCACATGAATGAAGTGAATAAAACACTCTATATTCCGCTGTATGGAAAATCAAAGGTGAGCCAACAGGGGATTATCCTGAACGATCCCTCAGCTGAGAGAATATGGAAAGAAGAAGCTTTCCCGATTCAAGGCAAGTCAAGGTCAAAATGGCTTGCTTACAATATGGCTATGAGAGCACGTGTGTTCGACGACTGGACAGAAAGTATGCTGCAATGGAGCCCCGATGCGTTGGTGCTTCATATCGGGTGCGGGCTTGACAGCAGGAATATGAGGGTCAAAACTCCCTGTTCAGAATGGGTTGACTGCGATCTTCCTGACGTCATAGAGATCCGCAGGAAGTATTTTCAGGAAAATGAAACGTACCGTATGACGGCTTTGGATGCGTCCAGACCTGAACAGATCAAAACGCTCCCGGATTGTAATACGGTCATCGTTGTCCTTGAGGGACTGAGCATGTATCTGACCAACAGCCAGGTACGGGGATTATTGGAAGCTCTTGATAATAAGTATCGGGAAATCCATATTCTGATGGATGTTTATACCGAATTCGGCGTCAAAGCATCGAAACTTAAAAACCCTGTCAATGACGTCGGTGTTACTGAGCTGTATGGGATAGATGATATCGAGAGTTTAATTAACGGACTTCGGATCAGTTTTGTAAAAGAGCATAGCTTCACTCCCGCCGCACTGGTCAAAGAGCTTACGTCTGCCGAAAGATTGTTTTTCAGGCTGCTGTTTACAGGCAGGCTGTACAGAAAGATATACCGCATGTATGAACTTAAAGCGTAAATTCCTGTTTGTCGAGTAAATCGAATGAAAAAGAGTGAAGAAAAGTCGATATTTGATAAAGCGACGGAAAAGCTTGATCTTTACGTTCCGCTGTGTCTGGAGGACAATTGCGCCGATGACGCGGCAGCGTTCCTTCAGCCGGGCGGGCCTTACGTGAGATTCGCCTTGAAGGAGTTTATGAAAGAGCTTTTGTTTGAGCTTATAAAGCCTGTGGGAGAGTGGACGAAGGATCCTTATTATATAGATATGGACCCGATCTACGAAACGGTAAAAAAGGAACTCGCGGAGCATTTTGAGGTCAGTCACGGGCTTGAAGGATATATTTTCTCCGAATTCGTAAACGTAAAGATAAACGATATCCTGTCCCTCGATCTTTTAAGGGGACACCACGCATTCTCTACCGTAGGAATACGCGTCAACGGCTTTTGGGACGACGATGACGGAGACTGGATGGGATACGTAGCAGAAAAAACTGATGACGAGCTGCTTGAGTGTCAGGCGAACGGTGACTGCGAGCGATGCTCCGCGTACTTCTTCCCCGATCAGACAACAGAGTTCTGCCGCGTCGCGGAATACGTATACGACAACGTAGACCGTTTCACGCAGATGGCTGAGGAAAAGGCGCGGGAAGAAAGAAAAAAGTATTGTCTGTAAATCATACGGGAGAATAATATTGAAAAGAATATGAGTAGTGAGAAAGATCAAAGCATTCTCGCGAATATATGGTTGTCGATAAAATGCCGAACGTTGTGCGGAGAAATATCATATGGAAATAAGATTATTTAAACAAGAGGATGCGGAAGAAACAGCGAATATGATTGCCTATACGCTGAAAAAAAGCAACAGCAAAGACTATTCTCCGCGTTATATCTATGAAATGATCTCTTCCCATTCTTCGGACGTATTGTTGAAACGTTCGGAAGAAGGACATATGTATGTTGTTTGCGATAAAGGACGAATCATTGGCTGCGGGGCGATCGCGGGATATTACGGGAGCACCACGGAAAGCATATTCTTAACGATTTTTGTTTTGCCGGAATATCAAAGAAAAGGTATCGGAAAACTGATCATTCAGACTTTGGAACACGACGAATACTTTTTAAGAGCAGAGCGGATCGAGATTCCTGCATCGATTACCGCAGTGGAATTCTATCGAAAGATGGGTTATGAATATAAGGGCGGAGTGAAAGAATTAGACGACGGACAGGTATACCGACTGGAAAAATTCAGATAAAGCTTGAACTTGGGGAGGGGATTTACTTGGAATATATCAAAGTAACGAAAGAGAATCTGGAAAAGGAGCATATCTGCTGCGCAATCTCCAATAACAAAGATATACAGGTTTCATCCAAAAAAGCATGGCTTTCAGATCGGTTTGACGATGGACTTGTATTTTTGAAAAGCGTGGAACGAGGCAAGTGCTTCATTGAGTATATTCCTGCAGAAAATGCATGGAATCCGATAGATGCGGACGGGTATATGTATATTGACTGTCTGTGGGTTTCCGGCTCGTTCAAGGGACACGGATATTCAAACGATCTTTTGGGCGCATGTATCGAGGACAGCAAAGAAAAATGTAAAAAAGGGCTCTGCATTTTGAGCGCCGCGAAAAAAAGACCGTTTCTTGCTGATCCGAAGTATCTGGCGCATAAGGGCTTTTCTGTGTGCGATGAGGCGGATAACGGAATACAGCTCTGGTATTTGCCGTTTTTCTCTGACGCACAAAAACCGAAATTTAAGGAATGCGCAAAGCATCCCCGCATCGATGAGACCGGCTACGTTCTTTACTATACGAGCCAGTGCCCATTCAACGCAAAGTATGTTCCTATCGTTGAGCAAACCGCAAAAGAACATCAAATAGAGTTCAGGTCTGTCCATATAGAGAGCAAACAAGCCGCGCAGAACGCGCCTTCACCGATCACGACCTATGCTCTGTTTTACAATGGGGACTATCTTACAAACGAACAGATGAATGACGCAAAATTTCTGAAACTGGCAACCCGTTAAATTCGGATGTGCAGAGGAGGAACCATGTTTAATGCCAATTATAAAACGCTCATACTGTCTTTCAATGAGTTTTACGATATTGTGGATAAAGACATGCCGCAGTACGGAGAGTTCTGCCTGCTTGAGCTGAAGAACGGCGACTACACCGCCGGCGAATGGAATCCCGATGATTACCGCAGCAAAAAATCAACATCCGGAAAATTCATCCGCGGTACCGCCGACACGATAGGATCGGAGGAAGTGGAGAGATGGCATTCTCTTGAGCGTTACGATCTTAGCGAGTGCCTTGAAGATGAAGAGATGGGTTTGATAAATCTCGGACCGGAAAAAGAAGGCTGCCGCAGCGTTAAGTTTGAAGGCTTTAAATCTTTTGCCGACAGAAAGAACCCGAAGGAGGAACAGTACTGCCTTCTGATAATGAAGGACGGGACTCTTGCGGCGGGCAGATGGAACAAATGGCGGGGTCAAGCCGGAGGTGCCTTTATTTACGCTCCAGCTCTCGGAAGCCACAGCTCGGATGAGGTGTGGGCGTGGAAGCCGCTCAGCACCGATGAGTCCTTCGCTATGGAGCTGGAACGTGAGAATGAGAAAAAACGCGAAAAGAAACTGAACAAAAATCCTTCTGCCGACCCGGAGCTGTTCAAATACGGTACTGATATCAACGTATATTACGAAAAAGCGCTGGAAAAGCTGCGTGAAGAGTTCTACTGGGCTACTCTGACGATGATGAAGAAACAGACGCCCGTCTGGCAGATCGCGCCTCTTCATGGCAAATATGTTTTCGGTCAGATCAGCAAAAGTTATTATGACGATTCCGATATCGTGACTCCATGGACGGAAGGCGCGACCGCGGATGAGTTCGTCGATTTCCTTTGCAGATACACACACGATACTGTTAAAAACTCAAATCCGGAAGAAAAATTCAAGTTTGGCACGGATATAGACGTATATCTCGAAAAGGCTTTCAATAACGTCAAAAAAGATTATCACTGGCTTGATAAAAAGATTCTCAAAAAAGGCTGGCAGTATGATATACGCAAGGTAGACGGAGACCTTGAATTCGTCAGAAAATATGGAAATGAAATCAAGTATTCCGTGTACGACGTTGAAAGCGCCGAAAGGTTTATAGAGACTGTTGAGTACGACTATCAAAGCGCGGCGCTTCAGGCAAATGAGACAGTGGCAAGTTATGCTCCCGAGTTCGGACACATCAGTCTGCACGGATGGAACCTCGAACAATATGTTTTCTATAAGCTGAAATCCGGCGACTACAAGGTCAGTGTGACGGCGGGAGACCGCGTGACAGGCGGCAGCAGAGATTTTTTCATCACTCCGTACTGCTTTGAAGCGAAGACCTACGAGGAATTTCTTGACCGCTATCTGAAGATCGTTCCGGAATACTCCTTCGGTCTCGGTAAAGAAGAGCTTCTTCCGGACAATGACCTGAAAAAATTCCTCGGCTATTGAGAATGAATAAGAAGCCTTTATCTGCAGGAGCAGGGGATTATTCGGAGCGTGTGTTGACGCCCGATAAAAAGGAAAATGAAAGAATCATTTCTTGGCTGCCGTAGAAACTTAATGCTCATTTCAAGATCGAATACCGAACTTAAAAAAATGCTGAAAATCGAAGTATGTGAGGAGTCCATTGTGGATATTGGACAAAAAATCATCGTTCTCGGATGTCCGGGAAGCGGAAAAAGCACGTTTTCCGATATGCTTCACGATATTTCAGGGCTGCCGCTGATCCATTTAGATAACGTCTGGTGGAAGTCAGACCGATCGCATATCTTAAGAGAAGAATTTGACTTAAAACTGGGCGAAATACTTCATATGGACAAGTGGATCATAGACGGGGATTACAGCAGGACCTATGAAATCAGATTTCAGGCATGCGATACCGTATTTTTCCTTGATTATGATCTTACCGAATGCATGAATGGTATAAAAGAACGTACAGGAAAGAAACGCGGGGATATTCCATGGACAGAACAGGAACTTGATCCGGAACTGGTGAAAACTGTTGAATACTATGATACGGAAAACCGTCCTGTCGTTTTAGCTTTGATCGAAAAATATTCCGATAAAAACAGTTTCATTTTTCGATCACGCGCTGAGGCTGCTGCGTGGATAAGCAGCCTGAAATAAATTCATGCTCTGAGGTGAAAACAATTATGGAAATATCTTTCCCTGCGGCAGAAACGGCTTTTGCGGCGATATGGCTGCTTGTAAGGATATGCGTCTGGATAAAGCAGCGCAGAGTGGACTGGAAACGGGAAGCGGTCTTGATTTTGATGTATGTCAACCTTGCAGTGATCATTCGTTTCGTATTTTTCCCGAGGGCTCTGGTTGACGGACATGTCCAGCCTCTCGTTTTTGATGCCGCGAAGATGCTTCCTCTGCGCATAAATCTTCTTCCTGTGGTCCGTCTTTTTGACTATAGCAGTGTCAGAGATATTATCTGGAACGTGGGCGGCAATACCGCAATGTTTATTCCGAGCGGCATCATACTGCCCGTAGTATATAAAAAGCTGAACAGCTTCCTGAAAGTGATCTCAGTCGGCGCGTCGATCTCTTTGTGTATAGAGATACTGCAGCTGCCTTTCGCTTCCAGAGCGTCGGATATCGACGATCTGATTCTGAATACTCTCGGTGTGGCTGTCGGATACGGTATTTATACGATATTCAGACTGTTCATACGTAAAAAACCGGTTCGCAACAGTAATTAATTTTGTGATAACAATTATCTTCAATACGATCAGCAAGGGGCCCCGATCTTTCGGGGCTCCTTTTGACCATTTCTTAATGAGAAAGAACCTTTCAGACTTTTTACCCGCGATTTTTGCTTTTAGGCGAATAGCGGATACGTAAAAAAACACTTATAAAACACGTGCTTGTTCGAAAAAAAATCTCTGGGAATACTTGACTTGTATGCCGATACAGTGTATATTATAATCATAAGCGACATATGATTTTTCCTATACAGATAACAGAGGTGGTAAAAGTGCATACTGACGGTCACAATAAAAAAGAGATAGCCTGTCTTAACGGCAAATGCAGGCACGAAGCATCCAAAGCGAAAAGGATCACACGAAAAACCGCTGCTGAAAAAAACGGATTGCTGCGCAAAGCTTTTCTTCTCGGTTTAGCAACAGCGGTATCTGCAGCAGTGTTGCCGACGGGCTGCGCATCAACAGGGACGTCCGGACGGTATTATGCGGAGCTGTATGTTTCCCCTGACGGGAACGACACAAACCCCGGCACAATAGAAAAACCGCTGCTTACACTCAAAGGCGCGAGAGACATGGTCAGGACTATCAAAAACGGGCTGACGGATGGCGAGATAATCGTATATTTCCGAGAGGGGATATATCGAATGAAGGAACCTGTATTTTTCGACGTGCGTGATTCCGCTCCGGAAGGCAGCCTCATTATTTATACTGCATACAAAGGTGAGACTCCCGTGTTCTCAGGCGCAGAGCAGGTTACGGGCTGGACAAAATATAACGATGATCTTTACTCTGCGCCGTTAGACCGAGATGACAAGCTCAGAAATCTCTATGTTAACGATCACAGAGCTGAGATGGGCAGCATAGAGGCAGAGGCTCAGGGCGGATACGGCGAATACCGCGTCAGAGCAGGGCAGGCGGACTGGGCATGGATATCGGGGACAAAATCTGACGGTGTCGTTTACCGCGCGGAAGATATGCCTGAAATCGAATCAGGCTTCGATGATATCGAGATCGTAAACGGAACGACGTGGAATGAGAATATAGTTTGCGCCCGCGATATCAGATATGAAAACGGACAGGCTATCCTCTTTTTTCAGCAGCCATACGGCGCGATCGCTCAAACTCCCGGTTGGGGCTGCGAATTTCAGTGCACCGGGCGTCACAAACTCTTCAACGCATTCTCTTTTGTCGATTCTCCCGGGGAATTCTATTTTGACAAGAAAGAACATATGCTTTATTACTATCCGCTCGAGGGTGAGGATATGTCTGTCGCCGACGTTGAAGTCCCGTGCGCAGACAGACTGATAGTAATTTCAGGCGATTCAACAAATGACCGTGTAAGAAATATTACCTTCAGCGGACTGACGTTCGCCCATACCGATTATCTTCTTACGAAAGTCGAAGATTCATACGGCAAAGCTACCGTTCAGGCGGCGCTTACGACAACTGTGTTTGCGGATTCAAACTGGCACAGCGAAAAATATGAGATGTGCGATACGTTTCCCGGAGTTATCAATATTACGAATGCCGAATCGATAAACTTCACAGGCAACGTGATCAAACATACCGGCGCGGACGGCTTGTCAATGACTAACGACGTTGTCAACTGCACTGTATCGGGCAACTTTCTCACCGATATCACGTCGTCGGGTATCACGATAGGAAATCCGCAGCACGTATACATCGGCGACGGAGATGGCACAAATCGCGAAAAATTCCCTCGCGGGATCGAGGGCTTGTGCAAGGATATCACTGTTTCCGATAATCTTATATACCATACGGGAATGGCGCACGGATTCGGCGGCTGCGCGGGAATTACGGCATTTTATGTGGAGAATGTCAGAATACTCAGAAATCATATACAACAGACCGCATTTAACGGCATTTCTCTCGGATGGGGATGGAGCGAATTCCTTGCATCATCCACGTGCAGAAACAATATGATCTGTCGGAACCGCATAGTTGACGCCGTATACCGTCTTCACGACACGGGAGCCATTTACACGATAGGTCAGATGCCGGGTACAGTGATCAATGAAAACTATGTCAAAGGTATCCCGGCGGGAGCGGTCGGTGCTCCGACATACGGTCTTCACAATGATGACGGAACAGCGTGGATCGAGGAATTCGACAATATTCTCGATATCGACCCGGATGTTACTTACACAATAAACTGTGAGGAATGGGGCGTAAAGCATCATATGACGATAAAGCGCACTTACGCCACTGTTGACAGAATGGGAAAGAACCCTCCGAATTGCGATATCGACCGTCCTGTAGTCGTTGCAGATGCGGTCTGGCCGCAGAAACAGTATGAGATATGCGTCAGATCAGGGCTTCAGGATGAATTTAGAAAAATAATGCCGGAATGGCTGATGAATTTTGCCGATTACGTTTTCCCTGCAGGCTGCGATACCGGAACGGATACCGTAATCCCGATTCGTCTTGCGGGAGAGGGTAAAACCGTCTGGATAGCACCGGAGAAAACGGTATATTTTGCAGAAAGCTCTGTTGTTACCATGACCCCGGGAACGAGCTCCGAGATAAGGACTCCTGCAGAACCGGGGGAATACCGGATATTTATTACAGATTCACAAGGCAGAATAACGAGCGTTTCAGACAGTATACTGCGAACGTCGAATCAGTGAAAGACAAAGCCAGATATATCCAATGACCCGAAATCACTCAGGCAGCGATATCGGACTGGATAAAAAATATTTTCCATCGGCATTCCCTGATAGACGTAAACTTCTTCCTCGCGCGGAAATCTACGCGAAATATCCTTTATAAAATCAATTTTTTTATATTATTCTCAGATTTGCGGTTGACTTTTTTCAGTTTTTATCGTATAATCTTTGCACTGCCACCGGGTAGGAATGTTATCAGGCATTCGCGGCGCATCGTAAGGTCTCAGAAGATGCGCTACGGATGCTTTATTTTTTTGGGGGGGGGAAGAACATAATGAAAAATTTTTTTACGCCTTTTGAGCTCATCCTTTGGGGCTTGTCTGCCGTATTGATAACCTTGTCGTTTATTGCGTTCGGCGGGAACGGCTTCCTTTCGTTTATCGCCTCTCTGATCGGCGTTACCTCTTTGATATTCAACGCAAAAGGAAACCCCGTCGGTCAGGCGCTGATGATAGTGTTCAGCCTGCTTTACGGGGTTATTTCCTATTCGTTTTCCTATTACGGAGAAATGATCACGTATCTTGGTATGACCATGCCTATGGCTGCGTTTGCGCTTATCTCGTGGTTAAAGAACCCAATATAAGGGCAACCGATCTGAAGTAGCCGTAAATAAGCTGAATTTATCAGAGATAATCTTCATGCTTATTGTAACGGTTATAGTAACGGTTCTGTTCTATTTCATTCTGAGCTTTTTCAATACGGCAAATATCGTTCCCGGCACCTTATCCGTAACAACAAGTTTTATCGCCGTGTATCTGACGTTTCGCAGAAGCCCGTATTTTGCTCTTGCCTATGCTGCAAACGATATTGTTTTGATCCTTCTGTGGACTTTGGCATCTGCAGAGGATACGAAGTATATTTCCGTTACGGTCTGCTTTACGGTATTTCTTGTAAATGACCTTTACGGCTTTTACAACTGGCTGAAAATGAAAAAACGTCAGGCCGTTCGCTGAAAAAGACTTGCAGAAACGAGAGATCAGTCGTTTATAAAGCTAATAATCCTGTTAACGTATTTTTCTAAAACATCATCGGCGCTGAAATATATCTCATGCTTTGCGCTTTCATATGAAATAAACTCACAGTGTTTCATACGTTCCGCAAATTCCTTCTGTTCCGGAATGCTGACCATATTGTCAAGTCCTGCGCTGAAAAGAAGAGAAGGAATATCTGTTTTTTCGGGCTCTCCTTTTTTCATGATACTGCGTGTAACATTTATGGCTTCGTGAGTCCAGCGGTAGGAGGGGGAGTAGTTCTGATAATCGGGATCATTCCTTCTGAACCGCTCATAAAACGAGAATCTTTCAAACGAAGTGTCGCAAGAGTTTTCAAACTCTTCTTTTCCGGGGTATTCGGATGAGACAAATACCCTTTTTTTGCCTTTTCCGATTATCTCCGCCGCACAGCAGATCGCTCTAGCCGCGAATTTCGGTATCCCACCCGTCGATGGGGCGATCATCGGTGAAGAGAAAATCGCTTTCCGATACACACCAGGGTGCTTTTCAACATACAGCGCCGCTACCGCTCCGCCCATAGAGTGCGAAAACAGTATCAGAGGCAGCAAATGCGGAACTGTTTTATCCGTGAATATCTCAAAGTCCTTCAGATAGTCGTCAAATCTGTCAACGTGAGTAAGCGTTTTATCTTCAACGAGCCTTTCGCTTTTGCCGTGACATCTCTGATCATAAATATATACGTTGCAATCGGCTTTCAGAAAATAATAGATCATTTCACGATATTTTTCGCAGGACTCCGTAAATCCGTGCAGTATAACTACCGTGCGCAGAGGCTTTTCACATTCATATCTGACGTAGTGAAGCTTTACGCCGCCGTAACCGTCAAAATAACCGTCTGTTTTCACGGTTTCAAGGTATGGCAGAACAACTTCTTCCATCGAGCGTCGGTAGTCTTTTTCTTTGATTATCTCCATATCAGCCCTCGCTGTTTTCTGTCTGTCTTCCCGCTTCTTTCAGGGTTTTTATTTCGCCGAGGATCTTTTTCTCGTTGTAGAAGAAAAACAGTACCGCGCCTATCAGACATGCAACGGTTGCTATGATTGCAGTCATGCGGTATTGAGAAGGTGAAACAACCTTTTCTCCGTCAACTATCGTTGCTACTGTAACGGAAGTGTAGATCAGCATACTCAGCGCCTGACCGAGCTTGAGCGCAAAGGTTCTTGCGGCAAAAAACATACCGCTTCTGTCTTCACCGGTTTTGAGAGTACTCAGCTCGCTTACGTCAGCCACGCACGCCTGAGGAAGAATTCCGAGTATAGCCATAGGTATTCCCGCGCATCCCGCAACGATCACACCCCAGATAAATCCCTGACCTGTAAGGCTTGTGATGAGAAATACTGCGGAATATGTGAAAAATCCTATTATTATCAGCACTTTTTTGCCGATCTTGCGTGCAAGCGCGTTTACTGCAGGATACAGCGCAAGGCTTATTACGGTCATAAGTACGGTAAGGGTGAACGTGTTGTCCGAACTTATACCCATCAGCTTCGTTTCATAATCCGCAAGCCCTGTCTGGAAAAGAGTAACGGCAAAGAAGTATATTATGTCCGAATAAACAAAACGGCGAAACTGTGCGTTTCCGAAAGTTTTTATCAGCGATTTGAAAGCGTGCGATTTTACGGGTTTGGAATCTATATATGCTCTTTCTTTTATATAAAGCGAGGGAATCAGCAGCGCGACGCATGCAACGATTGCCATTATTCCTATCGCCATATGTATGCTTCCCCGTTGAACAGACGCCATCTGTGCTATCTGTTCAGGAGTGGCAACGTCTTTTATGAGGATCGATTTATCTGCAAGCTGCGAATTGAGAGATTCAAGTGTGATCGAGTTCTTGACCGCTATCTCCGAAAGGATTTCACTGATCTTTCCGCCTTCAAACATTCCAGCAATGGTAGGTATGAGCGTAGCGATCGAAAAACCTGCTATATATGTAAACGAAATATATGTCGATACGTTTATTCTGTGCACCTGCGTGTCGCCGAGCTCCGCGATAAGAGCGTTATACGGCGTGCAGTAAATCGTCATAAAGAGGTAAAAAAGCATCAGTAAAACAAAAATCAGTATATCGTTTACAACGATGTTTGAAAACTGCGGAACGATAAACACCGCAACTGTAACAGCGGCAAAGGGAATAGCTATCCACTTCATAAACGGGATTCTTCTTCCGCCCTTGAAGTTTGCCTTATCCGACCAGCTCGCTATAAGAGGATCGGTCACAGCATCAAAAATTCTTCCGACAGCCGTTATGATCCCGAAAAGCGTCAATCCTGCGATCAGCGCATGCTGAGATATAAAATCGGCAAAAAGACCGTTTGTATCTCCGAACTTTTCCGGTGCGCCCGTATAAAGGTGAACGAGCCACGTCGAGATTATGCCCGACAGAAGGCTCCAGCCGAACTGTCCTATTGCGAATATCCACAATACTTTGTTTGTTATTGGCTTTTTTTGCATAATACTTAAACCTCGTCAATATTTTTTATAAAGCTTTGTATATTTTACTACATTTTTATGCTTTTGTCAACACTTGACGGACGGTATACCCGCGTTCTGAAAAAATTCCGTTTTATTTTTTATTTATGCATTGCAATTTTCTTGCAAATGTATTATAATATAAACGCAATAAAAACATTTATTTTTCGGAGGCGGAAATGAAAACATACAGATTATATCTTAATAATCCTGCGGACGGCTGGGAAAATGCGTCCCCTGTCGGATGCGGAAAAATGGGCGCAATGATATACGGAATTCCCGGATGTGACCGTATACAGCTTTCGGAGGAGAGGATCTGGGCAGGAAAAGAACGTGAGATCAAAATGCCCGGACTTCGCGAAAAGCTCGATCATCTTCGTGAGCTCCTTATCGCAGGCAAAAATGCCGAAGCGGATAAATGGGCTGTTGAAAATATGCAGGATGACTTCTATCGGGTAAGCTCATACGAAACGGCAGGGGACCTGCTTGTGGATACCGCGGATACCGACGCAGACGGAGCTGTCGAGCAGTATGCACGTTATCTTGAGCTTATAAGCGGCGTGTGCACCGTATCGTACATCAGAGGCGGTCACGCATTTTGCCGGGAGTATTTTGCTTCGTATCCCGACAATATCATAGGAATCAGATTTTCCGGTCTTTTCCCCGACAGAACCGTTAAAGTAAAATGGGAAAGAGATAATATCAAAAAAATCTCGCTGGACGGCAATATTATGAAAATCGAAGCATCTACGGCGGATGATCTTCATGATTTCACCGTTCTCGTTAGAATAATTACGGCAGGAAAAATATCCTTCAAAGAAAACACCGTTTTCATTACCGGTGCAAACAATATCGAGTTTTACATGACCGCAGCCGTCGGCGAAACTCCGGCAATGCCCGACTCGGAAAGCTGGGCTGAGCTTTCGAGCCGCGCCGAAAAGGACCACAGAGAGCTTATGGAACGCTCCGAGATCCGTCTTGATCTCAACGATGAGCCGGACCTTGATAATCTCACCGTTCATGAAAGACTCGAACGCATACGCGCGGGCAAGACCGACGGCGGTCTTCTCGGTCTTTATTATCAGTTCGGACGTTATCTCCTGGTCGGTTCGAGCAGATGCGGCACGCTCCCCGCAAACCTTCAGGGTGTTTGGAATGGCTATATGCAGGCGCCGTGGAACAGTGACTATCACACGAATATCAACCTGCAGATGAACTACTGGCCGGTTGAATCAACAAACCTTTCCGAATGCGCTCTTCCGTTGTTTGATTATATGAATACGAACCTTCTTGAATCGGGCAAAAAGACCGCAAAAGGTATTTATCACTGCAACGGAACGGTTACGCACCACCTTTCGGATATATACGGCTTTACTGCTCCTGCCGACGGAATCTGGGGACTCTGGCCTCTCGGCGGGGCGTGGCTCTGCTTCAATATGTGGGAACACTATCTTTATACCGAAGACCTTGAATTCCTTGATAAAACCGCTTACGAGTTTATCAAGCAGTCTGCTCTTTTCTTCCTCGACTATATGTGCGAGGTCAATATTGACGGAAAGACCGTATTCATGAGCGGTCCGTCCACGTCACCGGAAAACGTATTTTACGATAAGAACGGCAACAGGGCAACGCTTTGTATGTCCCCGACAATGGACGTTGAGATCATCGGCGGTCTTCTGAGGATATACATAGAGTGCGAAGACCTTCTCTGTCATGATAACGATATGAGAGAACGTGCAAAAAACGTCCTTTCCAAGATGCCTTCACTCAAAATCGGCAAACGCGGCAACGTTCAGGAGTGGTTTGAAGACTACGACGAACCCGATCCCGGTCACCGCCACGTCTCGCATATGTTTGCGGTCTATCCGGGAGACGAGATATCCGAAAAAACACCGGAGCTTATGAAAGCCGCAAAGAAAACGCTCGAACTTCGTCTTTCCGGCGGCGGCGGACATACCGGCTGGTCATGTGCATGGCTCGTTTGCCTCTTTGCACGTCTGAAGGACGGCAAAGGCGTATCCGAAATGCTTAAAAAACTTCTTTCCAATTCCACTCTCGATAATCTCTTTGACACTCATCCGCCTTTCCAGATAGACGGAAACTTCGGCGCGACAGCCGGTCTTGCCGAAATGCTTCTGCAAAGCCACGGCGGCGTTATCTCTATACTTCCCGCGCTTCCTCCCGAATTCTGCAACGGCAGCTTCAAGGGCATAAAAGCGCGCGGCGGAATAACCGTTGACGCTGAGTGGAAAGATAGCAAAGTAACGTCTGTCACGCTTACCGCGGCAAAAGACTCAGAAATAATTCTGAATATGAACGGCGAGGGGAAACACGTTTCCGTAAAAGCCGGAAAAACAGTTAAACTCTGATCAGCAAAATAATAATCTGCAAACGTCCTGTCGGAATGGAAACGCTATCTCTGTTTTCCCTTTCGGCAGGACTTTGTCCGTTTTTCTGACCATGCCTCTTTATACGTACAGGTCAAAACAGGGACATGGGAAAGGTGCGAATTAATGTGACCGACAGACGTTTACTGTTTGTCCCCTCATTTATCTGCTGTTTTTCCCGTTTCTGTGTGAATTTACCTATTAAATATAGTTCAAATTTTGTTTATAAAATCGGGTTGACAATTGTATTGCAATATGTTAAAATGTATAATGTTACTATGCGGCATTTGCCGTGTAAGGGGATGACAAGGTGACAGAGCACGGAATCATAGATTTTCACAGCCATATCCTTCCCGGTATCGATGACGGAAGTCCGGATGTAGCGACAAGCCTTGAAATGCTTGCCATGTCCCGCGAACAGGGTGTGAAAGTTCAGATACTCACGCCGCACTACTATCCGTGGAAGGAAGATATTTCTTCATTCTGCAAAAGACGTGAGAAAAGCTTTCAGATCCTTAACGAGAAAAAACCGGAAATTCCCAAACTTCTTTACGGGGCTGAGATCGCGTATTTCCGCCATATGCGAAAAAGCGATCTGGCTGAGCTGTGCATCGGCAACAGCAGGGCTCTTCTGATAGAAATGCCGTTTGAAAGTTGGCAAAACAGCATTATCGACGATATTTCTTTCTTATCGCTCGATATGGAATACCGGGTTGTTCTTGCTCACGTCGAAAGATTTATGAGATATAAGGGCAACAGACAGAAATTGCAGGAGATTTCCGCTCTGCCGGTCGTTTTTCAGGTAAACGCTGAGGCATTTCTGCATTTCTCAACAAGAGGAACGGTTTCCGATCTGATAAGGTCGGATTACGATATAATTCTGGGCAGCGATGCGCACAATTGCACTTCACGCAAACCGAATCTCGGCGATGCAAGAACCTATGCTGAAAAAAAATTCGGAATCGGCTGGCTTGAAAAAGCTGATGAGTGCGCAGCTTCGATTCTGTTCGGATGAACCTGAAACCCCGGATCAATCAAGGATTGTATAATTTATTCACGATATTCACGCTCAAGGAGTAAAATTAATGAACAGAGAAATCACAACAAACGACCGCAGACGGCAGGACGTTACGGAGATAGATCTTCTTGATCTTATCACTGTCTGGAGACAGCACATCCTCGTTATCGTCGTAGCGATCGTGATAGGTCTTATAGCTGGTCTTTTAGTAACCAGGTTTTTTGTAACGCCTATGTATACGGCAAAATCGAGTATCTACGTCGTATCTACCGAAGAAGATATGAGCATTCAGGACCTTAATCTCGGTACCTCGCTCACTAAAGACTACGTTGAGCTCCTTCAGAGCAAAATGATGCTTGAGCGCGTCGTCAACACGATGGGACACAGCGTTTCCGTTTCTGCACTGAAAACGATGCTGTCGGTTTCCAACCAGGCAAATACGCGTATCATTGAAATAAACATAACCGCCCCCGATCCCGTCAGAGCGCAGTATATAGCCAAAAACTTTGCCGAGCAGGCAACGACTTATCTGCCCGATATAATCAATATGGCGGCAAAACCACCGATTCTTATCGACTCTGCGGATCTTCCGACTTCTCCGAGCAATATAAAGTATCTGAGAAATGCTTTTATAGGCGCCTTGATCTGCCTTGTTGCCGTACTTGGTTTTTACACTGTTCTTTTCTTCCTTAACGATACGTTCAACTCTTCGGATGACGTCGAAAATTATCTCGGCTTTGCGCCTATGGCGGTAATTCCGAAAAACGGACAGAAGCATAAGAGCGCCTACTCATATGAATACAGAAGAAAAACACCGAAAAAAATAAAAAAGAAAGTCACCGCACGTCCTGCAGAAACGGTAAAGAAGGAGAACGCAAATGAAACAGGTAAAAATCAAACAGCTGGTTGAAAACGACTATTTTGTTCAGACAGAATTTGACCGCCTCCGCGTTAACGTCGGCTTTACCGGAGTAGATAAAAAGGTTATCATGATCTCGAGCAGCAGACCCAACGAAGGCAAAAGCTTTGTCACAACAGGTCTCTGGATCGAGCTTGCAAAAGCCGGCAAACAGGTTTGCTTTATAGACGCAGATATGAGAAACAGCTACATGAGAAGCAATCTGCGAATGAAATTTGCTGATTCCGAAAACGGATTCCTGGGGCTTTCCCATTATCTTGCTGGGGCAAGCATGGATGATATAATCTATTCAACAAACCTTGAAAACGCCTATATCATACCCACTACAAACATAGAAAATCCAAGTCTGCTGCTTGAAGGAGACAGATTCAAAACACTTCTGAGCTATCTCCGCACTCAGTTCGACTATGTTATCATCGATACCCCTCCGCTTGAGCTTATCTCCGACGGTCAGCGAATCGCCGGAATATGCGACGGCTGCATACTTGTTATCAAGGCTCACACAACAAGCCGTGCAGACGTTCAGAGATGCATTTCCATGCTTGACAGATCGGGATGTCCTCTTCTCGGAGTTGTTCTGAATCAGCAGGAAGACAAAAAGATAGGCAAATACCATAAATACGCATACCAGGATTACAAGTATTATTACGGTTCGTAACAGTTCTTTCTTATCAACAATTAACTGAGGAAGAGCTTTATGGATGAACAGATAAAAAAGATCTGCCGGTTGTTTAAGATCTCCGGGGAATATATCTCATACGAAGAAATAACCATAGGCAACGTAAACAAAACGTATAAAGCTAATTTTGCCGATGAAAACGGAAAGATAAAATCATACGTTGTTCAGCAGGTCAATACTTACGTTTTCAGAAAACCCGAAGAGGTAATGAAGAATATAGAGAATATAACTGAGTATATCAGAACAAAGCGCCCCGACGAACCTTCTCTTCATTACCATCATACAATAGACCGCAAAACATATGTTCACGATACGACTGGATTCTGGAGACTTTTCAACTACATTCCTTCAACAACATACAATATCTGCGACGACCTCGATATCGTCCGCAGCTCGGGCGAAGCGTTCGGAGAGTTTCAGATGCTCCTATCGGACTTTGACGCATCAACACTTTTCGAAACTATTCCCGATTTCCATAATACCATAAAAAGATACGAAACACTTGAAAAAGACGTTAAAGACGATCCTTGCGGCAGAGTAAAAGAAGTAAAAAGAGAACTTGACTGGCTTCTTTCGGTAAAAGACAAAGCATGTAAAATGACC
>JAEEJO010000023.1 GCA_016281915.1 Clostridiales bacterium
ACAGTCACCTCGATGCCGTAACGAAAGCGGACACCGGCGCCGCGATGAGTAAAGCGTTGGGGTAAACCGCAAATAAAACAAGACCGCTTCGATCAATAATCGAGGCGGTCTTATGTTATTTGAGTTAAATTGCATCACTATTGTAATTTAGTTGATTTTTTGCATCCCTATACATTAGAGTACGCTGCAAAGGGTCCGCTCGCCCAAAAGCGGCAGCTCAGGCGGGATCTACGCAAACGACTATGAGGATATTTCCGCGCTGAAGGAGATCGCCGCTTCACGGAACGTTTCGATCCTGCTCGTTCACCATCTGAGGAAGCAGAAGGACAGCGACGTCTTCAATCAGGTCTCCGGCTCGTCGGGGATCACCGGTGCTGTGGACACCTCCTACGTTCTGCAGAAGGAAAGCCGGGAGTCGAAAACGGCGACGCTCATCGCCACCGGGCGCGATATCGAGATGCAGAAGATCACGCTGAAGTTTGAAAACCTACGCTGGGTGTTTGTGGAACGAAAGGACGGCGAACAGATTGTCCGGGAGCAGGCGCCGCTTTTTCTCATTCAGCTGGTAGACTTCATGCGCGACCGCACGGAATGGACCGGCACGGCGACAGAGCTGCTCGAAAATCTGAACGATCCGATCACACCGGAGACCATGGTGAAGAATCAGATCGTGAAGTATTACTGCGATATTCTGGAGCCTGCCGGGATCGTCTTTGAGAGCAAGAAAATGAAGACCGCGCGCCTGCTGACGTTCCGAAAAGGTGACGGGGTGACGGAAGGAGACGGTGAAAATGATCGTTCATTTGTTTTTTTATAATCATCTCCGCAGTTTGTCTCTGCTGTTCTTCAGACGTTATAGACGGTTCTCCGTCTCCCGCCTGCTCTCCGTAATTGCCGAACTGTGCGTGGTTTCCACCATCAATCACGCACTTAACAGCTTTTTCCGGCAAATAAACGTCGCCGTCGGACATCTTTTCTCTGTTTATGATCACGTCGGCGGAACCGCAGATCGAGATCGCCGTCAGCCAATCGTCCAGAGGTTTTGTCGGATATGCGGCAAGCAAGATCAAGCCTTTCAACTGTTCTCCGTGCTCCGCCGCATAGTTGGCAGCCATGGCTCCACCGAGGGAATGACCTCCGATATACCAGGCGTTATAATCGTATCGCGAAATAAGGTTGTTTGCTTTGTTAACACCGAAAATTGCGAGACGAAAAGGCATCCTGACAAGGAGAACGTCCATTCCCTCCCGGGCAATAAGACGCATCAGAGGTGCGTATGCCGTCTCTTTGACCTTGGCGCCCTGATAGAATATCAGTGCGTCGCTCTCGAAGGACCGTCAAACAACCAGCCGTAATCAGTCTGCGTGACCGCCACCACATCGTTGGATTTGAGCGCAGAAAGCGCGGCGGAGTCGGCGTGATAATACTGCTCCGTATAGATAAAAAACGCGCCGGTCAGCAAAACAAGCGCAGATAACGGAACGATGAGGCGCAGATCAGCGCACTTCAGTATCAGATGGAGTGGTACGACTCGCAAGCCGAGCTGCACAAAAACTGGAAGGTAATCGGAGAATATATTGACGAGGGTATAACCGGAACGCAGGCCAAGAAAAGACCTGCGTTTCTTAATATGATCGAGGATGCCAAGCAGAAGAAGTTTGACCTTATAGTAACACGCGAGGTCTGCAGGTTCGCCCGAAACACTGTGGATACGCTGGTGACTACAAGAGAACTAAGGAGCATAGGCATCGAGGTGTATTTTGTCGAGGACAACATCTGGACGATGAATCACTTCCGATGGATAATCTTTAAAAAAACCGGTATTTTTCGCGTTACCTCTTGACATTATGTCGGTATACCGATATAATAGTATATAAGGAGGCAGGCACAATGATCATTGAAGATTTACTTGAGAAGCGCAATATAACAAAATATCGTCTCGCTGTTCAGGCGGGGATCCCTCATGCTACCCTAACTGACATCTGCAGTGGGAAAACCAGACTGGAGAAGTGTTCGGCTGAAACGGTATATAAACTTGCAAAGGCACTTGGGGTGTCAATGGAACTCCTGACGGAAGGCGGCATCCTTCAGTCGGAACGCGAACGGGCTTTTGAATACGGCCTTCCCGACTATCTGCAGCATGATCTCGACGCCTATAAGGAAGGCCTGGCTTCCCACAGCAATCTTCTTGACTGCTTGTGGGGCGAGCTCTACGGAAGTATTAATATGGCCGAGATTAGCGATGGTGTAATAACCGCAGAACATGCAAACTATCTGCGTAAGAAATATTTGTACGGAGTGAAAACATGATAGATTTTACAAATTGCAGGGTGATACCAGGCCGAGCGTACAATGGGGCAAACGGCAGTAAAATTGCCATCGAATGCATCTCAGTGCAATGGTGTACTCTACGGTAATTCATGGGCAGCATCAGAGTATGGTGGGATTGATCAGGTAACATTTTTGTATTATTTCAGTTGATCTGGGAGAAGAGAAACTATGAAGAAACAGATAATAATGCTCATAGTGGTGTTGTTCGTTATTTTAGTGACAGCCGGATGCAACGATAAACCGAACGGTCGTGATGCTGATAATCCGACAAACACACATACCGGAACAGACACGCAGACCAGTTCCGATGAGCCCTCCACAGAAGAAAGCGGTAGTAACCCGGAAGAGACCAAGGCTGATGACTCTGATACTGAGCCCGGTTATTCTTTTCCCGAGGTAGAACAGTCGGATAAACTGACTGTCGATGATCCTGAGATACAGCTATTCTTAAGCAGATTAGAGCTCTTCAATCGCGTTTGCAGCTGCAGTCCCGGTATTAAAGTCGACCGTAATCAAACCGACTTAACGGGACAATACCTTAAGATCACCGAATCGGAAATAGACAAATGGGAAAAATGGTCTGAACTCATTGATTCGGTATTCTGTGACAACTTAAAAGAATCAGCTGCAAGACTCTGTTCCAACATTCATAGAATCGATGATGACATGTATATAGAAGATCCGATCTATGATGAATTTGTTCCGTTTTTTTCATATGAACTGGTGACGGATAAAACAGGAAACACCGTTGTCCGATCGCTGCCATTATCGCAGTAGGTGTGGCAAGGACGAGGGCGCAGGGGCAAAATACGACCATTACCGTGACAGCTCTGACGATATCCTTTGTAACGATATACGCAATGACGGCAATCAGCAAAGCAACGGGAACAAGCCAGCTTGCCCACTTATCTGCAATGCGCTGTGTGGGAGCCTGATTCTTTTCCGCATCTTCCACCATACGTATCAGCTTCTGGAGAGAACTGTCTTCTCCCACCTTGGTAGCTTCAATGTCAATAGAGCCGAAACGGTTGATCGTGCCGCTGAATACGGTATCCCCGACTGCTTTATCGATAGGCAGGCTTTCCCCGGTCATAACAGACTGATCGATGGATGTTTCACCTGCAATAATAACACCGTCAACGGGAATGGCTTCTCCGGGCAGGATTCGAAGGACATCACTCTTCTTGATTTCGGATACGGGAACTACGGTTTCGACTCTGTCCCTTACGATTCTTCCGGTATCGGGAGCAAGAGATATCAGATTCTTCAGCCCCTTCTTCGCCCGGTTCGTAGTCATATCCTCAAGCAGTGCGCCTATCTCCATGATAAATGCGACTTCACCTGCTGCGAAGAGATCTCCGATGCAAAGGGCAGCTATCATAGCCATCGTGATCAGAAGAGCGGAAGAAATCTTGCTGATGCCCTTGTTATAGATGATTCTCCACACTGCAAGATAAAAAAGAGGAATGCCGCATATTACAACACATACCCATGCCAGGTTTTCTCCCCACGGCTGACCGATTCTCGGAAGAATGAATGACGCAAGCAGGAATACTCCACCGATGAGTGTCATCGGCCATCCAGCAAGAAAGTCATTGATTTTCTTGATCATAAAACATCTCCTGTTGACAAATACTTCCATGAAGTGTATAATCTATACATTACCGAACGGAATGTACATTTATGATTATACTGTTTTCTAACTCAAAAAACAAGAAGCAGTTATGCGTAAATGTCCATTACCGAACAAGAACTTGTGATTTGTTCAGGAGGATCAGTATGGACAGGCGCCAACAGAAAACAAGACACGCCGTGTTTGATGCTTTTGCCCATTTGCTGGAAAGGAAGAGCTATACCAACATTACGGTGCAGGATATTATCGACGAGGCAAACATAGGGCGCAGCACATTTTACTCTCATTTTGAAACGAAAGACGAACTGCTGAAGGCTCTTTGTTCCGAGATATTCAATCATGTGTTTGCGCAAGAGGTCTTCAAGGAAAAAACACATGATTTTTCTAAAACCGGCAATAATAATATAAAAGCTGAAATCACGCACATACTATACCATCTTCAGGAAAGCAGCCGGTATATAAAGCGTATCCTCTCCTGCGAAAGCGGCGAAATGTTCATGCGTTACTTCAAAGAACGTCTGACACAGGTGTTTGAGGGAGAATTGGAAAAGCAGAAATCGGACATTCCAACAGAATATATGCTGAACCACATGGTCTGCGATTTTGCCGAAACCGTTCGTTGGTGGATGAATAACGAACGTTACTCACCTGAAGACATCAGTGAGTTCTTTTTTAGTACCACACCGTTTAAATGACGACCTTTTTTCGATTTTTAGATGTACGCACCGCAGGGGCTTCCTTCGGTGAATACATAGAAACACCCTGCAAGTTTACGGCTTGCAGGATGTTGTTGACTCATTTGAAATGAAATTGCAAACTATAATCAGGGAATGGCTCGAATTCCTTGAGCTCTTATTAGTTTCCAAATCTTACTTCTCTCCTTGTTATAACGGAGGGAGTAATCTTTGTCTTTATTCCTATACCATTTAAACTGATTGTTTTCAAAAGTACATGTAACATACTTGTATTGAATAAAGCCGTTCGAAAAAGATCTGAACATGTTACCTTTTTTGTCGCGATTAATCATTATAGTTTTATGCTCTGACGTGTCTTCAACAATAATCCAGTCGAGACCTGGAGACCACAAAGAATCTAAAGATGACAGGCCGACTGTGTTGTTTTTTATTGCTTCAACAAATTCCTGCTCTGTATAAATGATTTCCGGAACAAAATAACGTATGGACGACATGAATTCGCTTCCTGATTCTCGCCGCATAAGTTCACTGACCTTGTAGATCAACCCTGATTTTACTTGAATGAATACTGAATGATTTCTCAAATTATTAGGATTTTCAGATATTCTAAAGAACCCACGTGCATTGTCTTCCAGAATGTCAATTTCACCATTTTCCAACGGCTTAACATTAGCACGCGGAAGGTCATATAACCATATGACATCATATCCTAATCCAGAGTAGAATATGAGATGTTTTGATCCGTCATTGTTAAAAATTAAAGCCTTATTCATTTGCATCATTCTCCAAATCAAGATAAAAGAGATCTTCAAATTTGCAATCCAAAGCAGTGCACAACAGCGCAGCGAGATAGGCGGTCGGACAGAATTGTGATGTTTCAATAGAACTAATAGTGTTTTTGGATGATCCAACAAGGCTAGCCAGTTGTGTCTGTGTCAGCCCCTTTTTTTGACGAAATTCTTTCAAACGGTTTTTTAATTTCAAATGAGAGTTCATGAAATCACCTGCCCAATAAATCCAAGTGAAAAAAATAAAGCAATCAGAATCTGTATTACACCCACTATAATTCTCCAAATTGATTTGATCCGAATCCCTTCGTAAAGCATTTGTACGCCAGCCGCAGTCATAAATACCGCAACTAGAGCAATATTCCATGTCTTCTTTACAAAATATTCTACAAGAAAGAGTATTATTCCAACTATTAGCGCGGCTAATAAGCCAACAAGGTTGCTTTTAATGCCTACTCTGTTCTCAAATTCTTTACCTTTTGATTTTTCCTTCTTGGCTACCTTTAGTATTTCGTTTTTATCCATTCTTTCGTTCATAACACACCTCGTTCCAAGTTTTATATGACTATTATATCATTCCAAGTTTTCTTTGTCAATACCAATTTCCAAATTTTATTGGAAATTTGCATAGAAGTAACATTTATGCCATTATTAACTAAAACTCAAATCGAATCCGCAAATCAGACTGATTTCGCGGAGTTTCTTCCCTCCCGCGGAGTTCAGTTGAAAAAACAGTCGAACCAGTATCTGTGAGAGGACAAAATATTTGGAAATATGGATCGAAATGGTGTTCGCCCCATGAGCAGACAGCATGCTGCCGCGATTTCGGTTATATGAAAATACAGTAACTTCTTTATTCTCTCTCCCATTAATCCGTCTCCAATGTTATTGACATATGTCAGAAAATGTGGTATAATAGATCTGCAAGAGGAGTTGACGTATTATGTCCCGCCCGATAAGATGCCGAATAATAGGCATGCTGCCGGAATACCGCAGTTTTTCGCCGGATGACGTTTCAGCGAGCGAAAACGTTGAAATGACGGTGGATGAGTATGAGGTTCTCCGTTTGCTTGACGACGAAGGACTGAATCAGGAGGAATGCGCGGCAAGAATGGGCGTTTCCCGTACGACTGTAACAGCCATATATGACGCCGCGCGCAGAAAAGTTGCGGAAATGCTTGTACGCGGCAAAAGGCTTCTCGTCATCGGTGGCAGCTACGTTGCTCCGCCGTGCGATATACCCGAATCAGTTAAAATTAAAGGAGATAATATTATGAGGATCGCGGTTACATATGAAAACGGAGAAATATTTCAGCACTTCGGACATTCGGAGCAGTTCAAGCTTTATGACGTAGTGGACGGAAAGATCGTAAAAGAACAGGTCGTTGATACAAACGGCAGCGGACACGGAGCTCTTGCGGGATTTCTTCAGGCGGCAAAAGCTGACGCTCTGATCTGCGGCGGTATAGGAATGGGTGCGCAGATGGCACTCGCAGATGCGGGAATAAAACTGTATGCGGGTGTGCATGGTTCGGCTGACGCTGCGGCAAAAGCTCTCGCAGGCGGCACTCTAGAATATGATCCAGATGCACGTTGCGACCACCACGGACATCATCACGACGGCGACTGCGGTCACGATCACTGCGCCGAACACAACTGCAAGGGGAACTGATGACCTGGCAGAATGAATAAACGATGAAAGTTGATATAGGAGATCCTTCTATGAAAAAACGCACGTTTTGCAACCCGGTCAACATCAATTACCGCTATCAGCGAAACTTCTTCTCAAGAGAATCTGCAGATCCGCTGATACTTATATACCACGATACATATTTTCTTTTTGCGTCGCACGGAGAAGGCTACTGGACGTCCGAAGACCTTGTGCAATGGAACTTCATCAGGGTTGACATCAATAAATACCCTGACTTTGAACTGTATGCACCCGGAACGTGCGTCGTGGGTGACAGACTTTACATAACTTTCAGTCAGGGCGGAAACATTCTTTATTCGGATAATCCGTTCGACCCCGATTCGTGGGTAAATATCGGGCGGCCTTACGTATGGCACGATCCTGCATTTCTCTACGATGACGACGGATACGTTTACGTTTACGAAGGACTGGGCGACACATGCCTTCACGCGTCAAAACTTGATCCGAAAAACAATATGCGCCTCGTAGAAGGTCCTGTCCCGATCTTTTATTCAGACTATGAAAACCGCGGCTACGACCGCTGCGGTGACAATAACGAGATAGAGCGTATGCCAAGTCTCGAGGGCGCCTGGGTAAATAAGATCGATGGCAGGTATTATCTTACCTACGCCACTCCGGGCACAGAGTTTTCCACCTACTGCGACGGCGTTGCCGTATCGGACAGCCCTCTGGGACCGTTTGAGAACTGCGATAACAGCCCGACCGTGTTCAAGGCGACCGGTTTTATGCGCGGCGCAGGTCACGGCTGCCTTTTTGAAGACAAGAAGGGAAATCTCTGGAAAATCGACACTGTCTCGATAAGCGTTAACACTTCGTTCGAACGCAGGCTCTGCCTGTTCCCGGCAAAGATCGCGGAGGACGGAAAGCTTTACACAAACACACTGCGCGGCGACTACCCGATGTATTATCCTCACGAAGTCGATGATCCGTTCACTCAGTGTGACGCAGGACTTCAGCTGTTGTCATACGGGGCAGCCGGCACTGCTTCATCGGTGCTGGATGAAGATCACTCTCCGGCGTACGCGGCAGATGAAAATCTGAAGACCTGGTGGAGCGCAAAGAACGGTGAACCGGGCGAATGGATCGCGCTTGACCTCGGTGAACGCTATCCGGTAAAAGCGGTCCATGTCAATTTCGCGGATCAGGATATCGTTGACACCACGGGTCGCGACAACGGTTTTTCTTACAAATATACTCTTGAGGCTTCTGACGACGGTATTTGCTGGCGTATGCTTACTGACAGACGCGGTAATGACGATGATCATCCGCACGAGTATTTTGAATACGATGACGAGGGTTTCCGTTATATAAAACTGACGAATCACGGAAATATCCCCGCAGGCGGCAGATTTGCCGTAAGCGGAATCAGGGTGTTTGGCGACAGCGTAGGGGCGGCTCCTGAAAAGGCGCCTGATTTTACTGCGGTTCGCGATGAAGATGGAAGAAATATGCGCGTTACGTGGGAGAATGTTCCCGATGCGGAAGGCTATTTCGTCCGTTTCGGCGTGAATGAAAACGAACTTCACACACATTTTCAGATCATAGGCGCTACCGAGGCCAACATCCGCTGCCTTATAAAAGGCGTCAGATATCACGTCACTGTCGATGCTTACAATAAAGGCGGAATAACGCGCGGTTCGTTCACGAAGATCGTTTGAATATGTGGCAAGTGTTTCGACAATCAATCAATAATGAATCCGGTTCTCGGTATTTCGAGGACCGGATTCATTATATGTGATTTAATGGACGTGTCAACTCGCGCGATTTCACAGAAAAATCACAAGAATGGTATTGACAATCAACTGACAATGTGATATAATCATTCGCGAGGAGGGCAGATGAGTGATGAACAGCTATAAAACTTTCCCCGGTACCACGATCGCAACAGATTCCGTAAACCGTAAAAAGGCGGAAGAAGTATTCGCGCATATTTATGCCGGAGGCAATATTTACAGCTCGCAGGTGACTGCTTTGGCGGGCATCGAGCAGCATTCGATTCAGAACTGGGTCGCTCGAGGGTATGTTTCTCATCCCGTAAACAAGCAGTATTCAAAAAGGCAGCTTTGCAGGCTGATAATAATAAGTATGCTCGGCAAGGTGTTCAAAATAGGGGAGATAACGGATATGCTCTCGTCTGTGAACGGCGATCTTTCCGACGAAGGCGACGATATCATACCGGACGACGTCCTTTATACGTGCTTTTGTGAAATGTGTGCTCTCAGCGAGGGCGAATGTGTCGCCGAACAGGTCGAATCAGTCTCGCTGTCTGTTACCGAAAAACTGGATTGGCTCACTCCCGACAACAGAATGAAGGTTGCGGCAGTGCTGAGAACCATGTTTTACGCATACAGATCTGCGGAAATGAACAAAACCGCACATATAATGTTTGACAGGCTTAAAGAAACTATCATTACAGAGGAAAAGTGAAAGGAGAAAAAACATGGACTTCAACATCTATTTTTATTTTACGGTTGCAATCGCTGCAATAGCTCTGATTATCACGATTTTCAGCTTAGGCTACCTTAAAGCGCCGCCTGATGTGGCTTATATCATCTCGGGTCTCGGAAAACGCAGGATCCTTATCGGTAAGGCGGGCTGGAGAGTGCCCTTTTTTGAAAGGGTCGACAGAATATCCCTTCGCGTCATGCAGGTCGACGTAAAAACGTCCGAGGCGGTTCCCACAAACGAGTTTATCAACGTATCGGTAGACGGCGTTGCGAACGTTAAAGTCAGCTCCGATCCCGTTCTTCTCGATAAAGCGGCTGAGGCGCTCCTCGGTATGCGTCAGGACGAGCTTGTTACTCTCGTTACCCAGGTGCTTGAAGGAAATATGCGTGAAATAGTAGGCTCTGTCGGTCTTAAAGAAATGGTTCAGGACAGGCAGGGTGTCGCTAAAAAGATCACCGAAAACGTAGTTCCCGATATGGAAAAGCTCGGTATTGAAGTTGTAAATTTCAATATTCAGAATTTTAAGGACGCAGCCGGAACTATTGAGAATATGGGTATCGATAACGTTGAGCAGATCCGTAAAAACGCTCAGATCGCCAAGGCAAACGCTCAGCGCGATATAGCTATAGCGACCGCAAACGCTCAGCAGGAGGCAAACGCAGTTAAAGTTGAGGCTGAAAAGCTTATCGCAGAGCAGGATGCCGCTCTTGCAGTTCAGCAGTCCGAAATGAAAGTTATGGCGGATAACAAACGCGCCGAGGCAGACGCTGCGTATAATATTCAGCAGGAAACACAGCGCAAAACTATTGAAATAACCCGTTCTGACGCTGATATCGCACGCCGCGAAAAAGAAGCGGTGCTTGCAGAAAAAGAAATCGCCCTGCGTGAAAGAAAACTTGACGCAGAGGTCAGAAAACAGGCTGACGCCATGAAATACAAGGCGGAAAAGGAAGCCGAAGCAGACCTTATAAGACGTCAGAAAGATGCTGAAGCCAGAAAATACGAGGCAATGCAGCAGGCTGAGGCAAGAAGAGTAGAAGCAGAAGCTGCCCGCTTTGCCATGGAGCAGGAAGCGGAAGGTATAAGAGCGAAAGGTATCGCAGAGGCGGAAGCAATCGAGAAAAAAGCCGAAGCGCAGCGTAAAATGGGCGAGGCATCAGTTCTTGAAATGTATCTCAAGGCACTCCCCGAGGTCGTCAAAAACGCAGCTGAACCTCTTGCGCAGACTGATAAGATCGTCATGTACGGCGAGGGTAATTCCACAAAAGTCGTAAAGGATGTTATGTCAACCGCAAATCAGGTTATCGAGGGAGTAAAGGAATCTACCGGAATAGATATAACCTCTCTTATCGCAGGATTTGCAGGCGGCAAGATCGCAGGACAGACCGGCACGGCAGACTCAGAATGATTTCTGAATAAAAAACAACGGACTGCCCGGTAAAATCGGCCGGGCAGTTTTGGATTGAAGAAAGGAAGATATCTTTGTCTTACCCATTACTTTTTGCCGCATTTCCTTCCGTATATGCGGTATGTAAAAAATATGAAATAATCGTTCCGGTCCGGAAGCCTTGCGTTATGTGGGTTAAGGTAGGCGACAATGAGTATTATGACGATTCCAACGGTATTCTGCGCTCCGCGTCGCTTACTCATAAAATGGATGTTCCGATGACCGAGCTTGACAGGGCAGGGGAGTATACTGTTTGCTGGCGTGAAGTTTTCAGCAGACAAGCGTATCATTCGCAGCTGGGAGAAATCGAATCATTTACCGCGAAATTTCACCCTATAAAAGAAGACGGTATAAATTTATATCATATTTCCGATGCTCACAATGCGGTTGAAGCCCCTGTTGCGGCAGGACAGTATTTCGGTGAAGATCTTGACCTTCTTATCCTCAACGGTGACATACCCGATCACAGCGGTAAAATCGAAAACTTCGCTTCGATCCATAAAATCGCCGGTGACGTAACAAAGGGAGAGCATCCTGTGATTTTCTCAAGGGGCAATCACGATCTCAGGGGCGTTTTTGCGGAAAACCTCGCAGATCATACTCCGACAGATAACGGAAGATCATATTACACCGTAAGATTAGGCAGTATCTGGGCAATAGTTCTTGATTGCGGCGAAGATAAGGATGACTCCAACCCCGAATACGGTCATACCGTGTGCTGCCACAACTTCAGAGTAAAGCAGACCGAATTTCTCAAAAAGGTTGCGGCAGATCCGAAAAACGAATATGACGCTGAAAGCGTAAAATATAAAATCGTTATCGTTCACAATCCTTTTACTGAAACTCTTAGGCCGCCTTTTGATATCGAAAAGGATATTTATACCGAGTGGTGCGAAATACTTAAACGCATCCGCCCCGACTTTATCCTTGCAGGTCACACCCACAACTGCTACGTGACCATGCCGGGAGACTTGAAGGACGCAAAGGGACAGCCGTGTCCCGTGATCGTCGGCTCAAAGCCCATGAGAGAAAGTCCGTTTTTTATCGGATGCGCGATCACGCTTAAAGATGGGAAAGCGGAAGTCCTTTATACCGATACAGAGGGCAACGTAACGGGCAAGGCGGACGATATACAGAAGGGCGAATGAGTATAAGTCCCCGGAAAGCAGAAGATACTATGCGGTCATCTGCATATGCGGGCAGATCATCAACATATACCCGAACATAAAAAAGACCGGCTGAAATTTCAGCCGGTCTTTTGCTGTATATTTATAATTCAAACGTCAGTGTTTTCAGCTCTTTCAAACCGATATTGATCTTTGCCGTATTCCCTGAAAAATCAACTTTTCCGACTTCATATTCCGCGGAATCAGCCAGTTTTGCGGATCTTATTTCTTTGCAGAAGGTCAAAACAGCCTCGGAAGCGTCGTCTTTAGGGTTATAAAGCCTTACGGTTACCGATTTATTGTCTCTTGAACACTTTACTATCGTCGTGCAAGCACCTTTGCATGAGAGCAGCTGCGCTTTCAGAGGCAGATCTCCTGCGTGAGACGTGTTTGAAATGTGCGGCATATCGTTCTCAAAAGCCAGCGCGTATCTGTGCAAAGCGTCATAGTCGTTTTCAACTATTCCCACAGCCATCCGCATCATTCTTGTTCCGAATTCAGGATACGGATCGGGGCGGGACGTAGCGCGCAGAAGGCTTACCGAAAGTGTGTTGTCAGCGCCTCTGTAACCGTATTTCGTGTCTGTGAAAAGAGCTATTCCTTTGCCGGCATCGTCTTTCGCATAAATAAAATCTCTGCCGTACCAGTCATGAAGTGATGTCTCTTCACGTTCGAAAGTTCCAAGCTGTATATCGTAGGTGTAATTCTTCGTTTCATATGCAAAAGGAACCTTGAAAATGAGTTTAGGCGAGCCTTTCATTCTGTTTATTTCATACCAATCGGCGGTTACGGCATATCTGAGCGCACTTTCGCCCTTGTCGAGCGTAATTTTTACTTCGATCTTCGAGTCATAAAAATTAATGTAGTAGGAGATACTGCTTCTTAATTCTCCGACTTCATACGACGTCTGAACGGCGCGTTCTTCGGAATTAAGATTAACTTCCGACGTGTGAACGCCTTCTACCCATGCGCTTGCACCCACATACTTATCGTTTTCAAGAGCATATGCAAAAAATGCGGACGGCTTTGAGATATATTCTCTGCCGCTCTCTTTATCAATAAGAGAAATGAGAGTCATGTCGTTTTCGTTGAATTCTGCCCGTATCTTGTCGTTTTCAAGAACCGGCTTTTTGTAATAAAGAATTCTCGGATCAGGAGTAAATGAACCGAAGTAATAGCCTTTTCTCTCCTGCTCTCTTATTATATATGTAGAATATCCGAACGACGGGACGTCTGCTTCAACAAGAATTACGGTAGCTCTGTGACCGTTGTCTCCGACGTTCTTTTCAAGTAGTGTAAATGGAACAGCCTTTCCGGACTCGTCTTCGACGCTCATTTCATCAAAATTGCCCGGCCAGTCGTAGATTCGTATCTCGGTCATTTCATGTCGGTCGAAACACGTTGTGTTGAATACGTGCACGATCCTCGTTTTGCCTTTTCCGCGTTCTACGTTCGGGAGATTATAGCGGTATTTTTCGCTTACCCTGCATCCCGTTCCTGCGCCCTCCGATCTTGACTGAAGCGCTACAAACGGAGTGTCGTATGCGGACGTATCGATGTGCGAAGCAAATCTTCTCATTGCAAGAGAGGCGCCCGATCCGGCATCTGCAAGCACTTCTTCAAAGTTGCCAAGCGCGTGGTTCTTTGTCTCGGGCAGTCCAGAACCGGGGAGAATATCGTGGAACTGATTGAAAAGAAGCTTTTTCCATGCCTCGGAGTATCTCGGATATTCGCTGCCGTCCGCCGCAATTTTAGCCATCGCGGTAAGGGTTTCTGCTGCGGTGAGTCTGTCTTCCATTATCCTGTTTGCCGTTTTAAGCTGAGATTCCGAAGTATAACAGCCGGTGAATGTCGGGCCGAGCTCCTGCTTGAGGACAGGGAATCTGTCTCTGTATTTTTCGAGCATTGCGAAGTATTCTGTATAAGTGGAAAACTTTACAGTGGGTGCTACGGGCCAGGACTGCATATCAACGAGCATCTGTATGTCTTTTCTCGTAGGTCCTCCTCCGTGATCTCCTACTCCATATACTTTTATCATACCGTCTATTCCGCCGTATTGCTCGCAGAACGGAATAACGAGAGAAAGATAGCCCGGTCTTATCGCATCATTATACCATGATGGTTCGTTTACCGTCAAAACCTCGGCACCGGATGGCGCGCGCCATCTGTAAACGAATATACCGTCAAGTCCTCTGCAATGGTAGAAGTATTTTATTCCGCCTGCGTTGAGAAGCTCCGGCATGACGGGTGTATGTCCGAAAGAGTCGGGATGAAAATCCGAATTGATGCTTTCGGGTGTTATTCCGAGTTTTTCGGAAAGGAATCGTTTGGTAACGAGAATATGCTCGGAGATGCTTTCTGCAGACGGAAGGTTTCTGTCGCTTTCTACCCACGCGGATCCCGCAAATTCCCATCTGCCCTCTTTGACGCGCTGCTTTATCTCTTCAAAAAGCTCCGGATCGTATTTCTCGGCAATTTCATACGTTGCCGCCTGTGACTGTGAAAATTTGAACTCGGGGTATTCCTTCATCATGTCAAGCATCGTTCGGAACGTTCCGAGAACTATCGCCACCGTTTCATGATATCCCCATAGCCAGTCCATGTCTATGTGCGCATGGGCTATGCAGAACATTGTATATTTCTTCGCTTCCTCAGACAGGGGAAGGAGTATTTTTTCTGCGCTCTCGCAATCGCTGTTTGTGAGAGAGCCGTTTTCCTTAAATTTAGTGTAAAGAAAATCGACCGCTTTGTCGAGAAGCTCATTCGCCTTCTCGTGCGCGGGCAGCTTTGCCAGCTCGTCTGCCACGCCTATCTCTCCGAATATTCTCTCAAACATCGGAAACATTTCTGCGTGTTCGGACCAGTGGTCTGTTCTTTCGGGTCTCATTGCGGCGAGTTTATCGTATCTTGTCATCGTTACCCTTCCTTTCGGACAGAATATTTAGTATGTTAACCGGATTATAGCATATGTGCTTTGATTTGTCTAGATGAAACGGAGAAAAATCGTTAAAAATTCGTAAAAATCCGTGTATGGTTATTGACTTTACTTATATATTTTGATATAATTATTCAAGATACAGATATTTACGCTTACCGAAAAAAACCGAAGGAGGTTGTTTGATGTCTGTAAATAACGACAACGGTCTCATTATCGAACCCGAAGCAGGCGACAAGGCGGTCGAAGTTATAAAGCTTATCGCCCGCGCCGAGGACTCAGGAAGAAAACGCCGTGAATTTGCCGAATCCGAAGCAAAACTCATTGTCAGCGAGGCTTCCGAAAAAGCCGAAAAGTCAGCGGCGTTCGAGAAGGCAAAGGCCGAAGAAAAAATTAAAAAGATCAAAGAGCTCACCGAACAGAAGGGCAGAGAGCTTGCGATAAATATTCTCACACAGGTCAATGAAGAGTGTGACGAGCTCAAACAGAACGCCCGCGAAAACAAGCAGGACGCTCTTGCCGCCGTCGTTGAAAGGATCGTGAACGAATGGCGATAGTCAGGATGAAAAAAGTCACCGTCGTTGCCATGGCTGAAGATAAGCAGGCGGTTCTCAACGATCTTATGTGGCTTTCCGCAGTGGATGTCAGCCCTCTTTCCGAAAAACTCGAAGACGCCGAAATGGCGGCCATCGTGAGCGCCGATAACGTTTCTGAAAGTCTCGATGTGATAAATGACAATATCTCGCTGCTTTCGCAGGCGCTGAAAACTTATCGTCTTTATTCAACAGAAAAACGCTCGCTCTTCACCCCTTATCAGGTGCTTTCCCGCGCCGACTTTGAAGCGTTTCCAGATAAAGAGGAAAAACTTCTTTCCAACGCCCGAAATGCGCTGCGGGCGGAAGCGGAGCTCAATTCCGTAAAAGCTGAAGAGAACAGACTTGACGCTCTTGTCCAGCGTCTCAGCCCGTGGAAAGCGCTTCCTTTCAGACTGAACGAACCGGTTGCGGATAAAATGTCATATTTCTTCGGTTCCATGCCTCTGAAATCGGATATAACGTCGGTAACGGAAGGGATAATCGGTCCGGATGAGGAAAAGGCCGCAGCGTGGACCGAATGCCTTGCGAAAGATAAGGCATATTCCTACTGTCTCGTTATCTGTCTTGCAAGTCAGGAACGGCAGTTGCTTTCCGCTCTTGCCGAAAAAGGCTTTTCAAGAATTTCTTTTCCCGATCTTCGCGGAACTGTATTGCAGAATATCGAAAAGATCGAAAAAAGAAAAGAGGAGCTTTCGGAAAAAAGGGACGCGGCTGTCAAACAGCTGAAAAAATATGCCGAGGATCTATCCGAAGTAGAAAAATCAATAGATATACTGTCAAATAACGCCCGGCTTACCGCTGTCCGGGAAAAAATACTCAATACTCAGTCGGCGTTCGTCCTTCAGGGATGGGCTCCCGTTGACAGGGTTGACGAGGTTGGAACGCTTCTTGAAAAATACGGTGCGTTTTTCTTTTCCGAAGATCCTTCACACGATGAAGAACCTCCGATCAAGCTTAAAAACGCCAAAATCGTTCAGCCGTTTGAACCGATCACGGAAATGTTCGCTCTGCCTACTTACAGGGGGCTTGACCCAAACTTTATGGTCGCGCCGTTCTATTTCCTTTTCTTCGGCATGATGCTTTCGGACGCGGGATACGGACTGCTTCTCGCAATAGGCGGATTTCTTATTCTCAAATTCACTAATATCCGCGGTTCGATGAGAAAAATGATCAAAATGTTCGCAATGTGCGGCATTTCAACCGTCGTCTGGGGTTTCCTGTTCGGAACTTTCTTCGGCGACGCAGTCGGCGTTATCTCGTCAACTTTCTTCGGCAGCGATCTTGTTTTGCCGCCGCTCTGGTTTGACCCGGTAAGCGATCCGATAACGCTTCTTATCGTTTCGTTCGTCGTCGGCTTTATACACATCATGGTCGGTCTCGGCCTGAAAATGTATATGCTGATACGCGACGGACATTACTTCTCGGCGATCTTTGACGTCGGCTGCTGGATGATCCTGCTTGCAGGTATTCCGGTCCTGCTTTTCAGCGCCCCGATAGGAATCATCATTGTCGCTGCGGGCGCACTCGGACTTATAGTTACGCAGGGACGCGATAAAAAGGGCATACTCGGCAAGATAATAGGGGGCGTAGGAAGTCTTTACGGCATAACCGGATATATGTCCGATATCCTTTCATATTCACGTATTCTCGCTCTCGGTCTTTCTGCCGGAGTAATAGGCAGCGTTTTCAACAAGCTGGGTTCTCTGGGCGGAGCCAATATCGTAGGAGTAATTCTTTTCATAGTGATATTCACGATAGGTCACGTTCTTAATCTCGCGCTGAGCACTCTCGGCGCATACGTTCACGCATCACGTCTTCAGTTTATAGAATTCTTCTCGAAATTCTATGAAAGCGGAGGACGCAAATTCGATGAATTCGGAATACAGCTGAAGTATACCGAACTCGGTCAGTAAAATAAAAATCATTAATCACGTAAATAAATTCGGAGGTTTTTACCATGAATCCCACACTTAACCCTGGTCTCGAAACTGTTGCCGAAACAGTAAACGCATTTGCATTTCTTGAAAGCGGACTGTTCTGGGGATTTCTCGGAGCCGCACTTTGTGCTCTCCTCGCATTTATCGGTTCGGCAAGAGGCGTAAACATTGCAGGCGAAGCTGCTGCAGGTCTCGTAACGGAAGATCCTTCCATGTTCGGTAAGATCGTCATTATCGAAAACCTTCCCGCAACACAGGCTATATACGGTCTTCTTATCGCTTTCGTGGCAGTCAGCAAACTCGGTCTTTTCGCTCCAGAGCTCGCCGAAGTCTCTCTTCTTCAGGGCGCCCTCCTCTTCCTTGCATGCATGCCCATGGGCATAGTCGGACTTATTTCCGCTATTTATCAGGGACGCACGGCAGCCGCAACGATAAGCATTCTTACAAAAAACCCGAACGAGACTTCAAAATGTATCCTTATCACCGCGATGGTCGAAACTTTCGCCATTTTCGCTCTTCTTATCTCGTTCCTTCTTGTTAACTTCATCATCAAATAAGGAAAAATAAAATGGGAATAGATAACATTCTCGAGCGCATAGCCGTAGACGCCGAAAAAAACGCGGAAGATATAACTTCAGAAGCGCGCAAAAAGGCTACGGAACTTTACGCGGAGCGAACTGCCGAAGCAAAAACGGAAAGTTCGGCTCTGATAGATGCGGCTGAAAAAGAAGCGATAGATACCATAAACCACATCAGAAGCACGGCTTCTCTTGAATCGAGAAAGCTCGTACTCGCAGCAAAAAGAGACGTCATCGACGAAGTTTTCGACGAGATACCTTCGGCGTTCCGCAGAATGCCGAGAGACGAATATGCGTCGTTCCTCGCAGGTGTCGCGGTCAGGTCTTCTGAAAAGGGTACGCTCTATTTTGCAAATGCGGATTTTGAGGTGGCAGACAAGGTAAAAGAGCTTCTGAAAGACAAGCCTCAGTATAAGGTCGCCAAAACTACGGTTAAGGATATAAACAGCGGCTTTTGCATCAAATACGAAAACGTAAAAATCAACTGTTCGATCGACTCGATCGTCGAAACCATGCGGCCCGAGCTTGAGGCGATAGTTGTTTCCAGACTTTTCCCTGACAACACGGAGAAAAAATGAGCAGATATAAAGATACGGATTATCTTAATATTTCAATGCGTATAAAATACCTCGAAGCCCGTCTTATGGGCGCCGAGACGTTTACGCGGGTCCTCTCCTGCAAAACTCCCGAAGATTCTCTGTCCTTTATCTGTGACCGCCTGGGTGTTGAAAGCTCTTCATTGACATCGGCTTTTGATTTTGAATCGCTCATCGACGCAGAAGAGAAAAACGTGTCCGAATTCCTTCGCAAAAACGTGCCGGATCCCACGCTCATAGATATTTTTGATATTCGTCGCGATTTTATGAATATCAAGGCGCTTATCAAGGCGGAAATAAGAAACATATCTCCCGACCCGCTGCTCGTTTTCGGCGGAACGCTTACCAAGGACGAGATAAAAAAGGCATTCGTGCATAAAAACGAAAAAGTGCTTGACGGCTACTTTATGTCTGCGGTGAATTCCGCGAACAAGGTATACGCTCAAACGGCCGATCCGCAGAAAATAGATCTTGTCTGCGACAGGCTCTGCTTTGAATGTCTTAAGTCCGCCGCGGATAAATCACCGTTCGGCTTTGTGTCGGAGTTTTTCGGAACGAGAACGGATATAATCAATATCCTTTCTCTCATCCGTCAGAAACTTATGGGTAAAGATCGCGATTTCTTCGGCGAAACGGTTATTCCCGGAGGAAAACTTTTTTCGGAAAGCGATCTTTCGGGTCATTACTCCCGTCCTTTGTCGGAATTCGTCGAATATCTTTCGCATACCGGTTATGCGTCGATAACCGAGGGCTTCGATATCTCATCACCGGATCCCTCACAGCTTGAAAAAAATGCCGACAGATTTATCTGCAAACTCATTAATGAGCTCAGAAAAACGCCCTTCGGACCTCAGGTAGTTGCAGGATATATACTTGCGAAAGAGTATGAAATCAAAAATATAAGGATCGCTATGTCCGGCATAGTGTCGGGACAGGAAAGCGATGAGATAAAAGAAAGACTGAGGCTGGGTTATGAATAGAATTGCCTGTGTCGGTGACAGAGACAGTGTTCGCGGCTTTATGGCTATAGGCTTTGAGGTCCATACCGCCGATACGCTTCAGGAAGCGGAAAAAACCGTCAGGGCTCTTGCCGATTCCGAAAACGTCTATCCGATTATTTTTGTCACCGAAGAATATTACAACGGCATGAAACATCTTATATCCGCATACGCCGAAAAAGTCGTTCCCGCAATAATATCGATCCCCGGCAAAAACGGATCGCAGGGAACCGGTCTTGCCGCCGTAAAGGAACTTACCGAAAAGGCGATCGGCGCGGATATTGCCCTTAATTCTTAACAAACTATCAAGGAGTTTTACAATGGCAGCGAATAACGCAGAAGGAAGAATAATCAAAGTCGCAGGACCTCTCGTTGTTGCGGAAGGTATGGGCGGCGCGAATATGTTTGATGTCGTTCGTGTCGGTAAATCGCGCCTTATAGGCGAGATAATCGAGATGCGCGGCGACAAAGCGTCAATACAGGTATATGAAGAAACTGCGGGACTCGGTCCGGGCGACGAAGTCGTTTCCACGGACATGCAGCTGTCCGTAGAGCTCGGTCCCGGTCTTATAAAGAATATTTACGACGGTATCCAGAGACCTCTCGAGGCGATCCGAGAAAAATGCGGCGCTCTTATAGAAAGGGGCATAGACGTTCCTGCACTTAACCGCGACGTTTACTGGGATTTTGAAGCATCGCTCAAAATAGGCGACACCGTAAAACCGGGTGACATCGTCGGCATTGTTCGGGAAACTCCGGTATTCGTTCATAAAATAATGGTTCCGCCCGACGTCGAAGGCGAGATCATATATATCAAATCCGGCTCATATACTGTAAACCAGATGGTCGCAAAAGTAAAGAAATCCGACGGCGATTCAGTTGAAATAAAGCTTTTGCAGCGCTGGCCCGTAAGAAAAGCAAGACCGTATAAATCCAAAATGGCTCCCGGCAGACCGTTTATAACCGGTCAGAGATCTGTAGACACATTCTTCCCGCTCGCAAAGGGCGGTACGGCATGCGTTCCCGGACCGTTCGGAAGCGGCAAAACCGTTGTGCAGCACCAGCTCGCAAAATGGTCTGACGTTGACATAGTTGTATATATCGGCTGCGGCGAACGCGGAAACGAAATGACGGATGTTCTTCGCGAATTCCCTGAAATAATCGACCCGCGCACCGGTCAGAGCCTTATGAACAGAACCGTTCTTATCGCAAATACCTCTGATATGCCCGTTGCTGCCCGCGAAGCGTCTATTTACACAGGTATAACCATTGCCGAGTATTTCCGCGATATGGGTTACGACGTTGCAATCATGGCAGACTCCACTTCACGCTGGGCAGAAGCTCTTCGTGAAATATCCGGACGACTCGAAGAAATGCCTGGAGAGGAAGGTTATCCCGCATACCTCACTTCCCGTCTTGCTCAGTTCTATGAGCGTGCAGGTCACGTCAACTGCCTCGGTTCTGATGGCAGAGAAGGCAGTATCTCCGCAATAGGCGCCGTTTCTCCTGCCGGCGGAGATCTTTCCGACCCCGTAGCGCAGGCAACGATGCGAATAGTCAAAGTATTCTGGGGTCTTGACTCATCCCTCGCTTACAGACGTCATTTCCCCGCAATCAACTGGCTCAATTCATACTCCCTTTATTATGATAAAATAGCGGATTATATTACTTCAAACAACGCTCCGGACTGGAAAAAGCAGTCGTCACGCGCACTGAAGCTTCTTCAGATCGAAAGCGAACTCGAGGAAATCGTTAAGCTTGTCGGTATCGATGCGCTTTCAGCATCAGACCGTCTTACAATGGAAACTGCAAAGTCGATCCGTGAAGACTACCTTCAGCAGGATGCCATGAGTCCAGACGACTCTTATTCTTCGCTTTATAAGCAGAACGCGATCCTTACGCTTATTATGAATTATAACAAAAAGGCTTCGGACGCTCTTGCGGCAGGCGCAGATCTTGAGAAACTAATAAGCACTCCCGTAAGAGATAAAATCGCTCATATGAAGGACGTTCCCGAAGCAGATATTTCCGCGGAATTCGGAAAAGTATCAAAACAGCTTGATGAAGAGATCGATAATATTCTCAGATCTAAGGAGGTCGACGAATAATGTATAAGGAATACAAATCGATTCAGGAAGTCGCCGGCCCTCTTATGGTCGTACGCAACGTTTCGGGCGTAACATACGGCGAACTCGGTGAAATACGCACACAGACAGGCGAAATACGCCGCTGCAAAGTTCTTGAAGTCAACGGCACTGATGCCGTCGTCCAGCTTTTTGATTCATCGGCTGGTATGAACCTTTCCGAAAGCTCTGTCCGTTTCCTCGGCACGGGTATCGAATTCGGCGTTTCTCCCGATATCCTCGGCAGAATTTTTGACGGTCTGGGCAGACCCATAGACAATGCCGTTCCCGTAATAGCCGAAAAAATGATGGATATAAACGGCGTTCCGATGAACCCCGCATCAAGAAACTATCCTTCAGAATTCATACAGACAGGTGTTTCAGCCATCGACGGTCTGAATACTCTCGTTCGCGGTCAGAAGCTTCCCATCTTCTCCGGATCCGGCCTTCCTCACGCAAACCTTGCGGCTCAGATAGCAAGACAGGCGAAAGTTCTCGGAACAGACTCCAAATTTGCCGTTGTCTTTGCCGCTGTCGGCATAACTTTCGAAGAGGCGGACTTCTTTATCTCCGACTTCAAACGGACCGGAGCAATCGACAGGACCGTGCTTTTTATCAATCTTTCGTCAGACTCTGCAATCGCGCGTATCTCTACGCCGCGAGTTGCTCTTACAGCTGCGGAATATCTCGCTTTTGACCTCGGCATGCACGTACTTGTAATCATGACGGATATAACCAACTATGCCGAAGCAGTCCGTGAAGTTTCAGCGGCAAGAAAAGAAGTCCCGGGCAGACGTGGTTATCCCGGATATATGTATACAGACCTTGCAACCATGTATGAGCGCGCAGGCAGAAGAATAGGAAGCGAAGGTTCCATAACCATGATCCCCATTCTTACCATGCCCGAAGACGATAAAACTCATCCAATCCCCGACCTTACCGGATACATCACTGAAGGTCAGATCATTCTTTCGAGAGAGCTTTACAAAAAAGGCGTCACTCCGCCGATTGACGTTCTTCCGTCACTCTCGCGTCTTAAAGACAAAGGTATAGGCGCGGGCAAGACAAGAGAGGACCATGCAAACACCATGAACCAGCTTTTTGCATGCTACGCAAGAGGCAAAGAGGCAAAAGAGCTTATGGTTATCCTCGGTGAAGCGGCGCTCACGCCGATAGACCGCATATATGCGAAATTTGCCGATGAGTTTGAAGAGAAATACGTAAACCAGGGCTATGATACCGACAGATCCATAGAAGAAACGCTCAACCTCGGCTGGGAACTGCTTTCCGTATTCCCCCGATCCGAGCTGAAACGTATCAAACAGCCTATATACGATAAATACGCAAAGAAAAAAGAAGACTGAAACCGCCGATCTTAAATATATCTTTCGGAGATAAAAATGGCAACAGTAATGAAGGTAAACCCGACCCGAATGGAGCTGTCAAAGCTTAAAAAAAGGCTGAAAACAGCCCGCCGGGGTCATAAACTTCTTAAAGACAAACGCGACGAAATGGTCAAGCAGTTCCTTGAGCTTGTGAGAAAAAACAGGGAACTGCGCGCATCTGTGGAAGAAAAACTGAAACAGGTTCATACATATTTTTCCGTCGCGTCCGCAACCATGTCTTCGCAGGCAGTGGAAGAGGCTCTTATTTGTCCAAAGCAGGAAGTTACGCTTGAAAACGATACAAAAAACATCATGAGCGTTATCGTGCCCAGGTTTGAGTATTCAATGACGGGCAGCGATTCCGATATTTACTCATACGGTTTTGTTACTACAACAGCCGAGCTTGACGTTGCCGTAGGTGCGCTTTCAAACATATTACCTCAGCTCGTCGAGCTTGCAGAAACTGAAAAAAGCGTTCAGCTCCTTGCTTCGGAGATAGAAAAAACAAGACGTCGCGTCAACGCTCTTGAACATGTTATGATCCCCAACCTCGAAGTAACTGTCAAAAGCATAGTAATGAAGCTTGATGAAAACGAAAGAGGCAACATAACGCGCCTGATGAAGGTAAAGGATATGATGATAGCCGAATCAAGGCATGAGTCTTCTGTATGACAAGGCTTATCGTTCTTGATTCCGTTGAACCCGAATTCAATCTTGCTGCCGAGGAATACCTGTTTTCAAAAACAAGTGACTGTTTCGTGATGCTATGGCAGAATAAAAACTCCGTCATAATCGGCAGAAACCAGAATACGCTCGCGGAAATAAACAAAGAAGCCATCGAAAAATACGGCATCTCCGTCGTTCGCAGAATAACCGGCGGCGGCGCCGTTTTTCATGACCTCGGAAATATCAATTATTCCGTAATATCAAATTCTTCTGCAAACGAAGGCATAGATTTCGAAAAATATGTTTTCCCGATCAGAAAAGCCCTTTTATCTGTCGGTGTGAAGACAGAATTCTCAGGCAGGAACGACATTCTTGTCAACGGCTGTAAAATATCCGGAAATGCGCAGCATATTTCGGACGGCCGCATTCTGCATCACGGAACGCTTCTGTTTTCGTCCGATCTTGATATGATGGCTGAAGTTCTGAGAGTAAACGAAGAAAAAATAAGGTCGAAGGCTATCCGCTCCGTTCGCTCACGTGTAGCGAATATCTCCGATTTTTTGCCATCCTCATCCGGTATCGACGTGAAGCGGTTCAGGGAGAGATTATATGACTGCTATTTGAAGAATCCCGACTGCGTCCCTTCGGTCCTGATGGAAAATGAAGTAAGAGATATAAACGCTCTTGCCGATTCAAAATACCGCACGTGGAAATGGAATTACGGCGATTCACAGAAGTATTCCTTCTCATCCTCCGCATATCTTTCCTGCGGAATGGTGGAGGTCAGGCTCGATATCTCTGACGGAATAATAACCGCCGCGGATATTTTCGGGGACTTCTTTTCTCTTCGTCCGAAAGAAGAATTCATTTCTTCTCTTATCGGCACAGAACACAGCAGGAGCGCGCTGACCGCTCTTTTCGAAAAAACGGATGTCGGCAAATATTTTATCGGAATTAAAAAAGACGAACTGATTCGTTGTTTTTTTTAGGAGATATACACAGATGGACAGAATAATATTGGAAAACCGTCTTAATTCCCCCGTACGTGAGGAAAGGCTTGAGGCGGCAAAAGAGCTCGGTAAATTGATATCATCCCGAGAGATAGTTCCCGCGGAGGGACAAAACGATGTCAACAACCATATCCATACCACGTTTTCCTTCTCTCCTTACTCACCGTCTGCCGCCGCTTATTTCGGCTTTATGGCAGGTCTTTCAACAGTCGGAATTATGGACCACGACAGCGTAGGCGGCTGCGAGGAATTTGTCGAGGCAACAAAGTATATCGGCGTAGCGTCGACGTGCGGTGCAGAGTGCCGCGTAAGTGTGAAAAACTCGCCGTTTGAAGGCAAAAAGATCAATAATCCCGATCAGCTTTCGGTTATTTACTGCTCTCTTCACGGCATACCTCATACTCAGTTCAAAAAAGTTGCGGATTATTTCCGTCCCATTACCGCCGCAAGAAATGAACGCAACAGAAAAATGACCGATAATCTTAACGCCCTTCTTGCTCCGTTCGAAATCACGGTCGATTTTGATAAAGATATCGTTCCTCTGTCCGAGCTGAAAAACGGCGGAAGCATAACGGAACGTCATATACTTTTTGCGGTAAGCAAAAAGATCATTGAAAAATTCGGCAAAGGCGAAAAAACCGTTGATTTCCTTAAAAACAGTCTGAAATACAACGTTTCTTCTAAAATTGAAGGGTACCTTTGCGATCCTGAAAACAAATGCTATGAATACGATCTTTTAGGCGTTCTTAAAAGCGATGTTACAAGATTTTATATCGATGCAAACGAAGACGAATGCCCCGACGTCAGCAAGATAGTCAGCCTCGCAAATGAAACCGGCTCCATCATGGCATATCCTTATCTCGGAGATATAACAAACAGTGTTACGGGCGACAAACGCGCTCAGAAATTCGAAGACGATTTTCTTGAAGATCTTATTGCATGGCTTAAACGCACCGGTTTTAATGCCATAACGTATATGCCGTCAAGAAATACTATCGATCAGCTTCGCCGTCTGCGCTCGCTGTGCGATAAATACGGCTTTTTCCAGATAAGCGGCGAAGATATAAATACTCCGAGACAGAATTTTATCTGCATGGCGCAGAGGTCTCCCGAATTCACAAATCTTCAGGACGCAGCGTGGGCTCTTATAGGACATGAAGCCGCAGCTACCAAAAATATAGAGCGCAGCTTCGTTTCCGAAAAAACGGACCTTGCCCTGCCGTATCTGGGCGACAGAATAGCATTTTATGCTGCGATCGGAAAAAACACCGTTGAAAAGAGGCAGTAACATGAAGCTTACAGATATTCATATCAGAGATCCGTTTATTCTTGCCGAAAACGGAACATACTATCTTTACGGAACCCGCGGCGCAACAGCATGGGGAACCGCTGTCGGCATAGACGTTTATACAAGCTGCGACCTTGAAACGTGGAGCGACCCCCGCGAGGTCTTCAGCGCACCGAAAGACAGGGAATGGAATGCCCATATGTGGGCGCCAGAGGTTCATAAATATAACGGCGCATACTATATGTTCGTAACCTTCAACGATCCCGTAAACGCTACATATATTCTCAGATCGGAAAGTCCGGAAGGTCCTTTTTCGATGCACAGCGAAGGCCCTGTCACACCTAAGGACTGGGTCTGCCTTGACGGTACGTTTTATCTGGAAAACGGACGTCCGTATATCGTTTTCTGCCACGAATGGGTACAGATAAAAAACGGTAAAATATACGCATGCGAGCTGTCTGCCGATCTTAAAAAGGCAGTCGGCGAGCCGTTCCACATTCTCACCGCATCCGAACATCCGAAAGTCAGACCGATCAGAGAGGACGCTTATGTAACAGACGGTCCTTTCATGTTCAGATCGTCTGACGGCAAGCTTTCGATGATTTGGTCGAGCTTTGCGGAAAATGGGTATCTTGAGGCGGTCATGTGCTCCGAAAACGGAATTAAAGGACCCTGGAAGCACTCTCCCGACCTCCTTTTCGAGCAGGACGGCGGTCACGGAATGATTTTCAGAACGTTTGAGGGCGACCTTAAATTTATCTGTCATCAGCCTAACAGCTTCCCGAACGAACGCCCCGTAATCGTTGATATCGAGGAAAGAAACGGAATTCCTGCAAGGAAAAGCAGATAAATGATAAGCTTATCAAAACCGCCGTATGACCGGCGGTTTTTTAGGAACATTTCAGAGTCTTTGCCGTCTAAAAAAACATAGAAACATGTTATACCTGATTTTACAAATTGTTCAGATTTCTTACATTGTAATAATTATTATATATGATATAATAATTCAGTTAAGGAGTTGTTGAAATATATATGCACGGAATATCGGATCTCAGACGCCAGCTTTTAAAATCAATATTTCTTGCGGCTGTCTTTGTATGTATCATATGTTCTTTTTCACTGCAGGCCTTTGCGGAAATTGAGCAGTTCACATTTGAAATGACCGAAGAACCGGTCTATATAGATGTCAAAACTACTGAAGAGATAGTTGATTTTTACGAAAATGCCACTACCTCAGATCTTCTTTCCGAAAAAACGAACACATACATAAAAAGAAATATCGTCGTTCAGGAAAGTGCTCAGCCTGTCGAAAGAGATGTTATCGTCCATACGTTCAGGCTTTCCGATGTTACCGAAACCGATATCAGTTCAGCGCAGGACACACTGAACTCCATAATGGAAGAGGTCTTTCTTGAGATAACGTCAAGCCTCGGCAGAAAATACGTCTCCACGCAGGTTTATCTATACGGCGCAAGCTGCAGCATGAACTATGATTCCGAAACCGGCAACGTATCAGAACTGTTTCTTCACGTCGCTCTCGTAGTAGGCGAGGGTGTTGGCGAGATCAACAATATCATTGAAAACTATGTCCGTCCCGCCGCAGATCAATGGCGAGATCTTCCAGCCGTAAAGCAGATCATCGAACTCAATAAATTTATTCTTGACGGACGTTTCAGCTACGACATGTCCTTGACGCAAAGAAAAAGCACTTATGCGTTTATTCGCGACGGAAAAGGCGTTTGCGAGGAATATGCCGGTCTTACGTCTCTTTTCCTTGACGAACTCGGCTTTGAAAACGTTCTTGTCCGCGGCTATTCAAAAGAAACAACCGAACTTGAAGAACACGTCTGGAATCTTGTGAATATAGACGGCAAATGGTACCATCTTGATATACTCTGGAACGGTCCTGTTGACGAAAACGGAAATCATACGCAGGTAACAACAGACTATCTTCTCAAATCAACCTCCACGGTCAAAGCAAATCACCTTGCATATTCAATTTACTATCCCTATACCGAGCTTGCAAGATCAGACTGCGATATCTCGGCATATCTCCTTCCAGAAACACCACCCGAGCCTGAAGAACCGGAAGTTGTGATCACTCCCGAGATGGAGCTTAAGGAGGCAAGAGATGCTCTCGCTGCAGCGATAGATGCCGCTTATGATATAGTATACAGAAATTATTATATGTATACCGCTTCATCAGTTGATAAGATCATGCCTTATTATACCGATGCAAAAACGGTTTACGATAACCCCTCGGCAACACTTGAAGAGATCAGAAACCAGACCAATACTCTCACATTTGCTACTCAGAACTATGCCGAAGAATTTGTGCCTGCCGATAAAACGTCTCTTTACAGATATCTGAGTCAGGCATACGGCGTGCTTCTTTATGATTACGAATTATACGATCGCGCAACCGTAGAAGCGCTTATTGAACCTTACGAGGCGGCTGTTGAGGTCTACCAGAACGAATATGCCACGCAATACGAGGTAGACAAAGCAAGAAACAATCTCAGAACATACGTTAAACAGCTCGTCCTCCTCGAACCTGAAAATCCCGACGAACCCGTTGAAACCACACCGACGGCTCCTTCAGAGATACGTCCCGAGGATTTAAGAATTATTCCAAATCTTCCCTTTATTCCGTCCACGCGCGAAGATAGCGAAAACTCTGAAGAATACGGAGAGCAAACCTCCGAGGTTTTACCGGAAGAAAACCCCGAAGAAAACCCCTCCGAAACCGATCTCACTGTTCCTCAGACAGAAAACCCCAATATTACGGATACAACAACCCCCGAACACGGTGAATCACCCGAAACCAATCCAGAAAACGGCGAGGAAACAACAGACCCTTCTTCCGAGCATCCTCAGCCCGAAGACCCTGAGATGTATGACACTCCCGAAATCCCGGATACTCCGGTATTTCCCGAACCTGTTCCGCAGAAATCATTTTCATTCGATGATTTTATGAGAAGCGACGTTCCGATCTATATCCTTATCGCGCTTGTGGCTCTCGGCGGAATCATTTACCTTGTGGTATCGAGAGTTCGCAGAAACAATGAAGAAGAAAATGAAGCGTATTTTGAATATGAATTCGATGACGATGATGATACAGACGATTATACGTCTGATGACGTCGTTTCTGATGACGGTTCTTCCAAAGAAAAAACCGACGAAGCAGGCGATACTGCAGAAAACGCCGATTTGACGGATGAGGAAAAAACATCGAAATCGTATGAAACTGACGCTGCCGCAGAACCTCAGGGTGAAGATGAAAAGCAGAATGAAACATCTTCCGATGATAAATTAGATGCTCTGCCCGAAGATGTGACCGAAGGAACGGTCGAAAACGCCAAAAACGGCGAAGAAGAGACAGAACAGAAAAGTGGTAATACCGAAGAATCATCTGCCGAAACCGCCGCAGAGGTAACTTCCGAGCAGGCAGCAAAAGCCGATATCGAGGCATCGCAGCCTGAAGCGGCTTCCGAAGAAAAAACGAACGAAGAAGAATCGACAACTCAGCCCGAAAACGAGACAGCGGCTGCAAAAACAGAAAAGGACGCAGAATAATGAGCGAAAACAGAGTTAATATAAGCACTCCCCATATTCCCGCACCGCCTGTTCCTTTTGCAAAAACAGTTCTTATGCCGGGAGATCCTCTCAGAAGCGAATATATGGCTAAGAAATACCTGGAAAATCCTGTTCTTGTAAACAACGTAAGAGGAGTTCAGGGCTATACTGGAACGTATAAGGGAGAACCGGTCTCCATTATGGCAAGCGGCATGGGAGCGCCGTCAATAGGAATATACAGTTATGAACTGTTCTCCTTTTTCGGCGTTGAAAACATTATCCGCATCGGTTCAATGGGAGCGTATACAAAAAATCTCTCACTTCGTCAGATAGTTATCGCGCTCTCCGCTTCTACGGATTCCGCTTTTATCTCACAGTATGACCTGCCCGGAACCTTTGCGCCTACTGCTGACTGGTCCCTTCTCAAAAAAGCTGCGGATCTTGCGGAGGCTGAAAAAATGAAATACGCCGTAGGGTCTGTTCTGACAAGCGACCGTTTTTACAATGATGATTCCGAAGCGTATAAAAAATGGGCTAAAATGGGCATATTAGGCGTAGAAATGGAAACGGCAGCCTTGTATTCCGTTGCCGCGCGCCTCGGTAAGAAGGCGCTGTCCATACTTACGGTATCAGATAACCTTGAAACGGGCATGGAACTTTCATCTGCAGAACGTCAGACCTCGTTTGACGAGATGGTAATTCTCGCACTCGGACTTATAAAATAAAAAAGCGGCTTTATGCCGCTTTTTTCTTAAATTATTATCAGGTTACTGCTCCGCTTTTTCTTCTGTTTCTTTACCGGCTCTTTTCGATACCGCTTCTTTGATGATCTTGTAAATAACACTTGAAGTAGGTACGGCAACAAGCATTCCGAAAAGGCTTCCGAGCCCTCCGCCTATAAACAGCGCAACAAAAGTGATCCAGATGGGTATATCCGTCTTGCGAACAGTCAGCCTCGGAGAGATGAGGTGCTCGTTTAACTGCTGAAGAACGATTATCATAATAATAAACCACAGCGCATTTATAGGCTTGCCTATAAGCAGTATGAATGCGGAGGGTATTGCTCCTATAAACGGACCGAAGAACGGGATAACGTTTGTGATTGCTATTATCGTTGAGATCAGTATTGCGTACGGCAGACCTATTACGGTCATGCAGATAAAGCACAAAACGCCTACTATCAACGCGTCAAGAAGTCTCTGACCGAGGTAATCCCCGAAAACGTCCGATGCTATTCCCATTATTTCCGATGTTTTTACCGCTGCCTTTTCGGGAACAAAAGCGTATAGACAACGCCTGCACTGTTTGAGCAGCAGATCTTTGCTTGCAAGCATGTAAACAGACATTGCAAAGCCCATCAGAACGTTTATTACGGTCGAAGCTACGCCGCCTGCGGCTGCAAAGATCTCGGGTATCGATTTGATAAAGTTTTCGGGAAGCTTTTCAAGTAAATCCATTACAAACTTCCGCACGGAATCGGCAATTGAAATATTAAGCCCGAGAGTTTTTTCCAGCCATTCGGCAATGGAGGTGAAGTTGTCGATATACACGTTTCTGTTGTTGTAAAGATTTACAACGCTTGAAATAAGCTGAGGCACTATCAAACCGAAAAGAAGCGCCGCAATAGCGAGAAAGACAATATATACCGTTATTGTTGCCAACGCCTTCACGGCTTTCGGGTGCGGCTTTTTTGCCTTTCTGAAGAGCTTTTCGAAAATCCGTACAAAAAAGCAGAACGGCCTGTTAAGCAAAAATGCTATGCAGAATCCTATGGCGATCGGAGTAACGATTCCCCAGATGAACGAGAATACTCCGGATATCTTGTTAATGTTAAGTATGATCGCAACAAGAAATACGGCAAAAGTTATGGCGAGAAGGATGCTTCTCAACAGTTTTTTATCCATCCTGTTTTTCTGCCTCCTTCGTTAGGAGCTGCTTTTTCTGCAGCCTTTCCGCAACAGCCTTGCTGAGAAGCTTGTAGATTACCGCGATAATCGGCACTCCGAATAAAATTCCCGGAACTCCGGCGATTCCTCCGCCTATCAGTATCGCAACCATTACCCACCATGCGGGCATACCGATCGAATCACCGACTATTTTCGGGCCGATAAGGTTTCCGTCTATCTGTTGAAGAACTATAATGAAAACGGTAAACCATACCGCCTGCATAGGATCGACAACAAGCAGCAGGAATATAGAAGGGATAGCGCCTATGAAAGGACCGAAAAACGGTATGATGTTCGTGACCCCGACAACGACCGAAATAAGAAGAGTATACTGGAATTGAAATACCGTCATGCCAAGGAAGCAAAGAATTCCTACAATAAATGCTTCTAAAAGTCTTCCGGTGACGAAATTGCTGAACATATCGTTGCTTATCCGCAAAACCTCATATGTTTTGTCAGCCAGTTTTTTCGGTGCAAAGGCATTGAATATTCTTTTCAGCTGCTTTATAAGCGAATCCTTGCTTGCAAGCATATATACCGACATTACGAAACCCAGAATAGCATTCATAAGAGAAGATGCTACGGATTTTGTGAAGTCAAAAAGATCCGGAATCATGCCGGAGATCGTTTCAGGCAGGGTTTCAAACAGCTCCGCGGTCTTTTGAGAAAGATAGTCCGAAAGCGGTACGCTTTCAACTTCCAGCACGTCCGTAAGCTGTTCTCCGTCAACTTTCGGCGCGGAAAGAGAAAGATTAAAAGGAAGCCATTTTTCTAAATCGGTAAGCAGTTTGTTGAGGTTTTTGCTGTATTGCTCGAAATTTGAGGTGATCTGTGTAACGCTGCTCGTTATTTCAGGAATGACAAGCGATAAAAGAAGAGCGACGATGGCGATAAACAGAATATAGACAGTCAGCAGAGCAAGGGCTTTTTTCAGCATCAAAAGCCTTGCCTTCGATTTCTCGGAACGTTCTTTCTTCTGCTTTTTATTCTTATTGCCCGTCTTCTTTCTGACAGGCTCGGTATATATCCTGACAAAGAACATATACGGTCTGTTGAGAACAAAAGCAATAACGAAACCTAAGAATATCGGTGAGAGCAGCCCAAGAAACCATCCTGCCGCGCCGAGTATCCATTCTATATTTATAATTACCGCAACAAGCAATACGCTGTATGCGATTATAAGAAGAATATCTTTAAAAAATTTTTTGTCCATAAACAAAACCTTCTTATATTTCCGTTCGGAATATATAAATACCTTACCTTATAAATTATAGCATAAATAAGTTTTAATGTCAATTGAAACGCCTGAAAAAAATCAAGAGGAAAATAAAAAAATGATGAACGAAAGGTTCAGAGCCGCCCTTCGGGAAGTTATAGAAAGCGGAAAGACATCAAACGGGATCGGCACGTATTCGGAAAGCACTCTTCACGCGGTCCTTAAAAACTATTATGAGCCGGACACCGAACGTCATGAACTGAGAGTCGGCAGATACGTCGCCGATATCGTCGGTGAAGAAGGAATAGTTGAAATACAGACTCAGCAGCTTTTTCGCATCAAAGAAAAAATACGCGAATTTCTTCCCGTCGCGCCGGTCACAGTGGTCTGCCCCGTCATAAAGGAACGTGTCGTTGTCTGGAGAAACGCGGAAACAGGCGAAATAACAGGGACGAGAAAATCTCCAAAACACGAAAGTATTTATTCCGCTATGGTCGAGCTATATTCTCTTCGCGGGTATATCCGTGAACCGGGTTTCAGTTTTGCAGTTCCTGTCATTGCCGCGGAGGACATAAAAGATTTCAAACTGAATAAATACGGCAAAAAATCGGAAACGAGACGCCTTGACCGTATCCCGACCGATCTGCTTTATGAAGAAACTTTTTCATGCCCTTCAGATTACTCTAAAATCGTTCCCGAGGGACTGCCTGATATTTTTACTTCGGAAGACTTTTCGAAATGCGCGCATATCTCTCGATCTGATGCAAGAACGGTCCTGAGCCTTCTTTGCGAAACAGAAACGGTTTCAAGAATATGTCGGGAAAAGAAGGGGTGGAAATATACATTAAAACAATGTTGAAAAGTAAAAAGAAAATATTGAATTAGGCTTCCGTTTATGGTATAATATGAGAAAACTGTAAACGGGAGCCGATAATTATGGAAGATAACCTCGAAAAGATATTCATATTTATAGTTGAGATAGACAAACTCAAAACCGTATACCGGCAGACATACATACTCGGTGAGGACAGACCTGAAAATGACGCGGAGCATTCGTGGCATATGGCGATGATGGTTCCTCTTCTCAGCAGATACTCAAATGAACCGATAGACGAAGGCAAAACCATAAAGCTTTGTCTTGCCCATGATCTTGTTGAGATATATGCGGGCGATACATACTGCTACGATCCGAAAGCAGGTGAGGACAAAGCTGAAAGAGAAAACGCGGCAGCCAAAAAACTGTTCTCTCAGCTCGATGAGCCTCTCAGAAGTGAAATATCCTCTTTATGGACTGAATTTGAGGACGGAAAGACTCCGGAAGCAAAATTCGCCGCTGCAATGGACAGACTACAGCCGCTTCTTCTTAATCTGGAACGCAACGGCAGAAGCTGGATACAGCACGGGGTATGTTTTTCTCAGGCGGAAAAAAGAGTGTCAAGAATAAAAGACGGATCTGAAGAGATTTTCAGATCGATCTATAAGAAGCTTGAAGATGCACGTGATCACGGCTGGTTTAAGGTCTGATCAAAAATAAATAAAAAAAATAAAAAAAATCCTCAAAACCCTCTTGACAAAGGGGAGGAGGTGTGATATAATAGACAAGCTCCCGAAAAAAAAGGCAGCGAGAGAAGAGATCCGCAGGGATCCGGTTCACAGAAAGTTCACAAAAAAAGGTATTGACAAAGTGA
>JAEEJO010000024.1 GCA_016281915.1 Clostridiales bacterium
TCACTTTGTCAATACCTTTTTTTGTGAACTTTCTGTGAACCGGATCCCTGCGGATCTCTTCTCTCGCTGCCTTTTTTTTCGGGAGCTTGTCTATTATATCACACCTCCTCCCCTTTGTCAAGAGGGTTTTGAGGATTTTTTCAGTTATTTTCTGCTTTTTTTTGCCGAAATCTGTTTTTCCGAAGCTCTTTGCATTCATATCGGCGCAAGATAACACGATTTTCTACCTTTTTTAGCAGGATCGTCATTGATTCGGCGCCCCTTCGTGGTTGCCGACACCCGATAAAACGTCAGACAAGACAAAAAGATCAAAATGCATACGACACGTCATATCATCTTTCGTTTCTGCGTCCGTATGCATTTCTTCTATACATTATAATATTTTGTTCGTTTTTTGCGCCTGATCACACTTTGCCGATGTCTTTTCTGTAAAAGCAGTCCTTGAAACGGATCTTCGCTACGTCCGCATATGCATCCGCTGCGGCTTCGGCAACCGTTTCGCCGATGGCGGTAACGCCGAGAACGCGTCCGCCTGAAGTAACGACCATGCCGTCTCTTATCGCTGTGCCCGCGTGATACACGGTTGACGTGATATTTTCGCCGAAGGATATAACGTAGCCCTTTTCGTATTTTTTCGGATATCCGCCCGAAGCCATTACAACGCATACCGCAGCGGCGTCTATCCACGAAAACTCAACGGAATCGAGTTTTTCATCCGCAACAGCTTCCATTATATCAAGCAGGTCGCCGTCAAGAAGAGGAAGGACGACCTGGGTCTCGGGATCGCCGAAACGGGAATTGTATTCTATTACCTTTACCCCGTCTTTTGTGAGCATAAGCCCGAAATACAAAACGCCTTTGAACGTTCTTCCTTCCGCATTCATTGCATTTACGGTAGGAATGAATATATTTTTCATGCACTCTTCCGCCACCTCGCGAGTATAAACAGGGCTCGGTGCGAGCGTGCCCATACCTCCCGTGTTCGGGCCCTTGTTTCCGTCGTACGCGCGTTTATGGTCCTGCGAAGAAATCATCGGGCGCAGAGTTTTTCCGTCGGTGAATGCAAGAACGGATATCTCTCTTCCGTAAAGACAGTCTTCAAGAACAACTTTTGCGCCGGACTCACCGAAGACTCTGTTGCACATTATTTCGTTCAGCGCTTCCAGCGCCTCGTCAACGGTCTGCGCAACCACAACACCCTTGCCAAGCGCAAGTCCGTCAGCTTTAACAACTATCGGCGCGCCGTGCTTTTTAACGTATTCGCATGCGGCAGAATAGTCGTCAAAAACCTCGAAATCCGCCGTGGGGATGCCGTATTTTTTCATCAGCTGTTTAGAAAAAACCTTGCTGCCTTCGATTATGGCTGCGTTTTTCCTCGGACCGAAAGCCTTTATGCCCTCTTTTTCGAGCGCGTCGACCATACCAAGCATAAGGGGATCGTCGGGGGCGACTACCACGAAATCTATTGCGTTTTCTTTCGCAAATGCCACAACGCCGTCAACGTCAGTTGCTTTCAGTGGAACGTTTTTAACAAAATCAAGCTCCGTGCCTCCGTTGCCGGGAGCAGCATAAAGAAGACCCGTCCTTCTTGAGCATATGAGGCTTTTTATGATCGCGTGCTCTCTTCCGCCTCCGCCCACGACGAGAACCGACTCAAGGTGATTCTGTGTTTCGTTTTCTTCGATTATGATATCTTTTATCGCCGCAACTTCTTCATCGGTTTTTTCGGGAAATACGCCCGTAACAGCAAGGAAGACAGCAGCAGCGGCGATCCTGCCGTAAAATTCGGACGGATGGTAGTCTTCAGGAAAATGGAGATCGTCGTAATCCGCGATATTGCATTTTGTCAGTCTTTCATGGATATATCCTGCCGGAATAAAACGAACGGGCAGATCGCGAAGCTCGTTTATTCTGTTTCTGTCCACGTCCCATTCCGTAAGAAGATAATATACTTCCGCGTCTTTTTTCAGACGTTTCATTATCTTTTCGACCGAATCACGGGTGGGACAGTAGTCTGAACCGTATTCCTGCAAAACAACGATATCTGCGCCCGAAAGCTCTTTTGCAAAGTCACCGCTTTCAAAATCAGACTCATGGTGCGCAAGCGTATAACCGTCCTTTCTGCAGACCGAAACGCTTATATCCGCGCCGTTATCATTAAAAAGCTTTTCCGCACTTTCGGGGATCATGCCTGTTCTTATCAGACTGTTACCTATAAAAAGTAGATTTTTCATCTGAAGCCCTTTCGTTACACATTAAATCTGAATAATACAACGTCGCCGTCTTTCATTTCATACGTTTTTCCTTCGCTTCTCACAAGGCCCTTTTCCTTTGCGGCGTTCATCGAACCGCATGCGACAAGATCGCTGAAAGCCACTACCTCGGCGCGGATAAAGCCTTTTTCGAAGTCGCTGTGTATTTTTCCGGCAGCAGCAGGCGCTTTCGTGCCTTTTGTTATCGTCCATGCGCGGACCTCATCGTGGCCCGCAGTAAGGTAGCTGATAAGACCGAGAGTTGAATACGATACTTTTATCAGTCTTGAAAGTCCGCTTTCTTCAAGGCCTATATCTTCAAGGAAGATAAGTTTTTCCTCTTCCGAAAGTTCGGATATCTCTTTTTCAAACTTAGCGCAGACGGGCAGTATCTTCGAGCCCTCCGCTTCGGCGTATTTTTTAACGGAAATGTAATATTCGTTCGTTTCTCTCTGCGCGAAATCCGCGTCGCTCATGTTTGCGGCATAGATAACGGGCTTGAGGGTAAGGAAGCTGCCCGCAGATAAAACGGCTTTTTCATCGTCCGTCATCTCCATCGAATGAAGAGGTCTGCCTGATTCGAGAAACGTCTTCGCTTTTTCGAAAAGCTTTGCCTCTGCTGCGAGCGTCTTGTCGCCCTTCGCGTTTTTTTCGGCGCGAATGCACATTTTTTCCGCCGTTTCCATATCGGCGTAAACGAGTTCGAGATTTATCGTTTCTATATCTCTTACGGGGTCTACGCTTCCGTCAACGTGCACTATGTTTTCATCGTCAAAGCAGCGGACAACGTGGACTATCGCGTCGACCTCCCTTATATGAGAAAGGAATTTGTTTCCGAGTCCTTCGCCGCGGGATGCGCCTTTAACCAGACCGGCTATATCCACAAACTCGATGACAGCATGCGTGGTTTTGAGCGGCTCATACATTTTTGTGAGTACGTCCAGCCTTTCATCGGGAACGGCAACTACCCCGACGTTCGGCTCGATCGTGCAGAAAGGATAATTTTCCGCATCTACGTTCGTATTTGTGATGGCGTTGAAAAGAGTGCTTTTTCCCACGTTGGGAAGACCTACGATCCCGAGTTTCATTTATTGTTTTCTCCTTAGTTTTCACGGTGCGTTAAATGAATTATACCACAAAAAACCGTCTTTCTCAATAGACGCGGCGAAAAAACCTGCAAATAATTTGTAAACTTTTGCCCCGGACGGCGAAATTGCGGCGGATTTTCAAAACTGCGAAAAAAAGACTGCGGCATCACTTGATTTTTTCCGTATTTTGTGCTAACATATTATATATAAGTATCCCGGAGGATCGAAATGATAGGCGTAAGGATAGTTTGCGTGGGAAATCTTAAAGAAAAATATCTGAAAGACGCCGCGGCGGAATATATAAAACGCCTTTCGAGGTTCTGCGACCTTGAGATCATCGAAACGCCCGAAAGCGCGCCGGAAAAGGAAAAGGACGCCCTTATAAAAAACATAAAGGGCAAAACCGTTGCGCTATGTGTTGAGGGGGACGGCATGTCCTCGGAGGACCTTGCGAAATTCATCGAAAAAACGGCGCAGACTTCCCAGAAGATAACGTTTGTTATCGGCGGCTCGGACGGACTCGATAAAGAAGTGAAAGAGCGCGCGGATCTGAAGCTTTCATTTTCAAAAATGACTTTTCCGCATCAGCTTATGCGCATAATTTTACTCGAACAGATCTACAGGGCGTTCACGATAAACAACAACGTAAAATACCACAAATGAGGTGATTTGATGAAAACAGTAAACTACAAAACAAAAGGCACCTGCTCAAGAGAGATAAACATTACCGTAAACGACAACAATAAAATAGAGTCTGTCGAAGTAATCGGCGGATGCAACGGAAACCTTAAAGGAATATCAAGCATTCTTATTGGCATGGATAAAGACGAGGTAATCAAAAAGTTTTCGGGCATAACGTGCGGCTCGAGACCGACATCCTGCCCCGATCAGATAGCAAAAGCGCTTTCTCAGATATAATCTTTACCATATAAATATAACGGAGGACAAAAAAATGGACGTAAAAACATGGATCGACAGCCCGTTCGTTGATGAAAACACAAAAAAAGAGCTTGAAGCCGTAACGGATAAAGCGGAGCTTGAAGACAGATTCGCGGGACTTCTCGAGTTCGGCACGGGCGGTCTTCGCGGAACTATAGGCGCGGGCACGAGAAGAATGAACGTATATACGGTCCGTCACGCAACGCAGGCGCTTGCGGATCTTATAAATTCAAAAAATATTAAGGACGCACATGTTGTCATCGCTCACGACAGCCGTAATTTTTCGCGCGAATTTGCCGAGCAGGCGGCATGCGTGCTTGTTGCAAACGGGATAAACGTTTATCTTTTTGACGAACTCCGTCCCACTCCCGAGCTTTCTTTCGCCGTAACAGACCTTTGCTGCATCGCGGGCATAGTTATAACGGCGTCCCACAATCCGAAGGAATATAACGGTTATAAGGTTTACTGGGACGACGGAGCTCAGCTTTCGCCCGAACACGCAGACGTTGTTTTTGCTCAGATGAAAAAGACAGATATGCTCGAAGGCGTAAAGACCGTGTCTTTTGAAGAGGCGAAAAAGGTCATCAAGGTCCTTGACAAGGAATACGACAACAGATATCTCGAAAAAGTGCTCGAACAGCGCATAGACCCTGATCTTATCAAAAAGCAGCACGATATGTGCATAGTTTACACTCCGTTCCACGGTTCGGGTTACAGACTTGTGCCCGAAGTGCTCAAGAGAGCGGGCTTTACAAATATCGTGACCGTGCCCGAGCAGATGGTCCTTGACGGAAACTTCCCCACGGTCAAATCCCCCAACCCCGAAAACCCCGAAGGATTCACAAGAGCCATTGAAATAGCAAAAGAGCATCACGCAGATCTTATCATAGGCACCGACCCCGACGCGGACAGAATGGGAATACTTGTTTCGGACGACGGAGAGTATAAGATAATCACCGGCAACCAGATAGGCTGTCTGCTTCTCGACTATATACTCCGTTCAAGAAAGGCGCTCGGCACGCTGCCCGAAAACGCCTGCGCGGTAAAAACGATAGTTACTACCGAGCTTGCAACTAAAATTTGCGAAAAATACGGCGCTTCGATAGTAAACGTTCTTACAGGCTTCAAATTTATAGGCGAAAAGATGAATCTTTTCAAAAAGACTGGCGAACACACCTTCGTTTTCGGTTTTGAAGAAAGCTACGGCTTCCTTGCGGGCGATTACGCGCACGACAAAGACAGCGTTTTCGCGTCCCTGCTTATTTCGGAAGCGGCGGCATACTGCGCTGAAAAAGGACATACTCTCTGGGACGCGCTCTGCGATCTCTTTGCGGAGTTCGGCACATACTATGAAAAAACAGTAAATATTCAGATGCCCGGCTTTGACGGTCTTGAAAAAATGAAAAAGCTTATGTCCGCGCTCAGGGAAAATCCGATAAACGAGCTTGCGGGCGTTGCCGTTGCAGAAAGAAAAGACTATATGGGTGGAATAGAAGGTCTGCCGCCGTCAAACGTGCTTTATTATACAATGGAAGACGGCAGCGTTCTCGTTATCCGTCCTTCTGGCACCGAGCCGAAAGTCAAGCTTTACGTTATGGTAAGCGACAAAACGGGAGAACTTGCAAAAGAAAAAGCGGAAAAATTCGCGAAGGCGTTCACCGCGATCACCGACGCCGCCGTCTGAACATCAATGTTTGATGACAGAAAAGTAATACTTTATACTTTATACTTTGTAGTCCCCCCATCTGATGATCCGTTAAAATGTGTAAGTTATACATAAGGCAGATGCGAGGATATGCTTGCCGACAATTATATGTGATATGCCTAAAAATTAAAACATTGCAAAATCACCTATCAAGAGAAATAAAAATTCATTGTCACAATCAACTGAATACAGATTACTGAAAGGATGAATACTTTGCGCAATAAAACTATTAAAGGGCTAATGGGCATTATAATTACATGTTCTGTTTGTTTTACCATGTTTTGTCCAATTACAGCTCAAGAAATAGGCTGTACAGACATGTTGATACAGAATGAGATAAACGACATATCATATCTGCCATTGAGCACCGAATACGATGATTATACCCTTTCATATAGCAATGAAGAGAATGATTTACCGTTTGAATTCGGTATGATTACTCAAAAAGAATCCATACATTATAGTAAACATAGAGTTGAATCATACTGTGAAATCTCCAATACTGCTTTGTCAGAGAATGAACTTACCGATTCTTCCGCATCTACCCATAATTATCTTCTGTACGAATCATATATGCCGATCATTGATTTGGACACTCTGAAATATGATTTTTCCGTATCATTAAAAAAACATTCAGATGAAAACGTTATAGATTGTTTTAATCTTACTATATGGAATGACGTTGACATTATTTTTAATGGATTGCTTTCGGAATCTCCTTCTTTTCTCCCTATAAATATTAACAGTAAATATAATTTTGCTTTATTTGTAAACGGTTCTATTTTCTGTGTAGGCGAATCCAGTTTTTTCATGGAACTCAATAACAAGATTATCGGATGTTGTGATTATATGATAATAGACGATTCTTGTAAATATGATCCCTCAAAAAATGAGGATGAAGCATCTTTTTCAGGCTATTATACAACAGTTATCATTCCCAAAGATTTTAGTATAGATTCAAAAGGTGCTTTACCGACATATAACAAAAAATATTTAACAAAAGGTGAAAACACTTTACCAGAATCTTTTGCAGATAATTCTGTTATATACAGATCGGCGAATTCCAGCCCTGTTTGGTATAGCCAAATGAATGCTAATGCAACGGGCGGATCCTGGGTAGCAACCAATCTGTCGTCATTGTTTTATACTACCAGCACTTCGTTAACTAACTCATCGATTTCTACAGATAAACCGTTTTATTCAACTAATTCCTACAATTTTATGAGATCCGGGTGTGCACTAACATGTTTAGCTATGCTTTACCGTAACAGAGGAGATTCTGTTTCACGAAGCTATGATTACAGGGGAGTATCTTTAACTAACACCATAACAGACCCGTTTACACTGACCCTTGTCAATACATCTAAGACAACGGCAACTGGTACCTCGTTTTTAGCAGGAAAAAACTATTACATTGTTACGGATTCACCTGTATATGTCAATTGGTCAACCTGTGCAAATTATTATGGATATACATCTAAAAGCTACACATTTCCATCTTCTTATTCAACAAACCAAAAGGCGGCAGTCATTGCATCAAAAATCGATAATTATGACGGTGGAGTAGTAGTTTGTTTTCAAAGCGGAACTTCAACTCACTACCTATTGTTCACAAGCTACACTATGACAAACGGCGTATACACGTTTACAGTCTGTGATCCCGGAAGATCAACTAGTTATAACCAAGCAGTAACCACGCTTGAGAACACATATAAAACGTATTGTCAAACCCTTGATAACGCCATCAGCATAAGGTATGTAGATTGAGAAAAGAGGAAAAATGCAAATAAAAAAGATTAATGTGCTTCTCGCTTTTTTTATAATTATTTCTATTTGCGGATGCGGCCAATCTGATAAGGAAAATTTCGATAATACAGTCACCACGACAATCGTTTCGGGTTCGGAAAATACAGAAGAAGTCACAGACACTGATAAACCCGAGGCTTCTTCTGCTGGAGCCGAATCAAAGTCGGAGAATCCGTGCGTCGGAACTGAAGATAAATATGAAGACGAATCTTCGGAGGAATTCAATCCGTACAAAAAACTGCAAGAATATCCTGCCGGGAAGCTTGAATTGGGGGAAAGAAACGAAGAGGCATGGTCAAAATGGTTACAGCAGCATTCTGATCCGAACAACACTGAACTCAACGAAACAACGCTTTCGCCGATACAACTCATGTCAGACACCGATGCAAAGGTGATAACAGGCGGTAAGATTGTAAAAATGCCGGAATATTACCATAGAGGTTACGGAAGCATAGAATACGGTTACCTTACGCCGACAGGGAAGCTTGTCTATATTGATCAGTTTGCGCTGGACAGGTTGGGTGAAACGGTTGATTTCAACGTTAACTGGGGGCTTTATGACCATTTTGAATTCAATATCAGAACCGATTACCGGATTGCAGAGCAAGGGACCGTTTCGATATCGACACAAACATCTGATAAAACCAAAGTAAAATATACGTTGTATGTTGATTTTTACCTTGGAGAGATCGAGGAATTCTTCGGTCCGCAATGCTATGCCGAACTGTCAGGCGGAACTGTTGTTTTTGATTTAGGATTAACGATTGAAAATCCGGAATACAGCGGGTTAAATGTTTTTTACACCGTCACTGAGTTCGACCGGAAATACGGTCAGACTGTCCCTAAGACATATGAATTGGCCTCAATTGAGGGACAAACAGTCTATATTAACGATATTTGCAGAGAATACCCTTTTGATACAGATTATGAATGGCATATCATTGCCGAAATTAAAGATCATGCCGATAATTTGATATATGTTGAAGAATTCACGGCATATGAATCTTATCTGCCCGAAGAAAACACATTTTTTATTACCAAAGGCGAAAAATTTGTGTTATGAGTTTATTCCGACCGGAAGAACTCAATCAGGTTATCCAAAAATGTATAACCGACGCCGCCGTCTGAAAAAACACCTGATATTCCCTGTCTTACGGCAGGGAATTTTTATGCAAAAATCCGCAAATTAGCGTCTTTACCGTATTGACATAAGGTTATCGCTATGCTATAATTTAATTACAATAAATAAACGAAGGAGCTAAAAAATGGGGCTTTTTGACAAACTGTTCGGCAAAAAAACATGCGCTCTGTGCGGAGCGGAATGCGGTGTTATGCGCAGAGACAAGATCAAAAACAAGGAATACGTCTGCAGCGACTGCGCAAGAAAATGCAGTCAGTTTGTAAGACTTTCCGAGATGGACAAAGAAACCGTTCGCGAGCATATCGATTTTATGGCAAAGCGAAACAGAATTCATGAACAGTGCTTCAAAAAAACAAGTCTTTATCCGAGTACGGTAAAAGAGTTTGCGATCGAATTCTGCGACGATACAGGCATGCTGAGCATATTTGACCGCAGAAACGTGAAAAACAAGGTGAACCGCGAAGTTATCCGCTACGATGAAATAGCTTCTTACGAGTATTACAAGGAAACCGACAAGCCCTCCGACGGCGGAGCGGAAACGTTTAAGGAAGACGGCGTTATCCTGCGTCTCGTTCAGCCTCTCGGCTTCAACGACGCCGCAGCAAAGAAGGGACTTCGCCCACATCCGTATATCAGGCGCGAGATCAGGCTCTGTTTCAGAAAAACCGAAAAAGATACGGACTACGCAGACAATGCGCTGCAGCATCTAGACTATATCTTCGGCATTCACGACTCGGAACGCGGACTTTTCAGCTTCGGTCTTTCAAAAGCGCAGAAACGCGATCTTAAAGCGACTACCGATATGGCAAAGATAATGGGAGGAATAATAAACGCCGCAACAAGCGGAAATCCCGACCCGAACGATCCCGCCCTTCAGGAGCAGATGGCAAAGGCTCAGGAATCGATTGCGGACGCTCAGAGCGGCGGTCTTACCGTATATTCCCGTCGTGCGGACGAAGCGGAAAACAGCATAACAGACTGAAAAAGGCTTTGAAATATAAATCCCTGTCCTTAAAAGACAGGGATTTTTACTGTTGACGGAATCAAAATAATATGGTATACTTTTTTTAACAAACAAAAAAGGATTTTTTATGGGTATATTTGACGGGATTCTTCTTGCCACGGATATGGACGGCACGCTGACGGACAGCGAGGGCAGAATAAGCGAGAAAAATGCGGAAGCGATACGGTATTTTCAGCAAAACGGCGGACTTTTCACCGTCGCCTCCGGCAGACCGCCGAGACATTTCGATAAATTCACCGATATTTTCGTTCCGAACACGTATCTTATCACTCTCAACGGCTCGATGATATACGATCGTAAAAAACGGGGGGCAGTATCGAAATACCCCCTTCCCGAAAGCGCGAAGGATGACGTGCTGAAAATAGCGGCGACTTACGCGAAAAACTCCGATATCGGCATTCATTTCGAAAGCTTCCTTTTTTCTTCTCACGCAAGCGAGATCTCGGAAAAAACGTTTCTTGACGTAAACGAGAACATTTATGACATAATGTTTATGCAGCCGCGCGATGAAACCGAAAAGCTCAGCGTTCTTATCCCGGGGCTTTTTCCGTCATATAAGTTTGCGCGAGGCTGGAGCGAAGGGCTTGAAATGTTTGCGCTCGAGGCGGGGAAAGGCTGCGCGCTTTGCGAAATAAAAAGGCTGACGTCCTCACATCTTGCCGTTTCCGCGGGAAACTACGACAATGACCTTGAAATGATAAAAAAAGCCGACGTGGGCTTTGCCGTTTCAAACGCTTCTGAAAATCTTAAAGCGGTCGCGGACTTTATAACCGTTTCGTGCGATGAAAACGCGATATACGAAATAATAAAAGAGCTGGAATTACGGCAAAAACCGGGAATAAAGTAAACGGCGCCGCGATTTTGCCGCGTAAAAAAATCAAAGCATAAGAAGCCGCAAACGATAAATAAACGTTCCGATCTGCGGGCTTTATCACAATGACGGATACCGTCCTCCCTTTCAGACACATATCGCTCAAAAACCCGGTGTTTATTTGCACCGGGTTTTAATTATTCTTTGTTTCATAAGGAATGTGTTTTTTGGTTAATTTATATAAAATTATAAAAAAATAGTTGACATTTTGTTTGAATTATGATATAGTATAAACAGAGGAATTATATATTGGAGGTAATAATCAACGAATTCATTCAAAAAAATTTCGGCTTTTCTCATCACACTATGCCTTGTGGTATCAATTACCTCAATTTCGGCCATCGCTGAAACCAAAATAGCTTAGACCGCCAATAACTGCATTGAAATCCAAAATTTGCTAACAGATACGGATATTTCTGCAGATGTTTCGGAAATCATACAATTCTATTTCAGCGCAAGGAGGCAATCCCTTACTGATGCATTTTCTCTTGACAATAGCGTAAATACACTAATTGCAAAAGACAACAATGTCAAGGATAAAATAGCTAAGCACCTTGTAACAAGAGAAAACGAAAGAATTTACGAGCTTCAAAGATACTTCGTTCTTGGCAGCGGGCTTGAATACTATAAAAATTGCACTCTTGATTATCGTTGCTGTTTTTTTGAGCAGTATACCGAAGCTGCCAAACTATTTGTTACTGTTAACGAAATAATCAAATTCACCGAAAAGGGCGGTACAATCGTAACAGATGTTGGAATCACGCATAGGTTGGAATTTACGCAAATCAACGGAGCGTATTTCCTGAGCAATGATGCTTATAGCGATACTAATATTACAGGTTCAATAGTTGACGAGAATGGTATTGTAGCAAAAGGATTATTGTATCCCGACGATCTTGATTTAAGAGAGATAATAGCCGATTCGAACTATAATACGACTACGGCAAATAAAAGCTCAACTAATAATGATCGCGCCATTACAGCATATAATCCCAGTCAAGCGGCATCTTACGCGCTGACATACTATGGGGTTCCCAATTACAAAAACTACATACATTTAGGCGCAAATGATTGTGCTAATTTTGTGTCTCAATGTTTGGCCTATGGTGGATTAGCACAAAAAACATCGGGTTCGAATCTTTGGTACTACACAAAATCATCTACAGTTTGCACATGCACGTCATTCAATCCTAACCACACCTGTCGAAATAATGACGCTTATGCTTATGATTGGAGTTATACTTCGTTAAGAACAAATATTGTTAATAATTCTTATGGATCTCAACATTATGCCAGCTCAACAGGAACATACAGTTGCTCTGCAATGACAACCGGCGACTTATTATTTGTCAACGGAGGAGGTCACGTGTATATCTGTGTAGGTTATAATTCATCGACCGGCAAACTTCGCTTTGCAGACCATAATATGCAGGGATCCTCTTATGGCTCAATCAGCGAAAAAAATATTTATTATATGAGTAATTATTATATAGTAAATATGTATTAAACACATGATGTCAAAACAGAGAATAAGGAAGGGTCAAAAATGAAGCGTAATTATTTTAACAAATTAAAGATCGCATTGCTTCTTCTTGCCGTTTTCTCCGTTTTGTTCCTTTTCGGATGCGATAAAAATCAGCCCGAAAACTCCGGGCATTCCGGAAATAAAGAGAACGGGCAGACGGTTGAAAACAATACCGATTACTCCTCAATGAGCGATGAAGAGATCATCGCAGCGTTCATGACCGCATGGGAAAACCGGGATACCGCCATTATGGACGAGCTCTCGTCTTTATCGGAGCATTATAAAAATAACGCAGCTTACGCAGCCGACTATTTTGAGTATTACGGCTACGACTGCATATTCTGTTGGGGACTTTTTTGTGAAGAAAAGGTTTGCGCCCACGATCTTAACGGTTATACACACGCCGTATCCGGTCTTGAGATACGGCAAAGCGAATTCGGCGATTACGGCTGCGCTCCCGAAGAACTGGAAAAGCTTCATCCCCGCTTTGCGGACATTTATTATTTAGCTTTTACTCTCGGCGACAACAACGTTACCGACCATCTTGAAAACTGCGATAAAAGCAACCTTAAATGGCTGGATCAGTCGTCCTGGACGCCGGCGACGGGAGAAAAGCGGATTGAAATATACGTATGTCTGAAGTTTGACGATGCAAGAGGACACCGTATCATCGTAAATACAAACTTCGTTCCCGACGTTATGGCGGGATAAATATAAGCTTAAACGCGGAAGCGGCGAAGAAAACCGTCTTCGCCGCTTTTTATTATTCGTTTTCGTATCCGCACTCTTTCAGGTCGTCCTCAAAAAAATCGAACATATGCGTTCCTTCGTCGGTTTTGTATCTTCCTACCGAGTCGGGGCGCATTTCTATTTTCGCAAGAGGAACTCCGAGAAAGTCCGAAAGACGTTCAAGCGTTTTTTCCTGTGAAAAGACCATATCCTCAAAGCGGACGGAAATAACGTTTTCGGGGTCGGGTGTGGCTTTCATTATTTCGCGCTGATATTTCCAGCTCACAGCGCGGTTGAAGCGCACGTCGTCGGTCTTATCGTATTTTATGCCGAAAACCGAAAGGTCGTCGGTAATATGTCCGCCTAAAATGCAGTCTCTCGGGTCTCTTACCCAGTGTATGTATTTTATATCCGGAAACATTTTCACTATCCACGGATAAACGAGCGTGGTTTCGGGTATCTTCCAGCCCTTCAGCTCGTTTTTGCTTTCAAGCACGGTATGAAGATATTCTTCAATAAGAGTTGTAAATTCCTGCGTGGGGTCCATTGAAAGGACTTTTGAAAAATCCCATTCCATGTTTCCCTTATATTCAACGTATCTTGCAAAAACGCGGCACGCGTCATACATTTTTTCGGGGGGAAGAAGGTCTCCCGAAACGTTAAGGGGCTCGCCCATAAAAAATCCGCTTGCCGAAAGCGTATGCGATATTGAGCGGGTGCCCGAGTGTCCTCTTCCGATAACTGTAACGGTCATATCTGTTTCTCTCTTTCCGATTTTTATCATATTACCATATTTTAATGTCATTTTCAATACGGATTTTGAATTTTTCGGCATTTTTTTGAATAAAACCGCAACAAACGCGCCTACGGGCTTGATTTTTTTGAATACGAATAGTATAATCAGATATTATACCGCATCTTCGGAGTTTCATCTTATGAAAAACATAACTTACCATAAAAGCGTTATCACACAGGACCGGCGTGCAGAACTGATGGGGCAGCACGGCTGCGTTTTATGGTTTACCGGCCTTTCGGGTTCAGGCAAGTCCACGGTTGCCTGCGAAACGGAAAAAATGCTTTACGCCGCGGGGATAAAAACGTTTATTCTCGACGGTGACAATCTTCGGTTCGGACTCAATTCAGATCTCGGGTTTTCTGAAGAAGACAGAAACGAGAATATAAGACGTATTGCCGAAACGGCGTCTCTCATGGCGCGGGCGGGGCTTACGGTGCTTGTAAGCGCGATAAGTCCGAAAGAAAATCAGCGAGAAAACGCAAGAAAAATCATCTCACCGTATGCCGCATTTGTTGAGATATACGTCGACGCTCCGCTTGACGTTTGCGCAAAAAGAGACCCGAAGGGTCTTTATAAAAAAGCCGCCGCAGGCGAAATAAAAGAGTTTACGGGCGTTTCGTCGCCTTACGAAGCTCCGGAATATCCGGATATTCTGCTGAAAACGGACGAAATGACCGTTGAAGAATGTGCGAAAAAGGTTTTTGCATATCATGATTTTCTGCAAAACGCCGATCACGTGACGGAAGTGATGGTAAATACGGCTGTTGAGGCGGGGAAAAGGATACTCGAGATATATAACACAGGCTTTTCGGTCGAATATAAATCGGATAGTTCGCCTCTCACCGACGCAGACAAGGCTGCGGACAGATATATAAACGAAACGCTCGCGAAAGAATTTCCCGATTTTGCACGCCTTTCCGAGGAGACTGCCGACAACAAAAAACGGCTTGAAAACGACTGCTGTTTTATTATCGATCCCCTTGACGGAACAAAGGAATTCGTTTCGAGAAACGGAGAATTTACCGTAAATATAGGGCTTGCGCACTGCGGCAGAGCCATAGGCGGAGCAGTTTATATCCCCGTAACGGGTGAGATATACTACGCCTTTAACGGAAGAGGCGCGTTTGCGGGAAAGGCGGACGGGTCAGTTAAGATATTTGACCCCGAAACGCGCATAAGTGTTTCAGACAAAACGGAAAAACTGACGTTTTTATGTTCTCGGTCTTTTCTTGACGAAAAAACGAAGGCGATCGCCGAAAAATATAAAGACAGGATCGAAAAGACCGTTCAGTGCGGAAGCAGCATAAAGGGCTGTTTTATCGCGGAGGGAAAAGCGGACTGTTATTACAGGTTTGCAAATTCCTATGAGTGGGATACGTGCGCAATGCAGGCGGTGGCGGAATGCGCAGGCGGAGTTTTTTTGCAGTGCGATCTTTCGCCCATGCGCTATAACCGCAAAGACACGCTCAACGCAAAAGGATTTTTGATCGTAAACAGAAAGGAGAACATATGGACCATTTAGACAGACTTGAAAACAGAAGCATACATATACTGCGCGAGGCATACAGTCAGTTCAAAAGTCTCTGTATGCTCTGGTCCATAGGCAAAGACTCGACCGTTCTTTTATGTCTTGCAAGAAAAGCGTTTTACGGTCACGTTCCTTTTCCTCTCGTGCATATAGACACGCATTACAAAATACCGGAAATGATAGAATACCGGGACAGGCTCGCAAAAGAGTGGAAGCTCGATATGATCTACGGCGAGAACCGCGAAGCGCTCGATAAAAAGATTGCCTTTCCCGACGGCAACGCAACGAGAATAGAATGCTGCAGAAATCTCAAAACCGAGGCGCTGCGGCACACTCTTTCGGGGGAATGGCCAAGATACAGGCTCAACCACGTAACGGGCAGATATGAAACGGACGGAAATACGGAGCCTTACACCGGCGTTATAGTAGGCATCCGCGCGGATGAAGAGGGCAGCCGTTCAAAAGAGCGTTATTTTTCGCCGAGAGACAAAAACAACGACTGGGATATAGGCGATCAGCCTCCGGAATTCTGGGGACAGTATAAAACAGATTTCGCTCCCGGCACTCACATACGCATACATCCGCTTCTTGACTGGACGGAGCTTGACGTATGGGAATATATCCGCCGTGAAGGCGTGCCGGTAGTATCTCTTTATTTTGATCAGGGCAACGGAAAAAGATACCGTTCTCTCGGCTGCTGGCCCTGCACTAACCCCGTTGAAAGCGACGCGAAAGACCTTGACGGAATAATAGAAGAACTGAGAAGCGGCAAATTCGCGAATATCGCCGAAAGATCGGGCCGCGCTCAGGATAAGGAAGACGGCGGCGGGCTGGAGGAACTTCGCAAAGATGGATACATGTAAAAAAGATATGAATATAGTTATCGTCGGTCACGTTGACCACGGTAAAAGCACCGTTATAGGACGTCTTCTTGCCGATACGGGGTCTCTGCCTCAGGGAAAGCTTGAGCAGATAAAGGAAATGTGCAGAAGAAATTCAAAGCCTTTCGAATACGCGTTTCTTCTTGACGCGCTCAAGGACGAAAGGGCGCAGGGAATAACTATAGATATAGCCCGCTGTTTTTTCAGAACAGAAAAACGCGAATATATTATCCTTGACGCGCCGGGGCATATAGAATTTCTCAAAAACATGATAACCGGGGCGTCGCGCGCCGAAGCGGCTCTGCTTGTTATAGACGCTCACGAGGGCGTCCGCGAAAACTCAAGACGTCACGGATATATCCTTTCGATGCTCGGCATAAAGCAGGTTTCCGTTCTTGTAAACAAGCTTGACATTGTGGGATATTCCGAAGATGTTTTTAACTCCGTAGTAAAGGAATATTCCGAGTTTCTTGCCGCGGCGGGAGTTACGCCCACTTCATTCATTCCCGTAAGCGCCGCCATGGGCGACAATATTGCGGTAAGATCGGAGAATATGCCGTGGTATTCGGGCATAACCGTTCTTGAACAGCTCGACGCTTTCAACGAAGAGCTTCCGCCCGACGATCTGCCCTTCCGCATGCCCGTGCAGGACGTTTACAAATTCACGTCTTCGGGCGACGAAAGACGGATAATAGCCGGGACCGTTGAGTCCGGCACGCTGCGCGTAGGCGACGGCATTATGTTTTACCCGTCGGGCAAAAAAACGACGGTAGCGTCGATAGAAGAGTTCAACAGACCCAGAAGGACTGCCGTAACGTCCGGTTATTCTACGGGAATTACGATGACGGAGCAGATATACGTCAGACGCGGCGATCTTGCCGTTAAAACAGACGAAAAGCCGCCCGTAACGGCGTCGAGGATAGAGGTTTCGCTTTTCTGGCTCGGAAAGGACGCTTTAAGCGAAGGAAAACGGTATTATCTCAAAACCGGATCGGCAAAAGTGCCGATGCGTCTTGAAAAAACGGAATACGTTCTCAACGCCTCATCTCTTGAAAAAGCGGCGAAGCCGAAGGTCGAAAAAAACGAAGTGGCAAAATGCACCCTTACGCTCGAAAGACCGATTTCTTTCGATATATCGTCCGATCTTTCGGGAACGGGAAGATTTGTTATAGTTGACGGATACGAGATTTCCGGCGGAGGAATAATAACGGGCGTTCCGGGCGACGAAAAGATACGCCAAAACGTTCTGAGGCGCAATTTCCGATGGGAAAAAGGCGGCGTTTCGCTGACGGAAAGAATGGAGCGTTTCGGGCAGAAACCGTTCGTTATCATGATCACCGGAAGTAAAAATTCGGACAGAAAAACCGTTGCCCGCGAGCTTGAAAAATCGCTTTTTGCAAACGGAAGATCCGTTTATTATCTCGGCATAGGCAACGTTTTATACGGCGTTGACGCCGATATCAAAACGGGACGCAGCGAGGACAGGGACGAGCGCGACGAACATATCCGCCGTCTTGCCGAAACCGCAAATATCCTGACCGACGCGGGACTGATAGTGATCCTGACCGCCTCGGAAATAGACGAAGACGACGTTTACCTTATGCAAACGGTCCTTGGCGAAAAGATTTTCACTATCCGTGTCGGAAACGCATACGATAAAGAGCCCGCTTTCGACCTCTCCGTTGATGAAAACGATGAAAAAGCGGCGGAAACGATAATACGAAGTGCGGAATCAATGCGGACTGCGGAATTTTAATTCGCAAGACGGAGGCCGGGATCAGCGCTCCCTTGCGCACAGTTCACGCAAAGCCGCAGATCATAAATAAAAAAAGCTGAGAATAATAATATTCTCAGCTTTTTATAAATTGGCGGGGCCATGAACGGCGCGCACTCGTTCTTCGCCCTACGCCTTCAGGAATAGTCATTACCCCATATGCAGCATCGCCGTTGCGATATTGAAGTATACGAGCAGCGATAGCGCGTCGACTATGGTGGTGATAAACGGGCTTGCCATTACCGCGGGGTCAAAACCGATGCGTTTTGCAAGCAGCGGCAGGGTACAGCCCACAAATTTTGCGATAATTATCGTTACAACGAGCGTAAGGCATACGACCGCTGCGGTTGCAACGTCTCCGCCCGTTTCGCCAAGAAGCATGATCTTGCCGAAGTTTGCAGCTCCCAGAACAAGTCCGCAAAGCAGCGCAACAACGAGCTCTTTTACCCAGATCTTAAAAATATCCCGAAATTCTATTTCGTTTAAGGCAAGTCCGCGGATTATCGATACCGAAGCCTGCGAACCGGCGTTACCGCCCGTATCCATAAGCATCGGGATAAACGCCGAAAGCGCGATATTCGCTGCAAGAGCCTCTTCAAACGACGTGATTATGCGTCCCGTAAACGTTGCGGAGATCATAAGAAGCAAAAGCCACGGAATACGTTTGAACCACGTTTCCAGAATACCGGTTTTCATATACGTTTTATCGGTAGGCGTGATAGCCGCCATTTTTTCGATATCTTCCGTGTTCTCTTCCTGGATGACGTCGATAGCGTCGTCGATGGTTACTATTCCGACGAGTCTGTTTTCGTTGTCTACAACGGGA
>JAEEJO010000025.1 GCA_016281915.1 Clostridiales bacterium
CGTGGGTGTAAAATTAAGCGCATTATATATCTTTACAAGACCTTCCGGCGAGATATCCGAAGTAAAAAACACGGTCGGTTTGTCGGTATCATCCGCTTCTGACGAATCATTCTGTGACTCTGTCAGGTTTTCTTCTGTGAGTGCAGGTGATTCGGGTGTATCATCAGAAGATGCCGCAGTGTTGTTGTCCGTATCGTCAGGTTTATCGATGTTTTTTTCGCACGCGCTGAGGAATACGAGCGCAGCCAGAAGGAAAATGATTGCAAAATACAGTTTTTTCTTCATTTTATTGCCTTTCTTACAAGCTCTTTCCGAGTTTATACGCTTTTTCAGGGTAAGGGCTTCTTTTCGTCATGGAAGGCGTTCCGCATCCGGCGCCGAGAACCGTTCCCTTATCCTCGAAATTAATATAACGGACAAGTGTTTTATAGTGCGCTGTCAGCGCGTCGAAAGTCCAGTCGTCAGCATTCCATGCTACGGACAGCAGCGCGGATTTCAGATGTTTGAGGTTGAGGCTGCCGTTATAAGCGCAGAAACGGTCGACAACGGCTTTCAGCTGAGCTGTCATACCGTAGTAGTAAAGCGGCGTTGCGAAAACGACCATATCGGAGTCGAGCAGCTTTCCGCGAATCGTTTCCACATCGTCTTTCTGAACGCAGGGGCCTTCATAACCGCACCGCACGCATCCTATACAGGGATGAACATTTGCGTGACAAACGTCTATAACCTCACAGGTATGTCCGGCATCCGTCGCTCCCCGAACGAACGAATCGACAAGAATACTTGTAGACCCGTTCTTATTTGGACTGCTCATTAAAACAATGATTTTCATCTTGATCTCACTTTCTTTCGATACCGTTTTCATCGAGCCATTCGGAAACATCATCACCAAGAGAGGAGCCTCCAGAATAATGCACTGACAGACCTTCGCCCAAAACCGCGTTCGGCGCAAGCTTTGCAATTGCAGTAAGACTTTGTCCGAATCTGCCGCCTCCGTGCGAACAGAACGGAACTATCGTCTTACCCGAAAAATCGTAGCTTTCCAGAAATGTTGCGATAGGCATCGGGATCGATGCCCACCAGTTTGGGTAACCTAGAAGGATCGTGTCGTATCCGTCGATGTTTGCAGGCATATCTTTGATTTCCGGTCGCGCCTGTTTATGCTGATCCTCCTGTGCTTCCATAAGTACGGTATTATAGCTTGAGGAATAAGGATGAACTAGCGTTATCTCAAACAGATCTGCGCCGGACTGCTTTTCGATTTCATGCGCAATACCGCGGGTATTGCCGCCCCACGAGAAGAAAACGATCAAAGTTTTGCCACCGGAAGAGACGGTATTGAATCGCTCCGCCGCAGTGACGGTCTGAGCGATTCCGACGGCGTTGCGCACAAGTCTTATGCCGAGGTTCGCGGATTTCAAATCCGATTGTCCCGCCGCGCGATATGCCGAGCGCATATTCTTGCCGAAGTCGTTCCATCCTCCTCCGCGATAAACGTGGCGCGTACCTGACAGTGTTCCAACAGGATCGACCGTGTTGCTTTCGTCATATGCGCCGTAGTAATCCCAACACCATTCGTTTACGTTTCCGTGCATATCGTAAAGCCCCCAGGCGCTTTCATAAAAACTACCGACGGCGACGGTAGTCTGCCTGTAAACGCCCGGACGTGCTTCAAGGACAGAGTCATTAAAGTAGTTTTCCTCGATCTCATACGGATAGTGACCGTAGAAATTTGCTTCGTCCGCGTCGAGCGATTTTTCCGTATTGAACGGAGTTAGCGTGCCGTTTCTGCAGGCGTATTCCCATTCCGCTTCTGTCGGCAGGCGGTATCCGTTTGCCGAGCGGTCCCACGTCACGCCGCCCTCGCCGACGGTATAACACGGTGTCAGTCCGGCGGCGGCGCTTTTTGCGTTGGCATAAAGGATCGCATCAAGCCACGAAACGCTCTCTACAGGAAGATCTTCACCTGTAAAGGAACTCGGGTTGTTTCCCATAATGCGGGAATATTCTTTTTGAGTTGTTTCATACGGGTCGATATAGAACGCCGAAACGGTCACTTCGTGCAGGGTTTCATCGTCAATGCGCCAGTTCTCGCTCTCCGGACTGCCCATCATAAACGTTCCGCCGTCAAGGAGTATGAATCCGTCATTGTCGCTGTCCTGTTCGATATTCGGTTTCACTTCCGCCGTGGTTGACGAAGTATCTTCCGGCGCCGCGCTCTCGTTCGTTTGAGTCTGCGAAACAGGATCGTTCCACGACAGCGAGGTTTCGGGTTTGCCGACAGTACATATTATCAGCGCAGCGCCGATCAAAAGTGACAGAAGCACAAGACAGAGGGAGGTAAGCGCCTGCGTTTTTTTCTCTTCGCTTTTGATGCTTATCCATTTGATTATCGAAGCTGTCTCTGCGCCGATAAACGCAAAGGCGATCAGAATCGCAAGGTTTTCAAGAAAAACGAGCGCTGCCGCTTTATCATAATCAAGGAATGCGAAAGGCGTGCGGAAGAATATGTAATCGGGAATGGAATTTTTGACAAAAAGCCAAAACCCAACGCCGGAAATCACCGCAAAAACAGCCGCGACTGCGGTTTTTATTCCATCGTTCCATTTTATGCCCGCCGTCATCGCAGGGATATGAAGTCCGAGATGGAGTCCCATCAGGATAAACGACCAGAATGACAGCGCAAGATGAAAACGCCGCGCAAAAGAAATAGGGAGCATTCCGTAAAGGAACGGCACCGCGTGAGAGCTCATTGCCATACCGCAAAGCGCCGTAAGTGCGATCGATGCGAGAAGCAGCGTGTTCACTACGACAGATACGAAGCGGTAGGCGTTGTATTTGCCCTTGAAAAGCGATTTATACCATTTGAAATTAATTATGTGGTGAACGATCAGCAATACCGTCATTGCGATCCCGCCCCATTCGTGAAGAGTTTCCCCCGTCACCTGATACGCCATAAGGCAGAGAAGAAGGACGGTCATCAGCGCGTCTACTGTCTTTTTTATTATGTTTTTTCTTTTTGCCTGCATTTTACCGTCCCCCTGTTTACTATTTTAATCCGTCGATCCACGATTCAAGGTCTGATTCTGAAGCGCTTCCCGGGAAGCGCTTACCGTCAAGCCAATTACCGCTTTTAGCGTTCTCTTCAAGGTTTTTTCCGCTTCTGCCGATACCGCTGCTGGAAGATGTGCAAAACGGTATCATAGTTATGCCGTCAAAATCATAGCTTTCAACGAAAGTATCCATAATGCGAGGCTCTTCGCCCCACCAGATCGGAAAACCGATATATATCGTTTCATATCCTTCAAGAGATATGCGTTCGCTGCCTATTTCGGGGCGAGAGGACTGATCGTTTTGCTCCTTTGTGGAACGGCTGCTGCTGTCGTTCCAGTTAAGATCTGCCGAAGTGTATTCCTGCGCCGCTTTTATTTCGTAAATATCGGCATTCTCTATTTCGGCGATCTTTTCAGCTACGCCCTTTGTGGTCCC
>JAEEJO010000026.1 GCA_016281915.1 Clostridiales bacterium
GACGATGCTATAACCGGGAATTTGAGGATTATATCTGCGTCAATGAAATCGGAGACCTCATCAAGCCGGAGTATGTGTCTTCAACTTTCGGCGCATTCCTGGACGAACATGGATTACGCAGAATCAGGTTCCATGACCTCCGGCACTCCTGCGCTTCATTGATGCTCTCCAGCGGAGTTCCCATGAAGCAGATTCAGGAATGGCTCGGCCACAGCGACTTTTCGACGACCGCAAACATCTATGCCCATCTGGAGTACAGTTCCAAGATTTCCTCGGCTGACGCGATGCTTTCCGGCCTTGGTATTAAAGCGTCCTGAATGCCGGGAAACAAGAGCACGGCGGGTAATCCCTCGGAGCAAAAAGTGGAAAGTGCCCATTTCCGGACACTTTCCACTCAAGTCTGGCGGAGAGGATGGGATTCGAACCCATGTGGGATTGCTCCCAAACTGATTTCGAGTCAGCCCCGTTATGACCTCTTCGATACCTCTCCGTATGTAATTTTGGTGCGAACTTTGATAGAAAACTGACAGATGATCAGTTTGTTTCCTGCAAGCCAAAGCCGCGAAAACCGCAGGAAAACGGAGCTTTTGCGAGAAAACCGAAGCTTTCGCGCTGTACCGAGTGACGAAACCGAGCCGCTTTCGAGTCAGCCCCGTTATGACCACTTCGATACCTCTCCGTATATTTGAATAATGCTGCGCTGAAATCTTACCGTGCTTGTTAATTATATCACAACAGAGCTTTTTTGTCAAGAGGCAGAGGTGACAAGATAAAGAATTTCTTATTAACGGCTTCGCGGGAATTCTGTTGACAGAGGCAAAGTCATAATACGTTCCAATTCCCCTTTACGCATCAAACGCGGGCATAAAAAGGCAAAACGCATTATAATCCATCGAAGTATTCTTGCTGTTGTTTATAAGGCTTACAGCATACAGGTTGATACAGGCGACGTTTATTTCCGAAAATCAGGCACAGTGCGCTATTCTTGACAAAAATTATTTTTTTTGTTATTATATATACAGGATTTTTTGAAAAGGGATGGAAAGACGAATGGATAATGACAGCAGATACGATGAAATAATCAATCTTTCGCACCGTCGGTCCGATCTTCATCCCCCGCTGGGCAAAGAGAGCTACGCGGCGCAGTTTATGCCTTTTGAATCGCTGACAGGTTACGATCTTGTAGTTGACGAAGCTGCGAGGGTGACGGATGCGCGAGTTTATATAGACGAAGATGAAAAAATCAGGCTTTCCGAAATGCTTACAGAAATAATAAAGCATAAAGACGAAAAACCGCACGTGATATTCACATATTTTGTTGCAGACAAAGAAAAAGAAGGCGGAGAATTCGTTAATGCAGAGGGAACGGTAAAAAAATACAGAGAGGAAGAAAACCGCATTGTAATGGACGACGGGACGCTTATACCCGTTGACGCTATTACGGATATAAAGTGCGATCTGTTCGGTTAAAATGAATTTATTTATAAACGCCTGCGTAAGGGATAACTCACGGACACGGATCCTTGCCGAGCATCTGCTGAAAAAGCTTGAAGGCGAAATAACGGAGGAAAAACTTGAAGGCATGGACTTTCCGAAAGTCGATGCAGCTTTTCTCAAAAAACGCGACGAACTTATTGAGACCGGCAAGTTTAACGATACGATTTTTATTGCTGCACAAAGATTTGCTTCAGCGGATAACATTATAATAGCCGCCCCCTACTGGGATCTTTCATTCCCGTCGATATTAAAGCAGTATTTTGAACAGATAAACGTAGTAGGAATAACATTTGCTTACTCGAAAGAAGGAATTCCCGTAAGTCTCTGCAAGGCAAAAAGGTTGTATTACGTTACTACCGCCGGAGGATATATCGCATCGAACGCTTACGGTTTCGGATATATCGAGGCGCTTGCCAAAAGCTTTTACGGCATACCCGAAACACATTTTATCAAAGCTGAAGGACTGGCTATTGCCGGAGCGGATACAGCGGGAATAATAATGAACGCAGCCGAAGAAATAGACAGGCTGTTTTGCTGAGTTAGATTTCAGCACAAATGATAAAAAGAATTTGAAAAGACCGCGTAATTTACCGCGGTCTTTATTATATACATAAGATCCCGAATCAAAGTTTGAATGAGAAAATGATCAGAACTACAGAAATAAGAATATAGAAGACAAGACTTACCGCAACGCCCGCCAGCGCTCCCCTGCCCGCCGATCTTGCTTTAAGAGGAGTTTTATCTTTTGCGGAAAGATAGAGGATAAGTCCGACAAGCGGGATCAAGAAGCCAAGTATGGCATAACCTGCGGAAGGCGTATCCTCTCCGTTAACGGAGGCGGACATCTCTGCCCTGGAAGAGAACCAGAAAGCACAGATGATCATTGCAATAACGGTTATAAGACCTGCGGAAAAAGAAGTGATGCTTGCGGGAATAGCGAGCAGCTTATATACGCCGAATAATTCCTGCGGCTGAATCGCTGCGTTTATTATTTCCGAAAACATTGAAATAAATGAGATCAGCTCGACCCAGACGCCAAGGACGACCGCCAGGACCTTGCCAGTTAGCGGTTTCGCGAATTTATTGGCAGCTCCAAGAATATAGAACAAAACGAAAAGAGCTGTCGACGCAAGAAGAAACGACGTTCTTATCAAATAGCCGATATTCAATAAGAATACCTCTGCGCTGCCGTATGTAACGGCATTTCTTGCAATCACGACACACGTTACCGTAAAGGCGATAACACCGTCAATAAAAGTCAGCACCATAGGCACGCCTGTCAGAGCTTTTCGCGTATTTGATCGGACATCTATAAGATTACAGAAAACGATGAACAAAACGGCGATTATTACGGGAGCAATAACATCGGTAAGGACATATGCGAAATCGTTTGCCAAATATGTTGTGAAATAGTAAGGCTCGGGATATGCACCGGCACTGCTGCCGAAATATCCTGAAAAGAAGTTGAGTATTGCCGTAATAACTGTCAGAACACACGCGATGACAGCAAGGGTGACGACAGTTTTTTTCTTTTTTGCGTCGGTCTTCGAAAAATCTTCGTTTACCGTCACGGGTTCCTGTGTCTGCTCCTGCGCAGCCTCCGTTTTCGCACCGCAGGCAGGACAGAATTTGACGCCGGGCTCAAGCTCGGCTCCGCATGAATTGCAAAACATAATAATCCTCCATTTCAGCTGTTTCTATATTCTTTCAGTCAAGATAGTTATTGTAAAGGTTGTCAAGAGATGCCTGAATTACCGTTTCTATGCTGCTTAACGCTTCTGATGCCACTGACGCGCCGGTAGTTACTTTTGAAAGAACGGAATTCATCTCATTATACGGGATATACGGAGTATAGTCATAGAACGCCTCGTCTCTTATCTTGCAGTAGATATCAAAAGACTCCTGTGTAAAGAAATTGTTTCTTTCAAGAACGTCCTGCCATGTTTCTGTAGTTTCGCCGGGCAGCGGCTGGAACAGATACGGAAGAACGAGCGTATGAACCTCGGGATCGGAGTTGACAGGGGCAAAATAGAACCTTGAATGGAATGAATACGCCGTTCTTGACATAGACGGATCGTAACTCGGTCCAGTGGGGAAGAGCGTCCATTCATATGCGTCATCCATTCTGTTGGCAAGATTGTTAGGATCTTCGGAGCTGAGTCCTGAATGGGTATACTGAAGGAAGAAAGCGTTTCTGTCTTCAACAAACTCGGTTACATCCTGATTATCGGCGTTTCTTCTGTTGCCGATGAGCTTTCTGTCCTCAAGACTCTTTATAAATTCAAGCGCCTCAATGGTATTTGGTGAATTAAGTGTGCAGTAAAGTCTGCCGTTATCGTCCATGGTAACTATTCTTGCGCTGTTAGAATACATTGCCGCAAGCTCAAGAAACGGCTCGCTAAGCGCCGATACGGCATATACGTGGTCCTTTGAATCGGGAGATGACGTATCGTGGACCGCTTCGCAGATTTTCTCAAAGGATGCCCAGTTCCATTCTCCCTGTTCATCAAGTTCGTGAGGAGACGCCTGTTGATACGTTGAAAGCACACCGGGGTTATACCACATTGCAGGCATGGTGTAGGGTGAAGGAAGACCCCAGTAATAGGACATTATCGCATAGTATTTACCATCGAAATATCCGGCGTCAAGCATACCTTTTGTTCCGTAAATTCCGGAAAAGAGATCTATATCCATATCCGAAAACGGAAGGAAAAAGCCACTTTGAACATATCTGCCCGTAGCTATTTCAGCAGCCTGGCTGATAAGAAGATCGGCATATTTCATGCCTGCGGCATACTGAGTCATAAACATTCCAAGACTGCAGCTGTCAAGAATCGTCATTTTAATATTAAACTTTTTCTCTGTATCGGCATATCTCTGCAAAAGCCTGTCGCCTCTGATATCAGATCCCGGTTCCGGAAGCAGCTGCACCTGTCCCCCGCCGTGCGTTCCCGCGGCGATAATATACTCATAGCCCAGAAGATCGATATCTTCACCCGAAATCTGAGCCTCATATTCGGGAATTATTTCTTCCGCTGTTGACGCACAGGAAGAAATTAGGAAGCAAATAAGCAAAAGAAACGAAATAACACCGGTTTTTTTCATCAAAAACACGACCTTTCCAAAAAATAATATTTACTCGAACTCGCGGCAAGCTCTTACAGCCTTACGCCATCCTTTGAGAAGTTCTTCACGTTTTGCGGCATCCATATCAGGCAAATATCTTTGCCCTCCGCCAAGCTTTTCCCTTACATAATCACGGTCTTTCCATACACCTACGGTGAGACCTGCAAGCAGTGCCGCGCCCAGAGCGGTGGCTTCGGGAGATGCGGGAAGGACAACCTCTATATTCGAGATATCTGCCTGAAACTGCATAAGGAATCTGTTTTGAGATGCTCCTCCGTCTGCCTTGAGGCACGTAAGGGGAAAGCCTGCCTCTCTCATTTTCCCTATAAGATCGTCTGTCTGATATGCTATAGATTCCAATGCGGCGCGGCAGACGGTTTTTCTGTCCGTTCCTCTTGTCATACCGAAAATCGCGCCCCTCGCACGCATATCCCAGTATGGAGCGCCGAGCCCCACAAAAGCGGGAACAAGATATACGCCGGAATTATCTTCTGCCTCAACGGCAAGCGCCTCACTGTCGGACGACCGCTCAATGATATTCAGCCCGTCACGGAGCCATTGAATAACAGCGCCTCCGACAAATATGCTTCCCTCGGCAGCATATTGGACGGGTTCACCCCTGAGGGTCGCCGCAGCTGTAACGATAAGCCCGTTTTTAACTTCAGGACGCGACGTACCCGTATTTGCAAGCAGGAAACAGCCTGTTCCGTAAGTATTTTTTGCTTCACCTGATTCAAAACAGCCCTGTCCGAAAAGAGCAGACTGCTGATCTCCCGCAATTCCGCAGATCGGGACCTGCGAACCGAGAATATCGGTAAATCCGAATATCTCGCCGCTGCTTTTCACTTCGGGGAGCATACAGTAAGGAATACCGAGGATATCAAGCATTCTTTCATCCCATTTGTCCGACGTTATATCGTAAAGCATCGTTCTTGAAGCATTTGTGCGATCTGTAGCATGGACTTTTCCGCCCGTAAGCTTCCACAAAAGCCAGCAATCGACCGTTCCGAACAAGAGGTCTCCCCTTTCTGCTCTTTCGCGCGCACCGGGCACGTTTTCAAGTATCCATTTAAGCTTTGTGCCGCTGAAATATGCATCTATGCGAAGTCCGGTCTTTTCGGCGACGTATTCCGAAAGCCCTGCTCTAACAAGCTCTTCGCAGATCCCGGAAGTTCTTCTGCACTGCCAGACAATTGCGTTGCATACAGGTTCGCCCGTATGTCTGTCCCATACAACAGTGGTCTCTCTCTGGTTCGTAATGCCGAGCGCGGCAATTTCGGACGGTGAAACGCCGCTTTTTGCCACGCATTCAGTCATTGAGGCGAGCTGCATTGCAAATATTTCAACCGCGTCATGCTCTACCCAGCCTGCATGTGGAAAGATCTGGGTAAATTCACGTTGTGCCATAGACACAACGTTGCATTCCGAATCGAACAAAACGGATCTGGCGCTCGTTGTGCCTTCATCAAGTGCAAGAACGTATTTCAAATCATCCACCGCCTTATATAGTTTATAAGCTTATAATATATTATAACCCAAAACGTTAATAAAAGCAATGCCTGTTTGTAAATTCGTTCTGAATTTTTGAAAAAAGGAAAAAGTTTACATAAATTTATCAATTTAAACGCTTGATTTTCCGCTGTGATTGTGCTATAATATATGAGCTTGACAAAAAAGCGAAGAATGCGCTGTTAGCTCAGCTGGATAGAGTGACTGGCTACGAACCAGTAGGTCGGGGGTTCGAGTCCCTCACAGCGCGCCAGATTTCCTCAGATACAAATCTGAGGATTTTTTGCTATCAGAAGTATTTTTTCGGGGACTCGAACGGAAACGGTAGTGAATTGACAGTCCGGTGGAC
>JAEEJO010000027.1 GCA_016281915.1 Clostridiales bacterium
CCTTTAAAAATGGACACTTTTGAAAAAGTGGGCATTGACAGAGCATCTTTTTTTTATTATACTGTATTTGTGAAACAAAGTCAAGCCATTTTTCGGATTATAACGGTTCCGTTTTATGCGGCCGCAATATAAAACGGAAACTGTGTGCGCAAATAATGCAAAGACGGCGCTGACGGAGTTTCTGAATATGACTATAACGAGAGGTGAAATATAATGAGGCGAATTTTTAAAATCACTGTGGGAATAATAGCGGTTGTTATCATTATTTCGCTCGTTTTGATACCGATAACAAATGCTGTTACATACCTTAACAGTTCCACGGGTTGGGAAGCAAATAATAAACCTGCGCTTTTTAAAATCAGAGTTACATTCTCATATACAGGTGGAGATGGAAGTTGGGTATTTTACTTTGCAAGTGCCGAATCAAATGTCGGATATTATTCGGAATTTTCCGGCTTTTCTACGGCACACCAGATTTCGTCATATGGCGATTGGGTTTATGCAGATTACACCAACTCTCCGTATGTCGTCAATTTCAGCGGAAGTGCGATATATGATGATCCATAAATGCAAGGTTTTTAAAAAACCCTCGCATTTATATCATATTTTATAAACAGGAGATGTGATTATGAAAAATATAATAAAAGTTTTATGCGGTTGTTTCGCCGTAGTCATTATTTTCACAATTTTTATTGTGCCTGTGACGATGGCGTTTACTTCGTCACCGAGTTATACCTGTGGATTCGAAACTAATGCAGATTATAACAATTATAAGAGTAGGGCGAGAATACGGGTTACGGACTTTACAGGTAATTGGGTTTATTATTCGGCTTATTCTGTGTCGAATATGGGTTATAGATCATCTGTTGAAGGATATATGATGAATGCGACCGGAACATATTACGGTGATTGGGTTGCAACGGATTGCACTTATTATCCGCTTGTTACTTCTTACGGCGGAACGGCATATTATGATTCACCGTTTTAATTCATTCAACTATAATCGTTAAACGATAGAAAACGGAGGAGCATTTCATGATTAAATCGTTTTTTTCTCAGTTCTGGACCGATATAAAAAGATCGCCGCTTATTGAGATTTTGATTTTTATTCAGATAGTTCTGACGGCCTACTGTTTTTTCAATCTTTTATGGTCTCTTTCCGATTTGGAAGTTCAAAACTTTCAGATACAGGCAATATACGGTGAGAAGGACATATTTTGTGCCTTCCAAAACACGGATACTCCTTTGAGCGAATATTTAAGGGCTGGAGGTTCGCGTTTCGGTGCTGAGGGGTATTCATGTTCGGATTATGAAGCGTATTATAATAGGATTTGCGAACTCACAGGCGAGTCTGACGAGATAGACACCGCAATTTTTCTGCGGACGCCTGTTTATCTGCACAATGAAATGCTCCCCGGAATTCCCGTAAGCGACAGTACCGTGGGCTACTATTCGTTTTACTCTGTCGGCAACGGCGACAGCCGTCCCGGAATTTCCGACAGCGAATACTGGCAGGTCAACTCATTTTCAGTAGATAAAAATTATATCGATACTTACGGTCTTACGCTTGCAAGCGGACGCCTTTTTACCGATGAGGAATACGAGGATTTCAACTTTGACCGTATACCCGTTATTCTCGGCGCATCCTATAATGGCGTTTATAAGCTCGGCGATACGTTTCACGCAAGTATTTTTCCGTCGGAAGAAATGATGACATATGAAGTGATCGGATTTCTGACTGATAAGCATGTGTTTCTTGCCCCCGGCGAAGGCAGTGATATCTGTCTGTTCGATACGTATATGATTCTTCCGTATGTAAACAAAACATATGATGAATGGATGGAATGGCTTTATGAACCGTCGAATCTCCAGTACCGTCCTCCCGTAAAGGGAATGACAGGATCATATTTTCACGCCCGCTTCGGATTAACTAACGGGGCAAGAGTTTTTATAGTTGATAAAGGGAATGAGGACGCTGCCGTTGAAACCGTAAATACGGCTCTTGCCGAAGCAGGTCTTGACACTTATTTCCATCTGCAGGTTCCGGTGAAAACAGCGAGGCAAACAGCGGATCAGATGCTTGAAAAAACCACCGTTTTTGCGATCCTCGTTTCGGTAATGACCATGTTTTCATTACTCGGCATAGTTTTTTCGGCAATAAACAAAACGAGCGCAAATTTGCGTTCTTACGCTATTCAAACGCTTATCGGTGCCTCGCCCGCAAACAATTATCTGTTTTCCGTGCTTGAAACGTTCGTATATTGCGTTCTCGGTTTTATCGCGGGATTTTTTATGATGTATTCGCGTATTGTCAGCTGGGATTATCAGCAGCATCCCGCTACCGCGATTTGGATCGAAAGAGGAATTATTATATCTTCTGTTTTTATCGCTGTCGCGTGCGCTCTTACTTTCTTTTTCGTCCGACTTAAAATGCGAAAATACAGCGTTGCGGAACTGATACGCGGTCGCGAGGTTAAAAAGAACTCGGGAGCGCCGCTTTACAGAACCATAACGTTTGTTATGTTTATTCTTGCAAGCGTTGCTGTAACGTTTTTAACGAGCTATATCTGGTCAATCGACAATACAGATAAATACCAGTATAACTATTTAAAAAACGGAGAGCGATATATTGTTTTAATGTCGTTGCTTACGGATGATCCTCCGAAAATCGAACCCGAATACAAATATGAAGACCTTGACGACTACAGCATGGATCTTGCTGTAAGGCAGTTTTACGAACCCGAAAAAATGCCCAAAATACGCGCGTGGTATTCAAAAACCGGATATAATATTCCCGAAGTTACTCAGGGCAGATTCTTTACCGAAGAGGAAATGTCTGAAGCGGTAAATTATGTTGTTGTAGGCAAAAATGTGCTTGAAGATTTCACCGAAGAAAAAAACGGCAAAAGATATTTTACCTATTTAAACACCGATTACGAAGTAATAGGCATCGTAGGCAGAGAAGGTCACGATACGTCAATGGATGACTGGGCGATCTTTTCAATGGAAACATATATTTACAGATACGGCGGGGAAAACGCTCCCATATATATCGACGCGAAGTCTGAAGATACCGTTGACTCGATAATCACCTGTCTCATCGAAAACTCCGAAGGTAATTACCGTTACGAGCAGGGACAGTTCTATCCGCAGGTTGATATCGGCGTTGACCGCACGGTAATGATATACTTTATCGCGCTTATACTCATATCCTTCGTTGTCTTCTGTGTTTATTACATAGACCGCATACTTCATATAATGAACGTGAAGAAAGTGATCGGATACTCAAAAGCGATGATTCTTGCGGATACCGCCGCGCAGTTTATTCTTCTTTCTGCCGTCGCATATGTTGTCGGCAACTCAATAATGCTTTTATTGTCAAAAACTCTGCTCGGCAGGATAGCGCTGTTTTCATCGTTTAATATAAATCTCCCCGTTTTACTGTTCTCACTCGGCGCATTGCTCGCGATAGCGTTTGTCTTTTCGATTATCGCCGTCTATCGTTCCTTTGCCGGCACCGCAAGAGACCTCAAGAGGAGTTGACATAAGGATTATATTATGCTATAATAACAGCAGAAACGTCGATTAGTCACGAAAATCAAAAAACATAAAATTTAACAAATATACAGGAGGCACACATGGAAAACTTAATATCACTCAGAGGCATATGCAAAACATACGGCAAAGGCGACGGACTTGTAACTGCGCTGCGTC
>JAEEJO010000028.1 GCA_016281915.1 Clostridiales bacterium
TGCGGGAACTTCCGACTCAGACAGGATGGATTCTCGTTCGATAGTCCCATCGGACTATTGTAACGACCCTGATGAAGACCTGAAAGTTATCGGCGTTATCGGAAAAGAAGATCAGCCGACCGGTGTTGATCCAACCATTTTTATGTTGATAAAGCCCATAATATCAAGGTTTCTGAAGTTCAGAGACGTATACATTGGACGGTAAAGACAGTGAGACTGTGGCAAAACTTGAAGAAGCCTTTGTTCGAAATGCATCGTTGACCGCTGATGTAAATACTCGGAAATACACATCACGCATCACCGGTCGAAGCGCCGACGGATATGCTGATAATGCTGCTGATAATCATAATAATCAACGCGGTAGTATTCTGTTTCTACTATGTATCGAAACAGGGACATATCCACGCAGTAAAGAAGATAGTGGGCTACTCAAAGCTGATGATCCTTGCTGATACGTTCACAGACTTCCTACTTCTTACCGTCGGAGCGTTCGTAACGGGTAATGCGATAGTGATACTGCTTAAAGAAACAATATTCAAAAATGTTCAGCTTTTCTCGATATATATGCTTGACCCCGTAGTAATACTCGTTTCCCTCGCCGCGGTAATCCTGCTTACGGTGTTCCTTTCGATAGTCGCCGTCACAAAAACCTTCACCGCCGGCAACACAAATCAATACAGGTCGTAGAGAGACCGTTTTCGCCGTTTATGCATTTTTAATAAAAAGACGACTAATTTTATGGACTTTTTTCATCTTTATATTATGGCGCTTATTGACAACCTACATATAATATGATATAATAAAATTAAATAAGCAGAGTAATGCCGAAATGAATATATTCAAAACGGAGAAATAATAAAAAAATTTTAATAAGAAAGGTCGTTTGTTTCTATGAAAAAATTCAAAGCGGTCACAGCAGTAATAATGATTGTCTTTGTTCTGGCGATATGCTCATTGAGCGCATATGGTGCGATGACTACCCTTTCTTGCTCTACATACCCCGTTTGGAACGCAAATGAAACGCAGGCGTATGCTCAAACAGACAGTTATTCTCCTGCTACCCCCAATTATTCCATATTTGCCGAGATTTACAGCAACAGCGGCGAATATAAATATAATTCCGATTTCTTTGCAACGCCCGGTAGTCACTCCGTAGCAACAGAATGGGTCTCTGTTACTTACGGAGCAGGACTGCCTCTTGTATCTGTTAACGGTGGCTATTGGATTCCCTGAATTAATTCTGCGAAATGTCCGCATCCGCGTATTGCGGATGCGGATATTTCAGATTTAAGTGAGGATAAACATGAAAAACATATTTCTTGATATCTGGTCAGGCATAAAAAAATCTCGGTTTTTATTCTTTTTTATTTTTATACAGATCGTTATTACGAGCGTAGTTTTATATTCTATGCTCGCTACTTATTATTGGACGGAAGAACAAAGCGAAAAAGTGCAGATTACATGGGGCGATAAGGAGTATCTTAAAGTCCTTCCATACATGAATTCTTCTTCAAAAATCAGAGTTCCGATTATGTTTTCAAACCCAAAGGTATATGCTGAAACTGAACACGACAGACATAAGAATCTTTTAATGTTTTACGATATAGACAGTTTCTGTAAAGAAATTGCTGCAGATCCCGATATAACGGATATTGTTGATCAAAATAATTTTGACATAGTTTTATATAATCCGAAAAACTGGAGTATTGAAGACAAACAAACGAGTGAATTCGACATATTCAGAAGTGAGGATGGCTCATATCAGCCATATGACATTGTTCGGGCATATATCGTAAGCTCCAATTATATAGATTTTTTTGACATCAAACTAAGCGAAGGGGACTATTTCAAAGAAGAAGATTATCTTTATGAGGGCGATTATGTTCCGGTTCTGATGGGTAGTATTTATAAAAAATACTATACTCTCGGCGAGGAGTTCGAGGGAATGCTTAACAGCACAACGAATACAAAATTCAAGGTCATCGGGTTTATTGCCGAAAATCAGTATTTTACAACTTCAAACTCCACAAGCAGTCTTCACATATACGATAATTATATAGTCGTTCCTTATCTGGAAAAGGATCTTGACGGATGCATAGCGGCTGGAAGGCTAGATTTGTTTACTTCCAGATTTGTTAATTCTTTTTTTGTCTGCGCGCCTCAGAAACTCGACGAAGTTCGGGGAAAAATTGACGGACTTCTTGAAAAATACGGACTTTCGGACGTATTTTACACTTTCAGGTGTCGTATACAGAAAGAGCTGGCGAGCAACTACGTTGATAAACTATCAATAAGCGTTGCCGCGTGTATTGTAACTCTGCTTTTCTCTCTTTTCAGCTTCATTTTCACCATGCTTTTCAAGATCAACGACAATATCAAAAATTACGCCATACGCATTGTCGTCGGAGAAACTTACTCTAATATCGCTTTTCGGTATTTGTTTGAGTCTTTTGTCGTTTTCTTTCTCGGTCAGCTTACCGGATATTTCGTGTTTAAGATATACTCGGTAAATTCTTTTATCTATGAAGGCTACGACTACCTTGAAGAGCCGACACTGAGAACGGGAATACTTCTCAATATCGCGTTTTATATAATTACTGCGATAATTCTTTGTATTTGCGTAAACGTAAAACTGAGAACGTATTCTCTTGCAACGCTTATAAGGGGCAGCGAGGTTAAAAGAGAAAGACGCGTTCCTCTTTACAGAGCGGTTATCTTCATTATGCTCGCCATAGTCGGCGTATTCGGAATGTTTATCTCGAGCTATAAAGTTGCGGATTCAAGGATTGATATTTACTATACCGGCTTTCTTACTAAAAACGCAAGAGCGTCTCAGGTGAGCAAAATGGCGAGTTCCGACGCTCCGGAAGTGCTGATAAATATTGACAAGATAGGTGAAAAGGTAAACGACGCAATCATATTCAGATTTATAAACACAATTTACAAAGGCGACGACTGTATTGAAGAACGCGGTCTATACTTTAACGGATATATCGATCCCGTAAATATGCTTGAGGGCAGATTCTTTACCGCTGAGGAAACTGCCGAAAAGAGGAATAAAACCGTTGTCGTCGGAAAAGAGATATACAACAAATACGTAACGTTTGACGAAGAAGGAAAAGCGTATTATTATTGTGATGACCTTGATACAAACCTTGAAGTAATCGGCGTTATGGGAAAAGAAGACCGGGAGACCGCGCTTGATTTTCTCGTTATAACTACTTTGAAATATGCAAACGAGAAATTGGGACCGGAAGGTAACTATGTTCTTGACGCGAAAGACGCATCAACCGCAAAAGAGCTTGAAGATGCGTTTATCGAACATTCTCGTGAAACGGCAAACGCTTATTCTTACAAGTATAGCCCGCGAATAACGGTAGAAGCTCCTACCGATATGCTGCTTATGCTGCTTATAATCATAATAATCAACGCAACGGTATTCTGTTTTTACTACGTCTCGAAGCAGGGACATATTCACGGCGTAAAGAAGATAATCGGATATTCTAAGCTGATGATACTGACGGATACGTTTTTTGATTTTCTTCTTTTAACGCTCGGCGCATTCGTAACGGGAAACGCGCTTGTAATACTGCTTAAAGAAACGGTATTCAAAGAAGTTCAACTTTTCTCGATATATATGCTTGACCCGCAGGTAATAATCATATCGCTTGTTGCAGTCGTCGCTCTCACAGTCCTTCTTTCCGTAATAGCTATAGCAAGAACCTTCACTTCCGGCAAATCAAACGAATACAGAGTGTAATATTAATTGAAACTGTTTGATGAACCGCCTGATCCGCCCAAGGATACTGCGGAAGCACGCCGCACACGGGCCTCTACTGAAAACTACGCATTACCGTTCTCAATTTATATGGAGGACTTGTCATAGCTTCGTACATATCATCAACGAGCCTGTTGGAATGTTGATATTCTCAGCATATCACCGGAAATCACCTGCATTATTGTCAATACTTTTGAAAACGATTTTTTATATAAGAATTTACATAAAAATCCCACCCTGAAATGATACCATTGCATCAAAATCAGGGTGGGAATATTATCGGAGTGACAGACCTGGAATCTCCTGCCTTCTTCCCCCAATTAAGCGCACTGGCCTCATTCTGAGCGATCGGAAGGGCTAAACAATGATCACGGCTAAAAGCGTCAGTTTTTTTCCGATCCGATTTCTTTGCCGCCATTCTGGCAAACAGATTATTCTGCATTTATACTGTATTTAATTGATTTTGTCAAGCTTAATTCGGTGTTTTGAAAGGATATTTCTCGGCGTTTTGAAAAAGGTCGATCAAGAAAATGCAGAGAAAATATACAGTCCGTCATATATGATAATTAAAGACTATAAAAAAGGACCACATCAAAGGAGATTACTCCAGAGGTGTGGTCTTTCTGTTTTACCCGCTTTAAGACGAATGGACAATGGCTTTTGAAGTGTCCCTTATCCATTCTGATTTTTCGGCGGGGTTATCTGTTTTTTATTATATTATACGTTGTCTGTTCGGTTGTCTTGTTTTCGGCGGCCGTTGATTATTTGATTATATTGAAAAATTTGAGGATGCAGAGAATTATGCCTACCGTTGAATAAATGCCCATCAGAGAGCCGATTATCGCGAAAATAGTTCCGACAACGGGAATATTTGCAAGGATGGACATAAGAAATCCTACTACTGCACAAACGATAAGGAAAATGATAAGCTGGATTATGAAAGAGCCGAGGCTGCCGGGAGTGATCTTAAACGGAGTGGGCCAGATTCTTTTTAAAATATTCATTGTTTTTCTCCTTTGATTTCGTTTTTCGGCATGATGCCGTTCGTTTCACGTATTATAGCAAAAAAAATTGTTCTTGTAAAGAGATAAATTCCGATTTTACGAAGAATTTCACAGATAACGCGAAATAATCTTCATCCTTTCCGGACGTTTCATAAGTCAGATGTTCTTTCTTTTCTTCATCTTTGCGTCTTGACTTTTACGGGAAAACATAGTATAATACAGGCATGTTGATGTGAAAACTTCAAACAAAGCCAAGATCATAAAAAGAGGGAGAATTACTATGAATCCTTTGCTTCCCGTACAGTTCCATATTCCCGATGTCGAAGCGCGTGTTATGCCCGACGGACGTCTGTATGTTTACGGGTCTTACGATAAGCCCGAATACAACACTTACTGTTCGCATGAATACCGTGTCTTTTCAACCGATGACCCCGAACTTGCCAAATGGAAGGATCACGGAATATCTTTTCGCAATACCAAAGAAGAACCCGATGTTCCCTGGGCTCCCGGAGCTTCCCTTGCCGCCCCGGATGCGATTTACCGAGACGGCAAATACTATCTTTACGCCTGCTGCGACGGCGGTGTTGAGGCTGTGGCAGTTTCGGATAATCCCGGCGGACCCTTTACTGACGCCAAACCTATTGTCGGAGCCGACCGCGACGGCATAGATCCGTCAGTTTTTGTTGACGACGACGGACAGGCGTATTTTTTCTGGGGCCAGTTCACGTTGAGAGGCGCAAAGCTTAATGAAGATATGTGCACTCTCGATATGTCGTCGCTCAAAAGAGATATCCTTACCGAACAGGAACACGGCTTCCACGAGGGCTCTTCAATACGCAAGATAAACGGAATTTACTACCTTGTTTATACCGATATTTCACGCGGTCGCGCAACGTGCATGTCTTACGCAACGGCAACCTCTCCGTTAGGACCTTATACAAGACGCGGCGTTATTATAGACAATACGTTCTGCGACGCTTATACCTGGAACAACCACGGCTCTATCTGCGAATATAAAGGACAGTGGTATATCTTTTATCACCGCTCTTCCAGAAATTCCGACAGACTCAGACGTGTCTGCGCCGAACCGATAACGATCAATCCCGACGGAACGATAGACGAGGTATGCATGACCTCACAGGGACCGCAGGGCCCGATCTCCGCTTTCAGCCGCATTGAGGCTGCGTGCGCATGCCGTCTCAAGGGTAACGCATACATAACCGAACATTGCGACGAAAAGAACAGAGAGATGCTTGCGGGCTGCGGCGGAGGCAGCTGGCGCGGCGCATGGGCTGAATATAAATACATCGATTTCGGCAAGGGCGTTTCTTCCTGCACGATAAAAGCCGCAGGCAAGGGCAGCATACAAATCAAGGTCAGCGGCTCTGACGAGTCGGTATGCGTGGTAAAGCTGGATTCCGAAAACGGTTTCTCCGAATTCAGCGCACCCGTAAAACCCGACGTTAACGGAGTCCATGCAGTATGGCTTTTCTTTGACGGAAAAGATATCTCTGTCGATTCCTTCATTTTCGCATAAAATCATCCCGAAAAACGAATAATAAACGGCTTTTGCGATCCTGCCGCCTGCGGGAACCGCAAAAGCTTTTTTTATGAATTTACTCGCTGACTGCAATAAAATACGCTTCTTTCGGCTGTTAGCTGCAGCTAATGCCCGAAAAATAGAAAATCCATAAAATATTCAATATTTATTCACAAAATCAAGTTGACAGAAACGTGCATTTTATGATAAAATAGACCATTGTTGACAATAGGCGAATTATGTCCTTTTTTCGCCAAATCGTCAAATTCTTACGATATTTATTCTGTTTTTCAGTAAACAGTTATGGATGGAGAGATGTTATGAGAAAAAGCAACAAAATTATTGCTTTGATCCTCTCGGTCGTAATGCTCGTCAGTGTTATGCCAATCGATCTTTTTGCTGACGAAGTATTGCCCGATAACGGTGAAGCAATACAGACAACAATCGATGGGGCGGAAGCGGAATCTTCCGTAGATAATTCCGGCCTCATAACGGAAGATTCCGTCAATAACGCCGAAAATGGCGATGGACAGACTGAATCGGAAGGAGAAAAAACCGCTGAAACGGTAACAAGCAGCGAAATCAATTCGGAAACTGCTTCCGTTACAGCTGACGGGGAGACTGAGACAACCTCCGATCTTCCTGCCGATTCCGCAAGCAGCGGCGATGAGCAGCAAAACGTATCAGAAGGCGAAAAAACCGGCGATGCTGCCGCAAACGAACAGTCGTCCGATGCAAATAACGGAGAAAAAAATTCAGACTCCGAATCTGTTTCTACTGATTCCGCAAGCAGCGGCGATGAGCAGCAGAGCGTATCAGAAGGCGAAAAAAACGACGATACTGCCGCAAACGAACAGTCGTCTGATGAAAATAAAGGAGAATCTGAAACAGGCTCCGAATCTGTTCCCGCCGATGCCGCAAAGAGCGGCGACGAGCAGCAAAGCGTTTCTGACGGCGAAGAAAACTCTGAAAAGAATTCCGGCGATGCCGAATCTTCTCAGACCGAAACAGGCAATGAAAATCAGCAGGAAACACCCTCTGACTCCGAAAACGGCGGTGAGAAAACCGAAGTCGAAATTAAGGAGACTCAGAGTCTGGCTGCCGCAGGTGAACCTACGCGCGATTCATCTGACTGGTCTGCTATCGCAGAATTTATAGGCGACGCAGGCGCTACGTCGGCACAGTGGTCTGCTAGCGGATCAACCGCGAATGCAATCGCAGCCAAAGCATTCTTTATGCAGATAATTTCGTCGAATACCACCGGAACGGATCAGAATAAAGATTTCGTTCTTACAGGTTCAAATCTTGATACGGTGGTTTTCCCTGCTTTCGTAGTTGACGGCGAAGAACAGTTGAATACACCCGTGAAGATCCTTACGGATTCTCACGGTATCGATTACTACGCCACAATGAACCGCACCTCAGACAGTATTACAATTAATTTTAAGGCAGGCTCTATGCCGGACGGTCAGAGCGCTGTAACTCCGGCGTTGCTTCAGGTAAACTTCAAACCTCACAGCAACGGCGGATCGATTTCCATCAACTCGGCAGACGCACCTTCAGGCGCTGTCACAACTGTTAATGAAACTGTTAAGAATCCCACTCTTAATACCACTAACAGCACGTCAACAGACTTCTATCAGTGGCTCGCAGATAAGTCCGACAATGGTTATGTGAATATGACGTTAACATCCACTCCCACAACCAACTCCAGTTCGGATTACGCTATTCCTTATCTCGAGGGTGCTACAGTAACACAAACAGTTACCTTCAATAGATTTGCGCTTACCGCGGAGCCTACAATTACCGGCATTCCGAGCGGTGCTGTAATTGCATATCAGAGAAACAGTGATAATAATATCATAGGATATACAGTAACTTACGAAAAAACCGCTGACGGATCTGCAGAGATTTCACTCCCTGCCATAAAATCAACGCTTCGCATTGAGAGAAACAAAATGGTCCCGTCTTCGACAGGTCTCTCTACTAATCAGGGTATCTCTGTAAACAGCACTATTACAGGCACACCTGTAAACAGCGATACGCCGCTCGATACTGTCACCGGGACTGTTGCTACAAGACAAGCGTTAGTTTATGCTGATGTTGACTGGACAATCGACGGAGTTGACGGCAGTAATCCCAGAACGAACAAAACAAAAACAAACAGTGATGTTGCAAACGGCTCCAACGTTACGCAGTATAATATTTCTACAACGTTCACGTCTGTCGGAAACAGCGCTGTATTCGTCTACCAGGGCGAAGGTCCGACCCGATCCAGCACAACCGCGCAGGTACACAGCTCTTATTATGACGCGTTTGATCATGAGATAACCAGCCTTCGTATAACTAACAAAACGACCGGCGAAGTTGTCGTAGCGGATCTTGCCGATGCGTATGCCAGAGGCATGATCGATCAGGTCGATGGTAAATATGTGCTGAAACGTTCCGGTTCAGGAACCACAACCCAGTCTTATATGCCGATCCTGCCTTTGCACGATACTGAAGGCAACAATTCATGGATTTCGGGTGAATTCGATCTTGATATCGGCATAAAAACAACCGTTAAACTCGACGAAAATAACAGGGCGTCTATCCCTTCAGGCACCAATACTTCCGTGCGCTTCTTTGTTGCGCCGGGAACTACGGCCTCAGACTATCAGCTACCGGCGGCTACTGATCCGAGCCCGCGTAACGGTGCGGCAGGTATTGTTGACTCGCTGTATGTCGACCTTGTAAACACCGAAGCGGAGTTTGAAATAAGCAAAACCGGTCGCTTCGATAAAGACACAAGCCAGATTACTTATAATGTAACTCTCAACAACAGCTCACGAGAAGCTCATTCGGGAGAGTTTACCGACTTCTGGCCTCCCCGAGTACAGCTTAAGACCATAAGCGGTGTGGCAAACACAATAATCACACTTAGCTTTGAAGACGGCACAACGCAGACTATTACCCAGACCGCAGGCACCTATACTTATACCGGAACAAAAGCGGTTACAATGATCCGTGTCCAGGGCTTTACTGTTCCTGCAGCCACGTATTCTTCCGAGACCAGTGAAACTCCCACCGCAAAGGGCGCAAAGTCATTTACGCTTATAGGCAGCGCAAAAGATAATACGCCGTTTACCGTAACGAACCGTGCCGGCACACCCCACGGCACTGACGGGACCATGACATATGCCCGCAGGAGAATGGTCATTGCGGACTGCATTACCAAAAATGTATTCAGTGACGAGGCATGCACAGATCCTATTGAAGGAGTCGAAACGGTAGATAAAGAACAATATGTATATTTTAAAGTTGTAGTAAAAAATACCAGTACAAATGACGCCGGCGAGCCGCAAACATTACCCTTCAAGCTTTTCGACAGCTCCGAACCCGGCATGACCCTTATCAGCGCGACTTATAACGGAACAAACATACCGTTCGATAATCCGGATGACGATACAGACGACGGAATCAAGACCTTTGCCCCGGAGCCTAATGATCCTAGCGCGGTAAGCCTTTCTAACAGAAACTATCAATACCCTGTGGTATCAATTGAAGGTGCTCACAGCGGCGTATGGGTAATGAAATATCAGATCGATGAGAATACGACTGCAACGGAGTTATTAAACACCGCTTACGTAGAAGTATATCTCGACGATGATGATGAACCCTATGCTGCGTTCAGATCTCAGACTGCTGAGGCATCCGTTACTCTCGGTGCAAACCGCAGCGCGGATATTTCCATAGATAAACGCGTAAGTAACTACGTTTACCATGACGGATCTTTGACTACCGCAGTAATATCACAAAATAATCCTAATTTCATACACGCAGCTTAACGGTAACTATGTAACAAGAAGCAATAAATATGACGTGGGTGACTATGTCCTCTATCAGATAGGTGTTACAAACAGCGCTAACGCGGTAAGCCCTGCGCCTATTGAATACATTTATGATATGCTTCCGCAGGGTCTCGAATTCGTCGGCGTTGCTGACGGTTACAGAAGTCCCGAAATGTGGCCGTCGGAAGTTCCCGCGAACTATACCTCCCGCGACAGATACGGCTTATGGTATGCATATACGCACCAGTTCGACGGAACTAATACCAATTACGGCACCGGTGTCGCTCCCCTTGATGCAACGGCGTATGCATTCACAAAACCAATTGAAGCAGATTCTTCTTTAACAACGTCCAGACCAAACAGCGCTCTTGCCGGAACGGTAAGATACGCGGGTACTCCGACGGATATAACGATGCCGGGAGCTATAAAGTTTGCTGTCAATGAGCTTAACGGCGATCCTCTTTATCTTGAGCCCGGTGAATCATTCTGGTTCGCCATCGTATGCAAGGTAACAGAGGTTTCGACCAGCGCAACAGGTACCGGAGACCTTGTATATCACAACGTCGCAGGCGTTCACTCCGTTGCATGGGCTATCCAGAATCAGCCTTCTTCAGGAAGCACTGAAGACCTCCGCGATTCTGTTGATATATACTATACTCACAATGAAACGAGCAATTCCATATCCAAAACAGCGGATGCTTATCAGAACAGCGGTGACTCAACTGCCACTACGGTAAACGGCGGCGTAACCACTGTCAGCCCCGGAGCAAGCCTCAGGTATCTTATTACAATAGAAAATAAGGCTTATCCCAACGAAAACTTCGCGAATATCAATTTTTATGATCTTATTCCTGAAAACTACACTTACAGGAATGGCAGTATCAGAGTTTTGTATACTACCAGCGGCGGGTCGGTAAGCTCATTGTCCGGTATAACCTGCAACTATGATGCTGATACCAATGAACTGACAGCGGTTTTCACTCCTACGATCAATAAATCGATATACGATGTAATTTACAATAAAAGACAGTTCCAGATCCGTTACTGGGTCGACCCCACACCGACCGGCGCTACAACATGGCACAGCGATACAAACGTAGCCGGTCTTTCAGGAGGCAGCAGAGCAACATGGACCACCTACGGTCTCGGCGCATTCGGCGTAGTTCTTCATAAGAGCCAGACGATTCGCGGCACTACGTATACAACGGACGTTCCCGTATCGGTTCATGAAAAAGAAGAGTTTATCTATACTCTTACCGCAAAGCCCAATTTCGACACCGACTATACGATCCATGATATTGAATTTACAGACGTCCTTCCCAATATCAACGACGGCAGAGGCTCAGAGTTTGGCGTTATATTCGCTGATCCCTCCACTACAACAGACGTAGTCGTTACCATTAAACCGAAAACCGGCAGCGCAATAACGATTGATCCCGGTTATTACAGCGTTACGAAAAACGGCTATACCCTGACTATTGATTTTACAACTGAGTTTGACGCGGAATACGGTATCACCCTCAGCGACTGCGAGAGCTTCGAGGTATCATTCCCCGTTAAAGCTCAGGAACTTAACAGCACCACATCTTCCAACACATCGCCTTTCAATGCAAACGGAAGTAATAAAGTAGCCCGTAACGTATATTCATTCAAATATAAACTGACTAAAGGCGAAGTCACATATGATTTCGATATTCACTCCAATGAAGTAGACGTAAAAACTCTCGGTGTTGAATCTCCCGTAGTTGTTCATAAAGTTGTTTCCGATGAGCAGAACGTTGCAACGGAAAACGATAAAAACTTTACTTTCACCATCACTGCAGGCACAAACACCGCAGGCAACGATGTTGAAGGAAATCGAGTTGCAACACCCATGCCTGAAAAATCAAGCGTTACAGTTCACGATTCAGGCGAGGTAAGCTTCGGCAAGTCACTTTATAAATATGCCGGTAAATATTATTACACGATAAACGAAACAAATCCCGGCGATCAGTGGACAGTATCGGGCGCACCGATCAGCGTTGAGGTAGTCGTTGAAGAAAACGACGGCGTTCTCTCTGTAAAGTCTACAACCTATACAGATTCTACAGGCGCGACATCCGATGTTGTAACAAACACATTTGTCCCCTTCACTGAAGCTACTGTTAAGAAAGTATGGCAGGGCAATACAAAACCCGCTTCACTGACGGTTGAACTTCTGAAAAACGGAAGCTCAATGTCTCCCAAGAAGACCGTAACCCTTAACGAAGGCAATCATTGGGAGGCAACTGTTCCTGACCTGATGAAATACGAAAACGGCGTAGAAATCGAATATACATGGAGCGAAACTCTCCCCGCCGGTTATGTATTAGTCAGCCAGGAAACTCAGGGAACCATAACTACCATTACAAACAAATATGAACCCACTCCCGCTTCGATATCCTTCCCCGTAAAGAAGGTTGTCAGCGTTCCCTCGGGATATACGGGTCCCGCTAACTGGACTTATACGTTCACCGTCGCAGCTGCTGCCGGTTCACCTTCGGCAACTGTAATGAGCGGCTCGGTAACCAAAGCGTCCCCGACATTTACCTTCGGTCCCTTTACCTATGATGCTATCGGAACGTATACGTATACCGTAACGGAATCCGGAACCGTAGCAGGCGTAACGAATGACGCTGCAGCAGCATCAGGTAAGACTATAACGGTAACCGTAACCGACAGCAACAATGACGGCAAGCTCGAGGCAACCGCATCCTCTACCGAACAGTCTCCGCTTACATTCACAAATAACTACACGGTTGAACCGACTACCGCAAGCATCCCGGTAACAAAAGAAGTTAGATCCGAAACTGCAGGAACAGAGCCCGCAGCATGGAGCTATGACTTTGTTCTTACCGACAGCACCGGAGCACAGGTTGATTCCGTAACGATTTCCGGAAGCGGAAACAATACAGTACCA
>JAEEJO010000029.1 GCA_016281915.1 Clostridiales bacterium
CGTCCTTATACATTATCCGTATCTTCTTTCAAAAACAGGACTGTTTCTTAACGGGGACAGTATGTTATACATATTTTCAGGCGAAAGAAAGATATATATCGTTATAGCCGTTCTGAATATATCCGTTCTTCTGCTTACGTATATCATTTCACGAGTATACGCCGCTAAAAACGACGTCTCAGCAACGATAAAGGATAAGGAGTAAAGACTGCTGCTGTCAGTAACACAATCAGATTACCGTTAAATAACCCGCCCGCCGAAGGACCTTAATCCCCGGCGGGTGCAGCTGTAATATTGAGTTTTTAAATCTGTTCGGCGTTATTTCCCTCGAGCGCGGGTTCACGCAGCTTTTCGGGGGAGCATTCAACTATGATACCGGCGATTTCCTCTTCGGATTCGGGACAGCTGTTATTTAGTGATTTCTTTTCGGAATCATCTTTTGAGTTTTTCTGAAATACAGTTATATATCATTTCAGACAGATTTTCTTCAGAAATACTGAAATCTTTGCTCACCCAATACTGAATTATACTTTGAACTCCGCTGCGAAAATATAAAAACTGACATTGCTGTTCAGTTTCTTCGGTGATCCCTTTGTTGATACAGAGGTTCCGTATTATTTCTGAAAAAAAGCTTTCTGAGTTGGGTGCAGTGTAATAATACTTTAAATCTTTTGTCATTGTATTGAATATATTACGTTCGTTTTTGATATTCTTAAGCATGCTTACAAATGAGGACGGAGCAAATCCCTCCAGATCCTCCTTTTGAAACAGAAGACGGTTTTCATATGAATCATCGGTAATTATGTCATCAATCAGATCCTTCATATAGTGATAGTGAGTGTAAAAATTAGTTCTCTTTATCCCTGCTTTTTCGCATATGCGCTTCACATTTATTTTTGCGCCGTTTTCATGAATGAGCTCGACGGCGGCCTCTTTCAATAATTGTTTTTGCACCTCTTTTTTCTCGTTCCTGTTCATCATTGGCTCCTTTAATAGTTTAACAAACCGTAATGTTTTTCTTGTCAATCAAATTATTATTAACGTATTATATCACAATACAAATACCAAGTCAATATAATCCCGTATTTTTCGACACCGAGATTAAAGTGACGGCATATTATCGACACTCACGCAATAGTGTCGCTTGACTATTCACGTTTTATCGGTTATAATAAGAGACAGAGACAGACATCAACCACCGAGCGGATTATTAACAGCCGTTATTCCAGAATTGGCCATTCTGATACAGAATAACGGTGAAGGATCCGGTGATTTGCGCTTGTGTGTGATATCGTTTCATTTAATATTTTAAAAAGGAGATATTTTTATGCATAAGCTTAAAAAAACAGCCGTGGCAGTATTATTGCTTACCGTTATCGCAATAGGAATTGGGGCTTCAGTATGCGTTTCAGCTTCTGGGGCGGAATACATGAACTGCGTAAGCGCTTATTGTGTGAGGGTCGCTGACGATTTTGGAATGCCTTATCTTCACGCATACGCATATTATACCGGATACGGGCTTGAATATGCGTTCCGAACCTATGTCTGGCTTAACGTTGACAATCAGGGCGCTGTATGGGATTACGGATATCCGAGCTGGTCTTCTTCATGCGCCAGCGTAATATACGAGCCGCACTATCCCGAACAGCCATACACTTGGGATCACGGATATGAAGATGTTCCGGGCTTCACAGGCTGATATATATTTCGCAATTTCCGCTTAGTTAATACGATGAGCTGACAGGAGGCCGTAACGGTTTTCTGTCAGCCCGGAAAGGAAACAAAATGATACGCGTATACATAACCGAAGCAATGAAAAACATAAGGTCCAATATAACGCTTTCCGTTACAATCGTTATTCTGTTCACAATGCTGATACAGATTTTAAGCTACTCTTTCGCGTGGATCACATACCGCTACTGGAGCGGCGGTATGTTTGATTCGGGAATAAAGAACGAGGCGTATATAGAATATTCGGTTTATTCGCTTCAAAAAGCGGGAGAAGCAGAAAGGAAAGACATATACGGAGTATTTATAACGGAAAAAACGCAGCCCGACCCTGAAAACCCGCAGAACAGAACGATCGTTCCATTAACCGACGAGGAAAAGGCGTATAACGATTCCGTTATCGCTTCGTATTACGTTTTGAAAGAAAAAATCGATAAAATAGAAGGCCTGATTTTCTCGTGGAGGACTTGGACGTTTCTTAAATCCGACAGCGGCAAGGCATTTTCGATCTCAAGTTCTGCTGAAGAGGGAATGAACTATGCCGAAAATGAGCTCAGCCTTATGTTTTATACGGATATGGGGTATACGGAGGAAGAGATAAGGCAGTTCTGCGATTATAACTGCGTAAATATTAATATTGATACCGTGCTTATTGAAGGGTTAACATACTGCGAGGGAGAAGGATTTACTGAAGAAAACCTGAAATTTGACTATGTTATAACCGAAGAAGGCGGAATACCGACAATACCTATTGTAATGGGATACGATTTCAGGGAATACTACGATATCGGTGACGTTATAAGCAACCCGGAAGGTCCTTATCAGGCGAAAATGAAAAAGGAGGGAAGGGTATCTACCGATATACAGGATCAGTATTACGCAAAATACGTTGTCGTCGGTTTTCTTAACAAGAACACGTCTCTTGAAAAAGGGCCAGGCGTAAGAAGAAACGTAGACAACTGCATAATACGTCCGGCAATTCCCGTAACCCCCGAATACTTCCCCGGAATTAACGAAAAGAACTATATCAATGATTTTTACGAGAAACTTCAGAACACCCTTATTTACATAGACAAGGCCGGCGAAGCCACTGCCGTGGAGGCGCTCTCGAACGCTTTCGCTGAAAGCCCGGTAAACGGATATTATTATAAACTCCTTGACAACAAACAGGCCAACGCCGTATACAAGCAGGTATATGAAAAAAGAAGCATAAACTACGGCATGATAGCGGCTTCAACGCTTGTATTCTGTGTGGCTGTTATTATTATGATAATAGTAAACAAATACAAAAACAGCGTAAGGGACACCGCTATCCACCGCCTTATAGGCGCCACCGTAGGCGACAGCGTTAAAACGTACGTGCTTGAATTCGCGATATATCTTCTTTTAGCGGATATACTATCTCATTACGTATATATTATTTACGCGATCAACCCCATGTCAACGGTTCTTATCGGTTTCTGGATGTCTCTTCCCGTGGCGGGAGTTGAGATACGCATGATATACCCGCTGATGCTCGTAATGAACATACTGTTTCTCGCGATCGTTGCCGTTGTTGCTTACGTATGCTCTTCGCGCCTTGAAACGGCAGAGATAATAAAGGGAAAGGAATAAGGAGGAAAGAATATGAAAAATTTCAACATAAACGGCTTTATGATAGCCGCGGCGTTCTTTCTCGCCTCGTTTTTTGTTATAATATTCGTAAACCAGCTCGCGATGAACAAAACCAACAACAGAAACTACGATATGTTCAACGGTCCCGAAACAAAGAAGATGCGTGTTACGTGCGCGGAGCCGTTTCTGCTCTCCCCGTGGGATTACGGAAACGATTTTGTGATTTATGATATACTTACTGAATCGAATATAGATTACGACAGCGACTGGGTGCGCGCCGTATACGGCAAAGGCGACTTTCCGACGCCCGAAATGAAAAGCGGCGCCTTTTTTACCGAAGAACAGATGAGATCTTCCGAGCCGCTCTGCGTTATAGGCTCAAACGTCGCCAAAAGAAGCGCTGAAAAGGAAAACGGCGAAGAGTATTTTACGTATGAAGGAAAAAGATACAGAATAATAGGATATATGGGCACGCCGGCGGCCTGCGACCTGGACGTTATGGTAATGCTTAACTGGGGTGGATATTTTGACGGAAAGAACGTCTGCACGGGCCTTTATCAGATAGACTCCGACAGAAGCTCCGCTATAGAAACAGCGTTTACAAACGCGAAAGAGGATATTGAGGCTGCGGAAGGCGTTGAGTTTATCCCTCTTGTTTTCAAATCAACGATACGGTCCTTCGACGCTTACAGCAGAGCGTTTTATCCTATCGCGCTTATTATGCTGTTCTTAAGCGTGATTGTGTTGAGCATTTTCTATATAAAGAGCGTTTCGTACAAGATCGCCGTTAAAAAGCTTGTGGGTTTCTCAATGCCGATACTGTTTTCCGAAATAGTGATGCGGTTTATCGCTTACGCTTTTTTGGGACTTGCGTTAGCGTTTGTTTCAATTGTTCTGCTGTCTTTTAACGAAACGTACGCGACAAGCGAGATAGGCTACTTTACGGCCATAACGCCTCTTACGGTGGTATACGCCGCGATAGCCACTGTTACAATCGCGGTTGTTTTATCGCTCGTTCCGGTAATCGCCGTTTACAGAATAGACACGAGTGAGATAATTAAGTAAATTAACATAAATAACAGAATAATCAGGGAGGCACACATGGAAAACATAATATCACTAAAAGGTATATGCAAAACATACGGCAAAGGCGACGGACTGGTAACGGCGCTTAATCCTATTAATCTCGATATACAGAAAGGCGAGATGGTAGCGATAATGGGAAAGTCCGGCTCGGGCAAATCAACGCTGTTAAACTTACTCGCCGGTCTTGACGTTCCCGACAGCGGAGAGTATATATACAACGGAAAAGAGATAAACACAAAAAATCAGAATAAGATGGCAAAGTTCAGAAGGAACGACGTAGGATTCGTAGTACAGCATTTCGCCCTAATAGACGAATACTCCGTACAGCAGAACATAGCGTTGCCGTTAAGATACGGAAAGCTGAAGGGAGTATCGACAAAGAAGAGAGTAAAAGAGATAGCCGAAAGACTTGAGATATCCGAAAAGCTGAAGAAATACCCTTCGCAGCTATCAGGCGGACAGGCGCAGAGAGTGGCGATAGCGAGAGCTATCGTGCACAAGCCATCACTGCTTCTTGCCGATGAACCTACAGGTGCTCTGGATGAAGAAACAGGAAAGAGCATAATGAATCTTTTCAAAGAGATAAACAAGGAAGGCACAACCGTAATAGTAGTCACCCACGACGCTAACGTCGCCTCGTTCTGTCAGCGCACCATCCGCCTGCACGACGGAAACATTATAGCGAAAGAATAAAGGTTGGACATAATACAATACAACAATTCACAGACCTCCTAACAATACACCCGTCACGGATTAATAATCCATGGCGGGCGTATTCTTTTGTAAAATGCAACCACTTTACAGCACAATGAAACCGTCGCGAGAGAAATGAAACCAACAAAGACAAAATGAAACCATTTTTCCTTTCGGTTTCAAATGTATTAATATATGCGTTCTTTGCCATAAGAGAACACCTTATGATACAATGGGTGTTCTCATTTCTTTTTATGTCCACTATATCGCTGAAACCCTTGCAATTACTGACTTTTTTAAGATGTCCTAAAAATAATAAACAAACAATTGATCTCCCGATTAAGCATTTTTTTCGGAGATTTTTTGCATTTTTTATGCTTTTTCTAGAAAACAGAGGATTTAAATCGTGTGCGAATACCCCCATATCGTGTCGAGTACCCCCATAACGTGGCGAATAGCCCAAATCGTGGCGAATAGCCCAACAAAATCTGTCCGATGAGAAGCTTTCTTCTGTTCTTTTGTGCGATGATCCTGACTTCGACCGTTATCTGACGGAGAAGGCAAGAGCCGTTCGGGAGCGAATTTACGGCAAAGATGTATACCTACGCGGATTAATTGAGTTTACAAACTACTGTAAAAATAATTGCTATTACTGTGGAATCAGATGTGAAAATAAGAATGCCGAAAGGTATCGGTTAAGTGATGAAGAAATCATTTCATGTAGTGATAAAGGATATGAACTTGGATTATCAAATTATGTATTCTAAAAGTTTCAGCGGCGGGAGCGATCCCGCCGCTGCGCGTTATGTACTTTCTTTTGTGAGCAGCACGCCTGTATCGACCAACAATCGGACGCCAAGTTGGAAGCCGTAGGAGAACGCCTCGACTTCCGCGAGGGAGTGCAATTCGTTCATCGCCTCGTCGTACTTTTCGAGCGTTTCCGGTTGTTTGTCGGTCAGCATTTATGTATGTTTTGTCATATAGTGAAATAACATTGTCAGCGGTTTTTTAAAATATTCTTTTTACTCAAAAGAATGATCATCCGTTCCGCCGCCGCTTTCGTGTCCTCCGTACTGCCGAAGGAGGAAAGACGGAAGTACCCATCGCCGCAGGCGCCGAAGCCTTCGCCGGGCGTGCCGAAGACCTGTATTTCGTTGAGCAGAAAATCGAAAAACGTCCAGTTGTCCATACCGTCCGACATTTCAACCAGATATACGGCGCGTTCTTTCCTCCGGTGTACCACATTCC
>JAEEJO010000030.1 GCA_016281915.1 Clostridiales bacterium
AGCTTCGAAACGAGCTGGCTGCCGTAAATAGGATCGGGGAGAACCTCACGCTTGGGTATGTTTCCTCTTCTGGGCACTTTACTTCCCTCCTTCATTATTGATAAATGAGTTCATCGGTACTCGAAAGCATTTTTTCTTCCGCCAGCGCTCAGCTTGTATATTATATAAAAGCTTTCGCTGATGAAAAATCCGAGTAACTTCCGGCTTATGAGCCGTATTGATTATTTCTTCGCTGCCTTGGGACGCTTAGCTCCGTATTTTGAACGGGACTGCATTCTTCCCGTTACGCCCTGTGTATCGAGCGTGCCGCGAATGATGTGGTAACGAACGCCCGGGAGATCTCTTACACGGCCGCCTCTGATAAGAACTACGCTGTGTTCCTGAAGGTTGTGACCTATACCGGGAATATATGTAGTAACTTCAGCGGTGTTTGTAAGACGTACTCTTGCGATCTTACGAAGAGCAGAGTTAGGTTTCTTCGGGGTTTTTGTTCCGACTGAAACGCATACGCCTCTCTTCTGCGGGTTGGACTGTTCCGTCGGCTTCTTCTTGAGAGAGTTGAGACCCTTCTGAAGAGCGGGTGCCGTGGATTTTACGGTAAGAGTCTGTCTTCCCTTACGGACGAGCTGGTTAAATGTAGGCATGTTTTTCCTCCTTTTCTTCAATATTTTATATTAAATGATAATATAATCTTGTCTTTCCGGATCATATAGGGGGCTAAAAAGTGCATAATTACCCCTTTATTTTTCCGTTGTGAACATTTGATAGTATAGCATAAATTATGACTTTTTTCAAGCCTAAATTCTTAATTTTTTCCGAACAAACAGTGATTTTCGGCGCCGGGACGGATGTTTTTCGTCTCCGGCGCCTGTTTTTTTATCAGCCTGCGTTTTCGGAACCGTCAAGTTCTGTTATTTCAACGTTTCTGTATCTTTCAAGACCGGTTCCCGCGGGAATAAGCTTGCCTATGATTACGTTCTCTTTAAGTCCGACAAGCATATCGGTCTTGCCCTTGATCGCGGCGTCGGTAAGGATCTTTGTGGTTTCCTGGAACGACGCTGCGGAAAGGAAGCTTTCCGTTGCAAGAGCGGACTTCGTTATACCGAGAAGAACCGTCTGGTATTCTGCGGGAACAGCGTCCGGATTTGCTGCAAGAAGCTTGCGGTTAACGTCTTTTACCTCAGCTCTGTCAACGATCGATCCAAGCATGAAGCCTGTGTCGCCCGGTTCGGTGATACGGACTTTTCTCATCATCTGACGAATGATGATCTCGATGTGCTTATCGTTGATATCAACGGCCTGGCTGTGGTAAACCTTCTGTATTTCCTGAGTGATGTATTCTTCAACGGCTGCTTCCGATTTAACTCTCAGGATATCCTGCGGGTCCTGAGCGCCCTCGGTAAGCTCCTGTCCCTTGCGGATAAAGTCGCCTTCGTGAACCTTGAGTCTTGCTCCGTAAGGAATGAGATACTGGCATATCTCGCCTGTTTCGGGGTTTTTGATAACGGCGTATCTTGCATGTTTCATTTCCTGGAACGAGAGCTCGCCGTCGGTTTCGGAAAGGATGGCGAGGATCTTCGGGTGACGGGCTTCGAAAAGCTCCTGAACTCGCGGAAGACCCTGGGTGATATCCGAGCTGCCCGCAACGCCGCCGGTGTGGAACGTTCTCATGGTGAGCTGTGTACCGGGTTCACCGATAGACTGAGCAGCTATTATGCCGACCGCTTCGCCGACGTTTACGGTTTCGGACGTTGCAAGGTTCATACCGTAGCACTTTGCGCATACGCCGTAGCGGCATTCGCATGTGAGAACGGAACGGAGTTTGAGCTCCTTGAATCCCGCTGCAACGATCTTCTTTGCGTCAGCGTCGCGGATATATCTCGTGTTCGGGCAGATAACTTCACCTGTTTTCGGATCGATAACGTCTTCGACGGGGAATCTGCCGAGAAGTCTGTTGTAAAAGCTTTCGATGATCTCATCGCCGTTGCCGATATCGCGGACGACAATGCCTTCCGTTGAGCCGCAGTCGTCTTCTCTTACGATAACGTCCTGCGAAACGTCAACAAGTCTTCTTGTAAGATAACCGGAGTCTGCGGTTCGAAGCGCGGTATCCGCCTGACCTTTTCTCGCGCCCTTGGATGATACGAAATATTCGAGAACCGTAAGTCCTTCACGGAAGTTCGCTCTGATGGGAACGTCGACTGTTCGACCGGTCGTGTTTGCCATAAGTCCGCGCATACCGCAAAGCTGTCTTATCTGGTCGATAGAGCCGCGGGCACCGGATACTGCCATCATGTTTATCGGGTTGAAGGCGTCGAGGTTCTGCTGAAGCTTCTTGGTAACTTCGTTTGTGGTGGAGTTCCATACCGAAACTACCTGAGCGTAACGTTCGTCGTCGGAAATAAGACCTCTTCTGAAATGCTTCGTTATCTTTTCTACTTCCACGTCCGCTTTATGAACGAGTTCCGCCTTTTCGGGAGGAATTTCCATATCGCTAACGGAAATAGTGATCGCGCCCTTGGTTGAATATTTGTAGCCCTGCGCCTTGATCATATCGAGCACTTCTGCCGTCTTCGTTATTCCGTGAACCTTTATGCAGCGGTCGATGATCTTTTTGAGCTCGGATTTCTTCGCTACGTTGGTGACTTCAAGGTCGAATATCTTTGCGGGATCGGATCTGTCAACGAATCCGAGGTCCTGCGGAATGGGACGGTTGAATATTATCTGACCTACCGTTGCGTTTATAAGTCTTGCTTCGATGTTTCCGTTATATTCCTTGCAGACTCTTACTTTGATGGGGGCATGGAGTCCTACGGCGCCGGCATCGTATGCAAGAAGAGCTTCGTCAAAGTCTTTGAATATTTTGACTTTATATTTCTTTTCTTCGCCCGTTTTCGCGTCTTTCGCGCTTATTATTCCCGCGCCTTCGGCATCGGCAGGTGCCGGCTCAACGCCCGGTTCGGTATATTTTATTATTGTAAGATAATAGGAACCGAGAACCATGTCCTGAGACGGAACGGTTACGGGCATGCCGTCCTGAGGACGGAGCAGGTTGTTTGCGGAAAGCATGAGGAATCTCGCTTCTGCCTGAGCTTCCGCAGAAAGGGGAACGTGAACGGCCATCTGGTCGCCGTCGAAGTCTGCGTTGAAAGCGGTACATACGAGCGGATGGAGCTTCAGGGCGCGTCCTTCAACAAGCACGGGCTCGAAAGCCTGGATACCGAGTCTGTGAAGAGTCGGCGCGCGGTTGAGAAGAACGGGGTATTCCTTGATGACTGTCTCGAGAGCGTCCCAGACGGGAGCTTCCGATCTTTCTACCATCTTTTTCGCGCTCTTTATGTTCTGAACTATTCCGAGCTCGGAAAGCCTCTTCATAACGAACGGCTTGAAAAGCTCGAGTGCCATCTCCTTAGGCAGACCGCACTGGTATATCTTCAGTTCGGGACCTACGACGATAACGGAACGTCCGGAATAGTCGACACGTTTTCCGAGCAGGTTCTGACGGAAACGGCCCTGTTTGCCTTTGAGGATATCCGAGAGCGATTTCAGCGCTCTGTTGTTCGGTCCGCTTACCGGTTTGCCTCTTCTGCCGTTGTCTATAAGCGCGTCGACTGCTTCCTGAAGCATACGTTTTTCGTTTCTTATGATTATTGCGGGCGCCGAAAGCTCGAGAAGCTTGCGCAGACGGTTGTTTCTGTTGATAACGCGTCTGTAAAGATCGTTAAGGTCGCTTGTTGCAAATCTGCCGCCGTCAAGCTGGACCATAGGTCTGATCTCGGGCGGAATTACGGGAATTACGTCAAGGATCATCCACTCGGGGCGGTTGCCGGACGTTCTGAACGATTCAACAACTTCGAATCTCTTAAGAAGCTTGATCTTTTTCTGACCGTTGGAGTCTTTCATCTCTGCCTTGAGCTCTTCGGAAAGCTTGTCAAGGTCTATCTCCATAAGAAGTTCCTTTATGGCTTCCGCGCCCATGCCGGCTCTGAAATCGTTGCCGTATTTTTCGTAGAGATCGCTGTATTCTTTTTCGGTAAGAGTCTGTTTTTTCTTTATTTCGGGTATTCCGCCGTCGTCAAGAACGATATATGCGCCGAAGTAAAGAACGCTTTCGAGCTGACGGGGCTGGATATCGAGCATCTGACCGAGACGTGACGGGATGCCTTTGAAATACCAGATGTGAGAAACGGGAGCGGCAAGCTCGATATGTCCCATTCTTTCGCGGCGGACTTTAGATTTCGTTATTTCAACACCGCAGCGTTCGCAGACTTTTCCTTTATATCTGAAACGTTTGTATTTTCCGCAATGGCATTCCCAGTCTTTTGTGGGACCGAAGATACGCTCGCAGAAAAGGCCGTCTCTCTCGGGTTTAAGTGTTCTGTAATTGATCGTTTCGGGCTTTTTTACCTCGCCGTGAGACCATGAACGGATCTTTTCGGGGGAGGCAAGACCTATTCTGATGGATTCAAATGAGTTGAATTCCATGCCGGAGGAGTACTGATTGTTTATGGATGTTTCTTTTTCCGTGCTCATTCGCATTTTCCTCCTTTATATATTATGCTCTTCGCTGTCGTCGGTATCTTCGTCACCGTCTTCTGAAACGAAGTAGCTGTCGTAATCATCTGTCTGGCTGTTTGAATCTTCCGAGTCTCCGCCGATCTCCGAGTAGATATAATCGGCAGCAGGGAAATCGAATTCGTCGTCGGTATTCATAACTTCCCTTGCTTCCTCGGGAGTGAACGTATCGCCGTCGTCGTCATCGTCATAAGAGGTGGTAAGATCGATCTCGTGCTGGTCTTTTGCAAGAACCTTTATATCAAGACCGAGAGACTGAAGCTCTTTGACAAGAACCTTGAAGCTTTCGGGAATGCCCGGTTCGGGAACGTTTTTGCCCTTGACTATCGATTCAAACGTCTTTACTCTGCCCACAACGTCGTCGGACTTGACGGTAAGCATTTCCTGAAGCGTATATGCCGAGCCGTAAGCTTCGAGCGCCCAGACTTCCATTTCGCCGAAACGCTGTCCGCCGAACTGAGCTTTACCGCCGAGAGGCTGCTGTGTAACGAGAGAGTAGGGACCTGTGGAACGTGCGTGGATCTTATCGTCAACAAGGTGATGCAGCTTGAGATAATACATATAACCTACGGTTACCTCGCCGTCGAAAAGATCACCGGTCCTGCCGTCGTAAAGAATCGTTTTGCCTGTCTTGTCATATCCGGCTAGTTCGAGACATTTCGATATATCTGATTCCTTTACGCCGTCGAATACGGGTGTTTCGATCTTCCATCCGAGAGCTTTTGCGGCATATCCCAGGTGAACTTCGAGAACCTGACCGATATTCATACGCGAAGGAACGCCGAGCGGGTTGAGAACGATGTCAAGCGGTGTTCCGTCGGGAAGGAAGGGCATATCCTCCTGAGGAAGGATTCTTGAAACAACGCCTTTGTTACCGTGACGGCCTGCCATCTTGTCGCCTACGGAGATCTTACGTCTCTGTGCGATATATACGCGGACCTGCATATTCGTTGAGGGTGAAAGCTCTGTGGAGTTTTCTCTCGTGAATACCTTAACGTCAACAACTATACCGTTTTCGCCGTGAGGAACTTTAAGGCTTGCGTCTCTTACTTCTCTCGATTTCTCACCGAAAATCGCTCTGAGAAGACGTTCTTCGGCTGTCTGTTCCGCATCGCCCTTCGGGGAAACTTTACCTACGAGTATGTCGCCCGCTCTTACTTCTGCGCCGATACGGATTATTCCGCGTTCGTCAAGGTCTGCAAGCAGGTCTTTCGAAACGCCGGGGATATCGTTTGTTATGTCTTCGGGACCGAGCTTCGTTTCCTTTGCGTCGATCTCGTATTCTTCAACGTGGATAGACGTGAACGTGTCTTCCTTGACGAGCTTTTCGTTGAGAAGAACGGCGTCTTCGTAGTTATATCCTTCCCAGGTCATGAAACCGATAAGCATGTTTTTACCGAGAGCAAGCTCACCGTTGGACGTTGCGGGACCGTCTGCTATAACGTCGCCCTTCTTTATCCGCTGACCTACTGAAACTATCGGGCGCTGGTTGATGCAGGTGCCCTGGTTGGAACGGAGGAACTTGATTATCGGGTACTCTTCGGTCTCACCGCTGTCTTTTGTTATTCTGATCTCCGTTGCGGAAACGTAGGTTACCGTGCCGTCGCATTTTGAAACAACGCATACGCCGCTGTCTACCGCCGCGCGGTATTCCATACCTGTTCCTACGATCGGAGACTCGGTCTTAAGAAGAGGAACGGCCTGTCTCTGCATGTTCGCGCCCATCAGCGCACGGATGGCGTCGTCGTTTTCAAGGAACGGTATCATCGACGTTGCCACGGAAACGACCTGTTTCGGAGAAATATCGATGAAATCCACTTTTTCTTTTTCAACTTCGGCAATGTTTTCTCTGTGGCGGACGGCGACCTTCGGTCTGAGAAGTCTGTTCATCTCGTCACGCGGTTCGTTTGCCTGGGCAACGATATAGTTGTCCTCGGTATCCGCAGTCATATATACGACTTCTTCGGAAATAATGCCTGTCTCTTTGTCTATCGGGTGATACGGCGCTTCAATGAAGCCGTATTCGTTTATTCTCGCAAAAGAAGCAAGGTATGAAATAAGACCGATGTTCGGACCTTCAGGGGTTTCAACGGGGCACATGCGTCCGTAGTGCGAGTAGTGAACGTCTCGAACGTCGAAGCCTGCGCGGTCACGGGTAAGACCGCCGGGACCGAGGGCGGAAAGTCTTCTCTTATGAGTGATTTCCGCAAGCGGGTTGGACTGGTCCATAAACTGCGAAAGGGGTGAAGAACCGAAGAATTCGCGGATCGCAGCGATAACGGGTCTTGAATTGAGCAGGGATGTGGGAGTTGCCTCCGCAACGTTCTGCATATTCATTCTTTCTCTTACGGCTCTTTCCATTCTCGTAAAGCCGATGCGCAGCTGGTTCTGAAGAAGCTCGCCTACGCAGCGGATACGGCGGTTGCCGAGATGGTCGATATCGTCGGTGGAACCGATGCCGTAGTAAAGACCGAGCAGATAGTTTACCGCAGAGAAGAGGTCTTCGTTGCAGATCGTGTTGGGCGTCAGTTCGCTGAGACGTTCCTTCGCCATTTCTCTGATCTCTTTTTCGTCAGAGCACTTTTCGAGAATATCGCAAAGAACGGGGAATTTGACCCATTCGCGAACGCCTATCTCTTTGGGATCGAACGAAACGAAGTTTTTCATATCGACCATGCGGTTGGAAAATACGCGTATTTCTTTTTCCTCGATATTGATGTATACTTCGTAAGCGCCGCTGGCTTCTATTCTGAGCGCCTGCTCTCTTGTGAGCGGCTTTCCGTCAACGTCGGCTATTATTTCGCCCGTGAGAGGATCGGATACCGGTCTTGTGAGCACCTTGCCGGTGATACGGTTGCCGAGAGCGAGTTTTTTGTTGTATTTATAACGTCCTACGCGCGTAAGATCATACGTTCTTTCGCTGAAGAAAAGATTGTCTATATGAGCTACCGCGCCGTCAACGGTTGCAGGCTCGCCCGGACGCAGCTTTTTGTAAAGCTCGAGAAGAGCGGTGGAACGGTTCGTGGACGTATCCTTTTCAAGGGTGGAAAGAACTCTTGCGTCCTCGCCGAAGGTTTCCTTGATCTTTTCGTCGGTGTCTATACCGAAGGCGCGGATAAGAGTTGTTACGGGCACTTTCTTTCCCTTATCCACTCTGACGTAAATAACGTCGTTTGCGTCGCTTTCAAATTCTACCCACGGACCTCTGTTAGGCATTATTGTTCCGCTGAACAGCTTGTTTCCCGCTTTATCCATCTCGTAAGCGAAATAAACGCCGGGAGAACGAACCAGCTGTGAAACTACGACACGCTCGGCTCCGTTGATAATAAAAGTTCCGGTATCGGTCATCAAAGGAAAGTCTCCGAAGAAGATTTCGGTTTCTTTGATGTCCTGAGTCTGAGTGTTTGTGAGACGGCAGTTTACCTTCAGAGGAGCTGCGTATGTCGCGTCGCGCTCCTTGCATTCGCCGATGGAATACTTCGGCGTTTTTTCAAGCGTGTAGCCTACGTAATCGAGAACGATCGTGCCGGTGTGGTCCTCGATGTGAGAAGATTCTTTGAGGACCGAAGGAATTCCTTCTTCGACAAACCACTTGTAGCTGTTAAGCTGAATGTCGATAAGATTGGGAATTTCCTGCGCTTCTTTGATCTTCGCGAAGTTTACTCTCGTGTTGTTTCCGAGCTGCTCGTAATGAGCTCCGACTGTCTTGGGATCGACCGTTGGGGTCATACGCTATCATCCTCCGTTTTATGTTTGTAAATTTTAAAAACCACTTGATTTTTTTTCCGATGTATGATATAATGACATATCAATCGGAAAAACGGAACGTTTTTTTACGATCCGCCGCACCTCCTTTGATCACCCGAAAAAAGGCGAAAATCCGCAAAGGTGTAGATTATAATTATACCATAAACTATGCACTATGTCAAGCTTTCCGCCCCCGATCGGGACTTGATTTTCAAAACTGTAGCTTTTAACGAACTTTTATCAAAATCACGCCGGAAAATTGGTAAAAATATACAAACGAGGTAAAAATCTATGAAGAGAGCATTACTCAGCGTTTCCGATAAGACGGGAATAGTCGATTTTGCTAAAGAGCTTTCCGCTCTCGGCTATGAAATCCTTTCCACGGGAGGAACGGCATCCGCTCTCCGCGAAAACGGAGTTGCCGTTACGAACGTCAGCGACGTTACGGGCTTTCCCGAATGCCTTGACGGCCGCGTAAAAACACTTCACCCCATGATCCACGCAGGCATCCTTGCGATGAGAAGCAATCCCGAGCATATGAAGCAGATAAAGGAACTTGGCGTTGAACCGATAGACGTTATCGCAATCAACCTTTATCCGTTCAAGAAAACGATACTCAAAGAGGGAACAACGTTTGAAGAGGCTGTCGAGAATATCGATATCGGCGGTCCCACAATGATCCGCGCCGCGGCAAAAAACCATCCCGACGTAGCTGTTATAGTCGATCCTGCGGATTACGGAAAGGTTATCGAACAGCTCAAAAACGGAGGCATAAGCCTTGAAGCGAAAAAAGAGCTTGCTCTGAAGGTTTTCGAACATACTGCCGCTTACGATGCGCTCATAGCCGATTATTTCAGAAAACAGCTCGGCAAATCGCCTTTTGCCGACAACCTCACTCTTACCTTTGAAAAAGTTCAGACGATGCGTTACGGCGAGAACCCGCATCAGAACGCCGCTTTCTACAAGCAGATCGGACATTATGAGGGCACGCTTGCAGAGGCCGAACAGCTTTCGGGCAAAGAGCTGTCTTACAATAACATAAACGATACGAACGGCGCTCTTGACCTTCTCAAAGAATTTGAAGGCAAAACGGCTGTCGTTGCGGTAAAACACGCAAATCCCTGCGGCGTAGGAACGGGCGAGACAGTTTTCGACGCTTACATGAATGCGTATAACGCCGACCCCGTATCGATATACGGCGGAATAGTTGCGGTAAACGCTACCGTAGACGCAAAAACAGCGGAAAAGATGCACGAAATATTCCTTGAAATCGTTATCGCGCCCGATTTTACCGAAGATGCGGTTAAGATCCTTTCTTCCAAACCGAATCTGAGAATAATGAAGCTGCCCGCAATAACGAAGAGAAACACCCCTGACATGCTCGATATGAAGAAGGTAGCGGGCGGACTTCTCGTTCAGGAGCTCGACTGCTCGCTTTACGGCGGAGAGCTTAAGTGCGTTACGGACAGAGCTCCTACAGAGGAAGAAATGAAAGCTCTCGACTTTGGCTGGACTGTCGTAAAGCATACCAAATCAAACGCGATAGTTCTTGCAAAAGAAAATATGACCGTAGGCGTAGGCCCCGGCCAGACAAACCGCATTACCGCCCTTGAGCTTGCAATAAAATACGCGGGCGATAAGGCTAAGGGCTCCGTTCTTGCTTCCGACGCGTTCTTCCCGTTTGACGACTGCGTAGACGCCGCTCACAAGGCAGGCATCACGGCTATTATTCAGCCGGGCGGATCGATAAGAGACGAAGACTCGATAAAGAAATGCAACGAATACGGCATCGCCATGGTATTTACGGGTCAGAGACATTTCAAACACTGATCCTGACCGTGCATAAAAAACTTCACGAATGAAAAGAGGGTGTATTTTATGAAGGAAAAGAAAACTCTTGAAGAAAAATACGCAAAACCGGGCGAAGAGCTCAGAACCGGTTCCATAGTAGTTATGGGTATAGGCTTCTTTGTCTTTCTCATAATGCTTTATTTCTCAACTCAGATGCAGACAAACGGCTGGATATTCATTATTATCGGCATAGTTCTCTGGGCGTTCTGCATACTGATCGTTTCAAAAAACCTGAAAGGCTGGATCTACGGCAAACGCCGCGAACATCTTCTTAAAACAGGCAAACTGAAAGAGACTGCGAAGAAGACATACAACCGCGAACATAAGTTTGACGAAGACTGATATTCAGACCGCGGAGGACACGCGATCGCGGAAAAAGCCCAATGCTTTTTCTGAGGAAAGTCCGAGCTCCAACGGGAAAGAATAACGGATAACGTCCGCCGAGGGTAACCTCCGGGACAGTGCAACAGAAAATAACGTCGGGAAAATCCCGTCACGGTGAAAAGGTGAGGCAAGAGCTCACCGGGAAGACGGCAACGCCTTCCGTCAGTGTAAACCCTATTCGGAGCAATTCCGGTATAAGACAGAAAGGCTTATGCTTTTCAGCGCCTCCCGTCGCGTCTTGAAGGAAGCTGGAGATACGGAGCAATCCGTGTTCGAGATAGATGATACGCGTAGATACAAAACTCGGCTTATTATCCTCCGTGCAGTAAGAAAAAAAACGGACGTCTTGCGCACCATGCGTAAAACGTCTTTTTTTTGTCTCCAAAACGCGAAAAAAAGCATTTACACTAAAAATTACGATTTTTTATTTATTACTTCCGTTTTTTTGACACCGAATCGTTCAAATGTTCGTTTATTATCACCGTGTTCCATTAATATATACAAGGAGTTATATATGCTTCAGCTGAAAAATATAAAAAAAGACTATGATCTGGGCGGAGGCAGCGTTCATGCGCTGAAAGGCATCTCTCTGTCTTTCCGCGAGAGTGAATTCGTTTCAATACTCGGTCCGTCAGGATGCGGAAAAACGACTATGCTTAATATCCTGGGCGGACTTGACAAATATACCGACGGCGATCTTATCATAAACGGCGTTTCGACGAAAAATTATAAGGACAGAGACTGGGACGCTTACAGAAACCACTCTGTCGGCTTCGTTTTTCAGACTTATAATCTTATTCCGCATCAGACCGTTCTTCAAAACGTTGAGCTTGCTCTTACTCTTTCGGGCGTGTCTAAATCCGAACGCAGACAGCGCGCAAAAAAAGCTCTTGAAGAGGTCGGTCTTGGCGACCAGCTGAAAAAACGTCCGAATGAGATGTCAGGCGGTCAGATGCAGAGAGTTGCGATCGCAAGAGCGCTCGTAAACGATCCGGATATCATTCTTGCCGACGAGCCAACGGGCGCGCTTGACTCTGAAACGAGCGTGCAGGTAATGCAGATACTCAAACGTGTATCGGAAAAACGCCTCGTCGTTATGGTCACGCATAACGCCGAACTTGCGCAGCAGTATTCCACGCGCATAGTCCGCATGCTTGACGGCGTTATCCTAAGCGACACCGAGCCTGTCAGCGAGGAGGAAACGGCTGCTTTTGAAAAGGCGGAAGCGGAAAAGAACGTATCTCGCAAAAGAATAAAGAAACCGTCGATGTCTTTCGCAACGTCATTCGGACTGTCTCTGAAAAACCTTTTCACGAAAAAGGGCAGGACCGTGCTCACCGCCTTTGCCGGCTCGATAGGCATTATAGGCATAGCGCTTATTTATGCGGCGTCAAACGGCATGACTACATATATCAATACCGTTCAGGAAGACACTCTGTCGTCTTACCCGATATCCATCGAGGCCACCACCATAGACCTTGGCACGCTAATGCAGACCTTCATGGGCGCAGTGAACGATGAGAGCAAAAACCATGAAAACGATGCCGTTTACTCAAAATCCGCGATGTTCGATATGCTTAATGCCATAAACAATATCGAAACCACGGAAAACGATCTGAAATCATTCCGCAACTATATAGAAACCCAGAAGGCGGACGAAGAAAGCAGCCTTTCTGAAGCGCTCAGCGGAATAAGGTATACGTATGACGTTTCGCTGAATGTTTACACAAAAAACCGTGACGGAGAAATAACCGTTTCGGATACGGGAAAGCTTTTCTCACAGGCTCTTGCCAAAAACTACGGCAATTCTGCCTCTTCCCGCACTTCAGCCGCGTCTGTCACCTCAGGCAACTCCGCTCTTTCGCTCTTCACAGCCGGACCGTCGGCAGGAAGATCCCGTCTGTGGCAGGAAATGCTTTCGGGAGACAACGGCAGAGCGATAAATCCCATTCTTGAAGGACAGTATGAGCTTGTTTACGGCACATGGCCCGATGAATACGACGAGATCGTTATCGTTCTTGACGAAAACAACGAAATAGACGATCTGTCTCTTTTTGCTCTCGGTCTTAAGTCCGAAGCGGAAATGGACGAGATATTCGATGCTGTTTCAAAAGGAACGCAGATAGATACTTCACTGCAAAGCTGGTCGTATGAAGAGATCTGCGATAAGGAATACAGAGTCGTTCTCAGCAGCGACTGCTATACGTACGATGAATTTACCGGAACGTACGTCGATCTCAGAACAACAGACGCAGGACTTCGCTATCTTTATGACAAAGCGCTCGTTCTTAAGGTTTCGGGTATTATCCGTCCCGACAAAAACGCTGTCGCTGCAATGCTCAACGGATCTGTCGCATATACCTCGATGCTTACCGAATACATAATAGAAAAGGCTCACGATTCAGAGCCCGTAAAAGCTCAGATCGCAGCTCCGGATACCGATATCTTCACTGCGCTTCCTTTCAGAGAAAGCAGCGGCAGAATGACTGATGAGGAAAAGGAAGAATCCTTCCGTAATTATATAGCGGGCATCGATACCGAAAAGAAAGCCTCCGCCTACGTTGAAATAATGGCGATACCTTCTCAGGAGCAGCTTGACGCTGCTGTCGGATCGGTGATGAACGGAATGACGAGAGAAAAAATAGAATCACTTCTCGTCTCGTCAATGTCGGAGCAGATGAGCATGTCTCAGCAGGAAATCGAAGATTATCTTTCTCAGATGAGCGATGACGACCTTTTCGGAATTTTTGAAGATTCCGTCAGAGCTCAGTCTGCAGAACGTATTTCTTCTCAGGTCAGACAGGGCCTTGCTTCTATGAGCTCTGAACAGCTTGCCGCCGCGCTTGATGCCGCTCTGCCGCAGTATACAACTGAGCAGTGCGCGGAATATCACGATAAAGTGCTTGTTTTTTCGGATAAGACCTATGAGGAAAACCTTATAAAACTCGGCTGCGTTTATCTTGACAGCCCCTCTTCAGTAAATCTTTATGCGTCAACCTTCGCAAACAAGGATATAATCGAGGACAGCATCTCCGAATATAACCGCGACCTTGACGATCTTGAAAAAATACATTACGTCGACTATGTGGGACTTATGATGTCCTCGATATCAACTATCATCAACGCCATTACATACGTCCTTGTCGCATTCGTTGCAATCTCTTTAATCGTTTCATCGATAATGATAGGCGTTATCACTCTTATCTCCGTTCAGGAAAGAACGAAAGAGATCGGTATTTTAAGAGCAATAGGCGCATCGAAAAAAGACGTTTCAAGCCTCTTTAACGCCGAAACCGTGATCATAGGCTTCGCTGCCGGACTTATAGGCGTTATTGTAACGTATATACTCTGCATACCTCTCAATTTTATCCTTTACTCACTTACAGGCATAGCAAATCTCAGGGCAGTTCTGCCGATCCCCGCGGCGGTGATACTTGTTGCGATAAGTGTTTTTCTCACTCTGATAGCGGGTATAATCCCGTCAAGAAGCGCAGCAAAAAAGGATCCCGTTGTCGCCCTTCGCACGGAATAACGCCGAAAAAATCATGTAAAACAAGAATAAAAACCCTCCCGGGATACAAAACAGAGTATCCCGGGAGATTTTATGTGCTTATTCACGTTCAGTCAGTCGGAAGGCTCTCCGTATACGGCCGTTATGCCCTCATAATGATGGATCATATAATCCTCTATGATCTGCTCGTATCTGCTTTCGTTTGAATCGATCAGTTGTCTTATCGGTGTGTCGGACTTACATGCGGTTTCTATTATTCCTCTGCCGCCTTCACGGAAATAGCCGTATTGGGTGTTTGTAAGCATATTAAAGAATATCCGTGCGTCCCTTTCGTCAAAAAATACCTGAGAAGCCATATATTCTATAATATCGTCCTTCGTTTTGTATTCGTCAAACGGTTCGAAAACGGCGCTGAGAATCAGAGCGGAAACGTCAGGATCCTTTGCGCTGACGGGAATTCCCGTGGTGTAAGCAAGATTTGAGTAGTCGCTTGCGTAAACGCCGGGCGTAGCATCGGGACCGAGAGGATACGGCAGTATGCCTACGTCGCCGATGCGGTAAAGAAGACACGAGGAATTTCCGAAAAGTTCAGACGTGGGAAGGGTAAGCATAACGATCTCTCCGTTAACGAAAAGATCTATGCCCACGCCGCCCCATGCGTCGTCAGGGTGAAAACAGTCTTTACAGGTTTCAAGATATATCTTCTGTGCGCGGACAAGCGCAGTATATCCTGCGTCGGTAAACGTTCCGCAAACTACCTTGCCGTCTATATAGTCCGACATTGCCGTGCCGTTTGACAGAAACATCATTACCGAAAAATACGGCGAGTGAGTCGCCATTCCGTAGATCGTCCCATTGCTTTCCCTTACCGTATACGCGTGAAGGACCTCCTCGAATCTGTCCCACGTCCAGGTTCCGTCTTCAACGAATTCTCTCGGATCGGTATGTCCGTATTGCCTGATGAGCGCTTCGTTTACCGCAATGGGATAGCCGAAGGTCGTATAAAGAAGCTCCGGCCACGCGTAGGGAACAACGCCGAATACGTCGTTTTTCCAGATCATGTGGTGAAGCATGTTGGGCGTGCCCCATTTATCGGTATTCGTAACGTCTATCAGCGGGGAAAGACCGAGAAAATAGCCTGCCCTGACGCATTCGCAATAGCCGTAGGAGCCGCCCGTGGCAAGATCGTAAATCGATTCTCCCGAAAGCGCCGCCATCATTACGGTGTTTTCGTTCCCGCCATCCGAATAGAGGATATTCAGTTTACAGTTGAATTCATTTTCAACGTCCTTCTTCCGCTTTGCCGCTATGTCTGCAAGCGACGTTCCGTTCATAAAGCCGAACGTGCTGTCCGCAGCACCCGACCATCCCCAGTTTACCACCGTACCGTTCAGATTGACCGAGGCGAGAGGATTTTCATCGTAATCCGGAACGATTTCGGGATCCTCCGCCTGGCAGGAGGAAAGAGTGAGAATGAAAACTAAAAGAAAAGCGGTCATCTTTGCGTATAACTTCATTTTTTACCTCCCGAGTCAGAAAATGATCAGTGTATTTTTATTATTGCCACCGAAAGCGGAGAGAGTTTAAGAGAGATCGATCCGTTTTCAGCGGAAATATCCGGGCCTTTTTCCTCGAAGTCCGAAACGGGCATTATCTCTTTGCCTTCATAAAGCGCCGCCTCAAAGGGCTTTCCGTCTGCTTCAATCGAGAAAACCGCGTCTTCGCCGACAGAGGGATTGACTGCCGTAACGGTTTTTATGCCGTCCTTTTCGGTCATAACGGTAAAGTCATCCGCATAAAGAAGCTCTCCGTTCATATGCTCCGTCATAAGCTTTATCATCTTGCCCGTAGCGGTAAATTCCGCATTATGCGGGTATACCTTTATGGCACCCTCATTTACCGCCTCAAAATTACATGCTATGCCCACGTCCGAAAGCGGCGCCTGACCTATTATCATTGTCAGCATCATTGCCGCATGCATTCCGTCCGGAACGCTCGATTTTCTGTACCATGCATACCAGAGATTCCACTCGTCAAAGGAAATCTTCACTTTATCTCCGAGCCATTCGCGCATCGTTTTCAAACAGTCTTCGGCGTTTTTGACATTTTTAAGACTTGCAAGGTATCTCTTTTCTATGTCCGCATCTTTTTCAAAGACGGGCTCGGGAGAATATGTATGATAAGAAACGTATTCCACTATGTCAGACAGCGGAAGAGCAGAGTTTTCTACCCATTCTTTGTTGGGGTACGGACCCGAGGAGCAAAGGATCAGGTCGGGCGATACAGCAAGCATCTTTTCAGCCTGATTTCTTGCAAGACGTGCGTATCCCTTCGCTGTATTGTCGCCCTCCATATGACCGTAACCGAATTCGTTGCCCAGAGACCAGTATCTGACGTTATACGGCTCACGGTGACCTCTTTCGGCTCTTATCCTGCCGTATTCGGTGTTTTCGTCGCCGTTGCAGTATTCAACCCACGCAGCGTTTTCTTCGGGTGTGCACCATGTGGGGTTTATGGTTATGAAAGGTTCTGCGCCAATCTCGCGGCAAAGCGCGATAAAGTCGTCCGTATTTATATCATGACCGTCAAAACCGAGCGAGTGCGGCTGCGTTTCAAGACCGAGATAAGAAAGCAGAGGTGAACGCTCGTCTGCGGGAAGAAGTCCGTCAAACCAGTTATATTCACCGGCAAAATTGCCGCCCGGCCAGCGAAGTATTTTAATGCCCATTTCTTTCATGAGCTTAACAACGTCTTTCCTCATTCCATGGAAATTGTCTTTATTCATAAGCGACATACTGCCTATGCACAGACAGACGCGTTTTTTGAAAACAAGGCGCAGCGACGCGTCACAGTCGCTCTCGGTGCAGGAAAGCTCTGTTTCGTATCTTTTCCATTCATCTCCGCCTGAAATCGCGATCTTTTTTTCGGCATACGTCTTTTTACCGTATCTGTCCGTAAGACTTACCGTGATCTCAACGTCTTTCTCGCATTTTGCAACGACGGCGAAAAGATATGTTTCTTTATCCGAAATATCTATCTCGTGCTGCCCGAAACCGCCTTCTTTTTCGGGATCGCAGCACATCAGATGCTGTGCTCCCGTTTCAAGCTGCCTGTTCATATGGTAATGACCTGGGTAATGATGCGCATACGGTGCGTGGATTATCGCGTACGTCCTGTCTCCGATGAGAAACCACTCGCCTGCCACGCCTTCCATTGCCGAAGGCTTGCCCGAAAACTTTCTGTTTCGAAGCATCTGTGCGGAAAGCCCTCTGTATATGCTTGAACGTGTGTGCTCAAGATTGTTTCCGAAAAGAAACGGAGAAACCTTTCCCATGCCGGTCGCACACGGTCTGATATCGAATTTTTTCATATGTTTCACTCCGCATTTTTTTTGAATTATAACATACAAAAATCGGATTGTCAACAAAAAAACGCTCTCTATCCGCACTGAAGAAAAAACAGTTTTTCAATTGTTCAATAATTATATCTTGATTTTAAAACGAAAATATGCTATAATAAACAACACAAAGAAAATCAGTATATGCCGGTGTGATGGAATTGGCTTCTCGCCTGCGGGCTCGGTCCCGCTTCGGCTCCCATTCACCACCGAATCGAAGCTTCGCTCCGTCCCGGACTCAAAATCTGATCCGAGCGACCGGATTTTGAGGTTTATACTTCTCGCGTTATCCTTTTATCTTTTTATATATGCCGGTGTGATGGAATTGGCAGACGTCCCGGACTCAAAATCCGGTGGTAGCAATACCGTGCGGGTTCGACCCCCGCCACCGGCACCAGGCAGCCTCGTTTGTATGAGCAAGCGAGGCTTTTTTATAAACGAAGCATTATTTGAGTTGGGGTCGAAGGGTCGGTAGTGAATGACAGCCCGGTGGGCTGTCAGCGCCGATCACCGCTCCGTCCGCAGACGGGCGACCCCCGCCATCGGCACCAGGCAGAAAGAAGCAGTTTTTCTGCTTCATTTTTGTTTTAATTCAATAAATCAGCAAGAGGCTCGAAGGATAGTGGCGGTGAATCAAACCTTCGGCAAAAAAAGGTTCAGATACGTCGGGTATCGATTGAATTTTTAATGGATCCGCCGAAACAAAAAACGGAGGAAATTTTCTATGATCTGGGACAGAGAAAGATACATCGCGCACTGTCTTTTCGAGGATACTGGTCGTGAAATGTTCTGCGAACTTTTCGGACCTCTGCATATACTCGAACAGGAATGGAGAGCTGCGGGCGTGCCGGAGAATGAGATCAACATGACCGCCTTTGGATGGGATTACGTTAAAAGATGCGGGCTGGCGGGAAATACCGGTCCGATAACGGACGTTTCCCCGGTAATCATTTCAGACACTCAGGAGAAAACCCTTGCGATCGACGGCAGGGGACGTCACACGCTGCTTATCAAAAGCTCTGCTACGATCCCCCATCCTCTTGATTTTCCCGTCAAAACGCCGGACGACTGGCGGAAGATCAGGCACTGGTATAGCTTTGATGAAAAACGCGTCAACAGGGAAATGCTTTTGCAGCAAAGAAAGGAATGGGACAGAGGTATCCTGACACATATCGGGATCCCGGGTGCATTCGACGAGCCGCGCGAGCTTATGGGAGAGGAAAATCTCTGTATCGCCTGCTACGAGGAACCGGAGATGCTGACAGACATGCTCGAGACGTTTGCGGACACGGCTGTTAAGGTTATCGAGAGGGTAGGAGATATCTGTCCGATCGACTGTCTTGTTGTTCATGAGGACATGGCGGGAAGATCGGGACCTCTGTTTGGTCCGTCACAGATCAACGAGTTTTTCAAGCCCTATTACTCCTGCGTATGGAAAGCGGCACAGGCGTACGGAGCAAAGCTTTTTTCACAGGACAGCGACGGAGATATCTCCCCCATTCTCGGGGAGCTGATCGACTGCGGGCTCAACTGCATCCACCCGATGGAGCCTGTAGGCGGCAATGATATCGTGGAGCTGAGAAAGAAATACGGCAAAAAGATCTGCTTCAAAGGCGGAATCGACAAACACGCACTTCGGTTCGGACCGGAGGCGGTAAAAAAGGAACTTGAATACCGCATCGCGCCGAATCTTTTTCACGGCGGAACGATTTTTGCGCTCGATCACCGCATTCCGAACGGTGTAGATATTGAAACATACCGATATTACGTCGCACTCGGACGCGAAATGCTCGGACTTCCCCAACCTGACATGCCGGGATGGGCAAGAATGGCGTTTTGAAGACCGTATCATCGGTCGGTCAACGTTTGCGTCGGTCAAAAAATAACTATTTTACCTAAGGTCATCACAGATATGGAACGAACGGGCTATAAAACACAGTATGAAAAAATGACGAAAACGCCTATACCGCGTCTTGTTATGACGCTTTCCGTTCCCGCAGTCATTTCGATGCTTGTTACCAATATTTACAATCTTGTCGATACCGCATTCGTGGGCAGACTCGGAACAAGCGCAAGCGGGGCGGTCGGCATCGTTTTCGGCTTTATGTCGGTCATTCAGGCTTTCGGTTTTCTGTTCGGTCAGGGCGCGGGAAGTATCCTTTCACGGGCTCTTGGCGGCAAAGACAGGGAACAGGCGTCGCTGAATGCCTCGGTCGGCTTTTTTTCGTCGTTTTTCTGCGGACTGATCATCTGCGTGATCGGGTTTATTTTTCTTGACGATACGGTCTTTCTTCTCGGCAGCACGGAAACGATCGCTCCGTTCGCCAAAACGTATATTTCATATATCCTTGTTTCAGCTCCGTTCATGTGTTCATGCCTTACTCTTAATAATATTCTGCGCTATGAGGGCAAAGCATATCTTGGAATGATAGGTCTGATGTCGGGCGCACTGCTGAATATTATCGGAGACCCGATATTCATGTTCGGCTTAGGAATGCAGATATCAGGCGCGGGACTCTCGACCGCACTCAGCCAGATCATAAGCTGGGTGATCCTTCTCGCAATGTTCATTTCGGGAAAAACGGAAACGAAACTCAGTCTGAAAATGGCGATTCACGCATCCCCGAAAATTCTCGGGAATATAGCTGCTACGGGCTTTCCGAGTCTTCTGAGGCAGGCGCTCAACAGTATAACCACCGTTCTGCTGAACGCTCGCTGCGCGGTTTACGGAGACGCCGCCATAGCCGCCATGAGCATCGTTGCAAGAATCAGCTTTTTCGCATTCTCACTCGCGCTCGGTGTCGGACAGGGCTTTCAGCCTGTTTCCGCCTTCAACTACGGGGCAAAAAAGTATTCGCGGCTTCGCAAAGGCTTCTTTTTTGCCTGTATAGCGTCCGAAACCGTTATTGTGATAGGCTGCGCCGTTCTGTTCGCGTTTTCGGGCAGTCTTATAGGCGTTTTCAGAGACGATCCGGAAGTAATAGATATCGGCACGAGAGCCCTTCGTCTGCAGGCTGCGGCAACGCTTGTTTTACCTCCGTGCATGGTCGTTGAAATGCTTTTTCAAAGCACGGGAAGACGCATCGGCGCAAGCGTTCTTTCCTCTCTTCGAAGCGGACTTTTCTTTATTCCGGCGCTGATGATCCTTTCGGAATTGAGAGGCCTTGCCGGAATTCAGGAGGCGCAGCCCGTCTCTCTCTTTATATCCGTTCCGTTTTTTGTGATCTTTGCGCTTGTCTTTTTCCGCAAGCTGCCGAAAGAGGACGGATAATTTTATTTTTATCGAAACATGGCGGAATATCTCGTATTCCGATTATCAGACGACAAAAAAGGAGCGTTTTTCGCTCCTTTTTTATATTTTATATATCAAATATATATCAAAGCTCGTATTTTTTCAGAAACAACTGATACTGCTGCTTAAAATCCTCGTTCGTTTGTCTGAAAATCCTGAGGTGTTCATGTATGTTCATCGTATGTTCCACGGTATCAAGTACGCATCCGGAAATATTGGAACAGTGATCCGAAACCCGCTCCAGATCCGTCAGCAGGTCTGACCAGACGAAGCCTGCGTCAACAGAGCAGTCGCCTTTTTGCAGCCGCATGATATGGCGTGTACGCAGCTCTTCCTTCAATGTGTCGATAACCTGTTCAAGCGGCTCTGTTTTTTTTGCCGCCATAAAATCTGAATTTGCAAATGCCTGATAGGACAGATCGAGAATTTCCGTAACAGCAGAGCATATTATCTGATACTCTTTTGCTGCGCTCTCGGAAAGGACTATATTCTTCTGCTTCATTTCTTCCGCCGATTCCACCATATTGACGGCATGGTCGGCAATACGCTCATAATCCCCGATCAGCTTCATATATTCTGTTGCCTTGATACTTTCGTCCTCTCCGAGCTGACTGGAGGTGAGACTTACAAGATATGTGCCCAGAATATCCTCGAGACGGTCTGTTTCATCTTCAGCTGTCCTTATCTGTTTAGCCGCGCCCTCATCATATTTCAAAACGCATCCTATACTGTCCTTCATAGCCCTGACAGCGGAAGTTGCCATGCGATCAAGGACCTGCTTGCACTGATTAAGCGCAAGAGCGGGGCTTCCCAGCAGTCGCTCGTCCAGATCCTTTGGCTTTTCCGGATCTTTTGCATCCGGGATTAACTTGCAAACCAGCTTTTCAAGTACCCCACTGAGCGGGAGCATCAGCATTGTACAGAGAATATTGAATACAGAGTGAGATACTGCAATCCCCATAAGACTTGCCGACTGTGTAAGGATGATCGGCGCAAAAACTGCTTTGATGATACAGAATACCGTTAGCCATAC
>JAEEJO010000031.1 GCA_016281915.1 Clostridiales bacterium
GTGTAAAGCCTTCAACATAGTCTTGAATTCCGTTAGCGCCATAATAAGGTGTCGGTCCTGGAACACGAAGATTTGCAGCGACAGGGATACGTAGATTATCGAAGCGATTTGCTACTTCAGAAACCTTACGCTGTTCCCAAGCATCGGCAAATCCGGCGAATCGGATGGTAGGTTTTTTCGATGTTTCAGCCATCTTATTCACCTCCGAGCATTTTTTTGAACTCAGCCAGCCCCTGCATATCGTATTCGTTTCCGGTCAACTCGTTTAGCAACGCAGTCAGAGATGTTTCCGTTTCACGGATTTGTTTCTCGACCTCGAAGAATGTGGTATCATATTTTTTTTGAAGCGCTTCAAGTTTAGCGACCAGTCCGTTTACAATGTTTTCGGGCAGCCTGGAAAGGCCGCTGATAATAGGTGAGATCCATTTTTCACGGATAAGCGCTTCTGCCTGATCGTCCGAAAGCCCTTCAATGGTCTCTTTCGTTTTTGTATGGAGCGCCGCGTCTTTGGCCTTGACGCGTTTTTTCAGTTCTTTTTCTTCTGTGTTCAAATTGTCAAACTGTTTCAGAATTGCAAGAATATCCGGTTCAACATCTTTTGCCTTGATGGCTTTTTTGACTTCGGCAGCAACAAACGCGGTTTTATCATCATTGACAAAGTTCTTTTCTTTTTCTTCTTCGGGAAGCTCCTCAAGCAAAGATTCGTATTCTGAAGAGATTTCCGCAAGCCTGTCCTGATCCTTTTTCAGTTCAGCAAGCTCAACGTTGAGGAAACGATCTTGAACGAGAGCGAAGGGAATAACTCTGCCGAGCCATCCTTCCTGCGTTTCAACATCTTTACCATCCTTTTTCTTGACCACCATATTGGGATCGATTTTTTTCACAGCTTCAAATCCTTCGGTCTGGATGATTTCAAGATCAACGGCAATGCGGCTCCATTCGTTATCAAGAAGCTGATAAGCTTCATAACGATCCACAAGCGGGATGCTCGCGAGGCGCGCAAACACTTCTGCGGCAAGTTCGCTTTCTTTTCTGGATATATTGACGCCGTTCATATCTTTGATAAGGCGCTCATAGAGCAATGTATCAAAACCGACGAAAGTTCCGGCAAACACATTTTCAAAGGCATTTACGTCATTATGTTCTGAAACGGCTTTTTTAAGATCTTCAACTTTGAAATGCAGATAGGGCGCGCCCGTATCCGCAAACAACGCCTCTTTGAGTGTCGGAAAAGCAGACCAATACGGTGATAATTCGGCAACTTCACCAGCTGGAATGCCGCCAAACATAGAAGCATAAATATCCCAACTCTCCGGTTTTTCCGAAGAATCGACGTAACGCGGAATATTCAGGTTATAATCGTTCGCTCTGATTTCATCACGGGATACGACTTTGGAGAATTTTTCGACGGTCACGCGCTGCGTGATAACGTCAACGATTCTCTTAATATCAGACGCACGGAGTTTATTGTTCTTGCCCACCTTTTCAAACCCCTTTGAAGCGTCAATGATAAGGACGTCGGTATTGCTGCGTTTTTGTTTCAGTACCATAATAATGGTGGGAATACCGGTTCCGAAGAAAATGTTGGCAGGCAGACCGATGATCGCATCGATCTTGTTGTTTTCAATGAGATTCTTACGGATTTCACCCTCTTCACCGCCACGGAACAAAACGCCGTGAGGGAGAACAATGGTCATAATACCGTCCGGTTTTACGTGGTAAAGATCGTGAAGAAGGAAAGCATAGTCCGCTTTGCCTTTTGGAGCGAGTCCGTATGCCTTATATCTCGGGTCTGATTCTTTTCCTGCCGGTGTCCAGTTCTGTGAGTAAGGCGGATTGGAAACCACCGCATCCACATATAGCGGGTCATATGTGCCGATAGGATCGCTCTCATCGAAATACGGCCAGTCTTCTTCAAGCGTATCACCGTTGCGCGTAACAATGTTGGAAGGCAGAATGCCGCGCATGACGAGATTCATTCGCGTGAGGTTATATGTATTCTCTTTGAGTTCCTGTGCGTAATACTTGATCTTGTCGCTGCTGCCCATATACTTAGCAACGCTCTTGCCGATGTTGATAAGCAGCGAACCGGAACCGGAAGTTGGGTCGTATATCTTGATCTCCGTTCTTTCCTTCAGGTGGTCGGCAACGATTTCAGACATGAGCAGAGAAACTTCGTGTGGCGTATAGAACTCTCCGGCTTTCTTGCCGGCGTTTGCCGCAAAGTTTGAAATCAGGTATTCATAGATGAAACCGAGAACATCGTAGTCCTGCTTGCCGTCCATAGGGATATCTTTGATGAGGTGAATCAAATCGCTGATCGCTTTTGTTTGCGTACCAGATGTATCGCCTAGTTTGGAAAGACCGGTCTGCAGCGTATCAAAGATCTTATCAAAAACCTTCTTGTGAGAAGCATTGATTAATCTGCTAAAAGAGGAAAGTGCATCACGAACATTCGACACATTGAAATCACTTCCCATGTCAAGCCATGTTGAAAACAAGTTCTTATACTCGATAAAGTAGCCAACATTGCGACGGATATTATCGACTTCTTCTTGATTTTCTTCGTTTAAGTATTCCTTGATATCAGAATCTGTCCAGTCGTTATCCTTGAGGTACTTAACCTCTTTGTCTGAAAGGAATTTATAGAATATGAAGCCAAGAATATAGTCCTTGTACTCATTAGCTTCAATTTTCGAACGCATTTTGTTTGCAGATTCCCATATCTTTGAGGCAAGTTGTTGTTTATTCATGTGCTTTCTCCTAATAATTTGACTATATAATTGCTGTCCGTATAGTTAATCAAGTGTTATTCAGTCATCGTCTTTCCATCCTTTTATTCTGCTAATGTTCATTTCGTTTCTCTCTCATCCTGGATAAACTCCATGATATCTTCAATTCTACAATTAAACACTTTGCAGATGCTTCCAAGAACATCTGTGGTTACTGTCTGATTGTTAGCAAGTTTCATCATTTGGTAATGAGTAAGATTAGCAGCCTTCTCAAGATCTTTTTTCTTCATATCTCTGTCAAGCAAAAGATGCCATAGCTTCTTATAACTGACTTGCATTCTTTCAATCATTGCAATATCCCCTTTATATTAAATTAGACATACTATATTATAAATAATCGCAAAAGTCAATCGTAAGTACGAAATTTCAAACTTTTCAACGCGATTTTTATCGAGACTATGCAAATTATTGGGAACAGCGTAAGGTTGGAGACTGCTTTTCAGAAAGAGTTGAATCGGATCCTAATGGTGAATTGATATCGGTGACAATTAGCTCTGGAATCAAAAAATTTTCCGAACTTGGACGCCACGATAACTCCAATGATGACAA
>JAEEJO010000032.1 GCA_016281915.1 Clostridiales bacterium
CCCGCAAGACTCAAAATCCATGCAGTAACCGTTGTCCCGATGTTCGCACCCATGATAACATTGATCGACTGCCGCAGCGTCATTAGCCCTGAATTGACAAAACCGACGACCATAACTGTCGTTGCTGAAGAGCTTTGGATAACCGCTGTCACACCAAGCCCCGTGGCAAGCCCCGCAAATCTGTTTGTCGTCAGCCTGCCAAGAAGCACTTTCAGCCCGTTGCCTGCGCGACGTTCCAGTGCGTGACCCATAAACGTCATTCCGAACAGGAACAGACAAAGACCTCCGATCAGATTCAAAACGTCAGAAAAACTCATATAAATGTCTCCGCTTGTTGATATCTCAAAAAATAGGGTAAAGGCTCAACGTTAAATTTTCTATCGGTACTTCGTAAAATTCCCGAAAAACAGAAACCGCGCCTCCTGCCTCTGCCGGTAATTACGCCTTATTTGAATTTGCTATCTTCACGATATCCCCGACACCGTCAAGGATGATGTTCGGACGGTATGCAAACCGTTTGAGCGTTTCGTTTGAGGAAATGCCCGAGAGTACTAATATCGTGGTCATTCCGCTTTCAAGTCCCGAAATAATATCGGTATCCATTCTGTCGCCGATCATAACTGCTTCGGCGCTGTGACAGCCCAGCATGTTCAGCCCGGTCCGCATCATCAGCGGATTTGGCTTTCCGCAAAAATACGCTTTTTGTCCTGTTGCCATTTCGATCGGTGAAATCAACGAACCGCATGCGGGAGCGATCCCGTTTTCGATCGGTCCCGATATATCTGTGTTTGCACCGATCAGTTTTGCGCCTGCCAATACGAGATTCGTGGCGCGTGTCAGTGACTCCAGCGAATAAGAATTGCTTTCTCCCACAATTACATAATCGGGATTCACGTCGTTCATAGTGACGCCGACGTCATATAAAGCGTTTATTAATGCAGACGCACCGATCACGTAGGCGGAACATCCCGGCGCCTGATCTTTGATGAACGCTGCTGTGGCAAGCGCGCTGGTATAAAAATGTTCTTCCGATACCTCAAGCCCCATTCTTGCGAGCTTTTGCTTTAATTCCCTTGGCGTATACCCGCTGTTGTTTGTTAAGAACAAAAAGTCTTTTTTGTTGGATTTGAGCCATTCCAGAAATTCATTGACTCCCGGAAGAACGCGGTTTCCGTGATATATCACACCGTCCATATCACAAATAAATCCTTTTTTTTCGTTAAAATCGATCATAATACTACTCTGCGTCCTCCTCTGTGAGCTTGTTTTGAGGCCTGTTAGGTAAAGTAACAACGAATTCCGTGCCTTTTCCTGCCTCGCTGCTGATACTTATCCTGCCGCCGTGAATCATAACCGCATGTTTGACTATCGACAGTCCCAGCCCGGTGCCGCCGACTTCCTTGCTGTGACTTCTGTCAACACGGTAAAAACGTTCGAACACTCTGTCCTGACATTCTTCCGGGATACCTACTCCCGTATCACTGACAGTAAGTACTGTATCGTTTTTTTGCGGACGGACTTCAACGCTTACTTTTCCGCCGGCGTGATTGTATTTGATCGCATTGTCGCACAGATTATACACAATACTGTAAAGGGTCTGAGGAATGCCTTTGAGCGGCGCATCCGTTCCCTCTACGCTGACGGTCACGTTCATAACCGTGGCAGCGGCGTCCAGACTGTCAACGGCGTTTTCGGCGATCCTGAGAAGGTTGCAATCCTCCCACTTCATTTCGGCGTCGCCGTTGTCAAGCTTCGTAAGCTCTATAATATCTTCAACTAATTTTGTCATGCGCGAGGATTCGCTGCGGATCTTGCCTGCAAACGGTCTTATATCCTCTTCCTTTACCATGCCGTTTTCGATCAGCTCTGCGTAACCGGAAATTGCATGAAGCGGCGTTTTCAGCTCGTGCGAAACGTTTGCGGTGAACTCCTGGCGGATCAGCGCGGTTTTTTCAATCTGTTCCTGGTCGCTTTTCAGCTGGTTTTGCTGCGCTGCAATGTGTCTCAGCAGCGGCTCGACCTCCTGATAATTGTCTTTGCCGTAATACTGCTCCGGCTTATTAAGGTCGATATCGTTTATCGGCTTTACTATCTTTTTTGCGATATACGATGCAAGCACAAAAGTAAGAATAAGCGCGATCAGAATAACCACGGAGATCGGCTGTGCAAATCCGAGAATAAGCGCCCATACTGCCACCTGCACAATAGAAAGCCTGACGACAGATCCGTCAGGGAGCCGCTTTGCCGCATACAGCTGCTTGTCTGAAAGAGTGCTGGAGTAACGCGTCGATTCTCCGTATCCTTCCTCAAGCGCCTTCCTGACTTCCTCTCGTTCCATGTGGTTTTCCATTGTAGCGGTATCTGCTTCGTTGTCATAAAGAACGCTTCCGTCCGCTCCTATCCAGGTGATACGGTATCCTTCGGTATTCAGACTGTCAAAATAGTTCATTCCGGCGTTCGCTACGCCCTGCGCGGCAAGTTCCGTTTCGTTTTTGAGCTGACTTTTCTGAAGTCCCGTAAAATATTCGTAGGAAATGCCCATTATGAAAACGAGAGAAGCGAGAAATACCGATGACGCAACGATCCATATACCTTTGAAAATTTTGCCGCTCATTTAGTTTCCTCCATTCTGTAACCTACCCCGCGTACTGTTTCGATCAGGTCCCCCGCTTCGGCAAGCTTTGTTCTGAGCGTGCCAATATGAACGTCTACCGTCCTTGTCTCTCCCGTAAAATCCGTTCCCCAAATGGCAGAAAGCAGTATTTCCCTTGTAAAAACCTGACCGGGGTTTCCCATAAACAATCTCAATATCTCATACTCTTTCAACGTCAGAGATACGGGCGTTCCGTTTACTGCAACGGTGTGCCTGCCTTCATCAAGAGTGATCCCGCCGTATGAAATTACCGTTGCCTGCTTGGGCACCGTTCGTCTTAAAACAGCTTTGATACGGGAGACCATTTCCATCATGCCAAACGGTTTTGCAAGATAATCGTCCGCCCCGCAATCAAGCCCGATGACCTTATCGTTTTCACTGCCCTTTGCCGTAGCCATGATAACGGGAATATCTGCCGTTACGGGGGAAGAGCGCAGCTTTTTCAGGATTATCAGTCCGTCTTCGCCCGGCAGCATAACGTCCAGCAGGATCAGTTCCGGCTTTTTTGCTTTCATTGCAGACCAGAAATCCACGCTGTTTTCAAACCCCTGCGCTTCAAAGCCCGAAGCCTTCAGCGTGTAAATCACCAGATCGCGGATGCTGCTCTCGTCTTCCACATAATAGATCATAAAGGAAACCTCCTGTGCTTTTCTTCTTTGGATTATAAATGATCAATGTAAATCCTGTCATCAGTGTTTTGTAAAAATGCTGTAAAATGTAAATCGGCAGCAGCCGTTTCTTATCATAAAGCATAAAAGGGCGTGTTTTTGTCGGCAGAAAGCGGCGGAGATATCTCTCCGCCGCCAGATACCTTTATGTGAAGACCGCATAATGCTTCATGAACCGTGCTTCCCGACTCCTGATATCATATCTGTCTATCCACAGGCTCCACAGCACGTTTTTGCGATCCGGACAGGTATAGAGTCTCTTTCCCCGAATGCCAAAACATGCTTTTGTCGTCTTGCAGCCTGCTTCAAAGACCTTTTCTCGATATAAATTTACTTTTCGGAACGTGTTTTCCCAAAAGACTTGTTTCTGCAATTTGATCATTCAGGCTTAGCAGAAAAATCAAAAGGGAGGCTGCTTCCGTATAAAGCGCCTCCCTTCACTTTTTTAATTTTTATATTCGGTATTAACGGTTTACACGCTGAAAAGCAGTTCCTCGTATGTGGGGTAAGGCAGATATTCCGTTCCGAGAATCGTTTCGGCTTCATCGGCAGATCTTCTGAGCGTTTCCATTGCGGGAAGAACGCTGTCTTTATAGCAGAACGAGAGTTCTTTTTTGTCCGTGATGTTTTTTGCCGCGAAGACTGCATTTTCCAGATATTCCGTTTCGTCGTATATATCCTTGCAGAGCTTTGAAAGCTTTAAAAGGACCGTTTTTTCGGGCTCGGGCAAAATTCCTATTTTTTCCTGCTTTATTTCAACGAGTTTTGCAAGATGCTCTTCATATTTAAGTATGGACGGTATGATATCCTTTTTTGTCATGTCTATCATCGTCAGCGCTTCTATCGAAACGGTGTGACAGTAATGATCGTAAAGAATTTCAAGACGGGAGAATATCTCTTCTTTCGTGAAAATTCTGTGCTTTGTGAAAAGCTCGACGTTTTTGTCTTCAATATACCTTTCAAGCGCCTCAGGCGTTGTTTTTATATTAAGAAGGCCGCGCTTTTCCGCTTCCTTTACCCACGCGTCGTTATAGCCGTTGCCGTTGAAAATTATCCGTTTATGTTCGCGGATGGTTTTTCTTATAAGCGAGTTGAGCTCTGAGGTGAAATCTTTTGCGTTTTCGAGAACGTCCGCAAACTGTTCGAGCTGTTCGGCAATGATCGTGTTAAGAATGATGTTCGGTCCTGCGATCGAAAGGGACGAGCCGAGCATTCTGAATTCGAATTTATTGCCCGTGAACGCAAAAGGCGACGTTCTGTTTCTGTCCGTGGTGTCTTTCGGGAAATGCGGCAGAACGTGAACGCCTATCTCCATATCCGCGTTTTCTTTGTTGCTGTATCTGCTGCCGCTGTCTATCGCCTCGAGAATATCCGTAAGCTCATCGCCCAGGAATATGGATATTATCGCCGGAGGCGCTTCGTTTGAACCGAGTCTGTGGTCATTTCCCGCCGATGCGATGGAAAGTCTCAGAAGATCCTGATATTCGTCTACCGCTTTTATAACGGAGCATAAAAACAGCAGGAACTGTGCGTTTTCGTGCGGAGATTTGCCCGGTTCAAGCAGGTTGACGCCCGTATCGGTCGCGATGGACCAGTTGTTGTGCTTGCCGCTTCCGTTTACGCCCGCGAACGGCTTTTCATGAAGAAGACACTTCATTCCGTGCCGTTCGGCAACGTTTTTGAGTATCTCCATGGTTATCTGGTTATGGTCAGTGGCTGTGTTGGTATCGGTGAATATCGGCGCTATCTCGTGCTGCGCAGGCGCCGCTTCGTTATGCTCGGTTTTTGCCAGAACGCCGAGCTTCCAGAGCTCTTCGTCAAGCTCTTTCATAAATTCCGCCACTCTGGGACGTATTGCGCCGAAATAGTGGTCGTTCATTTCCTGTCCCTTCGGCGGTCTTGCACCGAAAAGAGTTCTGCCGGTAAACACAAGGTCTTTACGCTTGTTGAAAAGATCTTTGTCTACAAGAAAATATTCCTGTTCCGCGCCTACGGTGGTAATGACCCTGTTTGCCGTCGTGTTGCCGAAAAGACGCAGTATGCGCATTGCCTGGGTATTGAGAAGCTCCATCGAGCGCAGAAGCGGCGTCTTTTTATCGAGCGCGTGTCCGCCATAGGAATAAAACGCTGTGGGTATGCAGAGCGTATTGTCTTTTATGAATGCGTAAGACGTGGGGTCCCATGCGGTATATCCCCTTGCCTCAAACGTTGCGCGAAGTCCGCCCGAGGGGAATGACGAAGCGTCAGATTCGCCTTTTATAAGCTCTTTGCCCGAAAAATCCATTATTACGGTGCCGTCGCCTACGGGAGAGATAAAGCTGTCGTGCTTTTCCGCCGTAATGCCGGTCATGGGCTGGAACCAGTGCGTATAGTGTGTGGCGCCTTTCGATACCGCCCATTCCTTCATTGCGGTCGCTACGCTGTTTGCGACCGTTATATCAAGGCTTTTACCGCCTTTTACCGCTTTTTTCAATGCATTATACGTTTCTTCGGGAAGCCTTTCACGCATCACCGCATCGTTGAATACGTAAGATCCGAAAAGTTCAGATACATTCATATTTATCACCTTTGATTACTGATTTTTGTCAGCAAGAATTTTATTTACTGTTTCTCTCAGATCAAGAAGCCATCTGTCGCTGTGCGGAAAAGAGTCGAAAGAGATCTTGTCTTTGAGCCCTAGATCTATAAGCGCGACCGTTCTGTCTCTTCCTATCTTCTTTTCAAGCGCCGTAAACGCTCTCAGATCCTGTATTCCGTCATAGAATACCTCCAGACGCAGAGAGCATACGGGCTTGCCGTCGTTGCCCGGATATACGATGAAAGCATCTCCGGAAGGATACGCCTCTTTTGCATCGGTAATGTAATACGGGTCTATTCTGTCATAAGAAAGAACGGAATTCCAGAAATTGTATCCCCAGTGAAGGAAGCCTCTGATTCCGAATTTGTAAAGCTGAATGCCGAGTATTCTGTTTCTCAGCGACGGCATCGCCATAAATCTGTTCGCAGTGCCCTTATACTGTCCGCAGCAATAGTAGCACCACAGATCTTTGACGCCGTGCTCAAGAAACGGAGCGATATGGTTCGTTGCCGCAACAGGTGTTTTTACCGCGCCTGTTTCATAAAAAGTGTAGGACGACAGTGCGTCTATGATATTGAAGTCGTCGCCCGTATATTTTCTTATAAGCGCCGACGCTGCGAGATATCTTTCGGGATTATCCCCCGAGGGCTCGTCGGAAACGTGGAAATATACAACGCTCTGCATTTCCCTTTCTTTGAAGAACGAAACAAGAGCGGGCAGAAGCTGTGAAAGAAAACCGACGTATTCATCGCCGTATGCGTCCGTTTCCCAGCCAAATATCCGCTTTTCCTCTCCGTTTTCCCTTGCGATTATCTTCGGCGCATATGCCGCGCCCCATTGAGTGTAAAGCGGGGCAAGTTCAAAGTATCGAATGCCGTTTTCCCTTGCGGTATCGATCCAGCGGACAAGCTTTTCAAAGCCGAACGTATATCTGTCTCCGTTTTTTTCAACGTCAAGAAGCTGAACAGTCGTTCTTTCATGCTTTTCGGCCGTATCGAGTGCGGGAGTAAAAATCGGGGTGAGCACCATGTTCATTCCGCGCTCCGCCGCCGTTTTCATATAATTCCCGATCAGCTCCCAGTGCTTTTCGGAGAATGCGCCGACCCCGTATCTGTCGCAAAGACAGTCTGCATGGAACCAGTCGGTATAAATAAGGTGCTGCTCGTCAAGCTCTGCATCAAGAATCCTCAGCGTAAACAGCGCTTCGCACACAGGTTCTCCGCCGTTGCGGAGTATAACTTTTATATGATGTGTTGCGGGCATGGCGCTCGCGGCGTTTACCGATACCCATAAAACCGCAATATGGCTGCCGCTGACGCTGAAGCCGCTTTCGGTTATGTCCTCGAGCACGTCGGGGAAAAGACCGGGTTTGTCTGAGACGATATAGTCGTCGCAGTCCTCATAGCACGGCATCATAGACGGAACGTAACCGACCGCGCGGACAGTAACGTCGGGTATGGTGGACGCCGTTTCAACGCTCAGCCTCATCCTGCCTTTGCCGGGCAGGATATATGCGATCTGATAATTGAATATTTCGTTTTTCAGAGCCGTTGCCTCGCGATATTCCTCAAGAGACGAAAATTCGGTATCCGGCATTACTTTCACGAGTGAAGAGATGCATTTTGCAAGTATATCCATATGGTTTCTCCCGTTATTCTTCTCTTTTCTTTCTGTAAACGTTTATAATAAAGTCTGTTTCGGTCTCAAGGCGCGGCAGAGCCAGAGCCTTTTCGAGACTGTCTTTGGGAGTGCGGTAAAAATACGGCGTCATGGTAATGAGATCACGAAGCGATTCGTTGTCAAGAGAAAGTATTTTCGTCACTTTTTCCCCGGACACTTTTTCGAAAGCGTCCGATATCCCGGAATCTTCGTCGTTTTGTCTTGCGGATGCGTAAAGAGCGCGTTTTATTCCCATAAGGTGGTCTTTGCCAGGGAAAACGTGGATGAGAACGCCGTCGGGAGCAAGTATTCTCAGAAATTCCTTTTCGTTTACCGGCGCGAAAACGTGAATAAGTATGTTTACCGAAAGATCACTTATCGGAACAGACGATATGTTTGCGGCAAAAAACAGCGCTTTTTCAGCCTCTTTCGCCGCATATCTCAACGCTCTTTTCGACAGATCGAATCCGTAAAACGAAACCTCCGGAAACGCCGCCTGAAGGGCGTTTGTATAATATCCTTCGCCGCAGCACGCGTCTGCCGCGACGGCGCCGCTGAAAACACGGTCTTTCATCGCTTCCTTCATCGCAAAGAGAAGATGGTCATAATGCCCTTTTTCCAGAAAGCGCTTTCTTGCCGCAATCATCACGGGATCGTCTCCCGCGGAGGCGGACCCGTTCAGTATAAGGTTCACGCTGCCCTCTTTTGACCGGTCAAAAGAATGTCCGTTTTCGCATACTGCCGTCTTCTCGCGGAAGACGAGAGGCTTTTTGCAGACCGGGCATATTACCGGAAAGCTCATGATCCGTGCCCGAGCTTTTTCAGTTCGCGGACGTCAACATCCGCAAAAACCGGTGTGAGAAACTCATTCAGAAGCCTTGAAACAAGACGTTCGTGGTAAAATCCCGAGAGCTCCTGCGGACGGAAATTTGTGCTTATTATCATTGGTCCTGAGCTGTTGAGACGTGAATTGACTACGTTATATATGACGGATTCGGAAAACTGCGTGGCAAACTCGGAACCGAGATCGTCTATTATCAGAAGATCCGAGTCAAAATACCTCTCCGTGCCTCCGCCTTTTGACGCTTTACCGAATTTTTCCGCTTCAAACTCCGATATCATATCCTGCGCGGTAACGTAGCAGACGTAAAAGCCCTGCTCTGCGCATGCTTTGCCTATCGCGCATGAAAGAAAAGTTTTTCCCGAGCCGCTTCTTCCCATAAACAGAAGATTCGGTTTCTTTTTATCGAAACTGCGCGCGTATTTTTTCGCATAGTCGAGCGTAAGCTCCATTTTTTCGCGGTCTTCGGGTCTGGTATAATATGAAAGATCGAAAGAATCGAAGGTCTTGTTTTTATAATCTGAAGAAAGACCGGAGTTTTCGAGCGTTAGGGCAGAAAGCTCTTTTTTGAAGCATTCGCAAAGCCCTTTTTCGGTATATCCCGCGTCGCCGCATTTTCTGCAGCGGGGATGAACGTCCCATGCGTCCTCTGGAAGTCCGTGCGAGGCAAGGATCTTCTTTCTTTCTTCTTGAAGCAGGAGGCTTTTTTTGCGGTAAAAGTTGAATTCATCTTCGCTTTTGCTTCCGCTGAAAGCAAAATTCATAAAACGCGACATATTGCCGCTGAGTTCTGACGCGATCTCTTTCAGTCGCGGTATTTTTTCGTAGAGGGCGGCTATCCTTCTCTCTTCGGAAACGCGGAAATCCGCGCTTTTTTCGCGAAGGACTTCATCGGTCCTTCTGAAAAGTTCACTTCTGTTCATCTTCGCCGTTCACCGTCTTTTTCATGATTTCCCATGTTTTGTCAACTGTTTTTTCCGCATCGGGCGAGGGCTGCGCTTCATACTGCTTTGCCCTGCCTTTTTTTGCAGTCGCGGGCTTTTTGGCAAGAGCCTGCGCGGGGTCGGTTATACCTTCAGCCTTCCATGAGCGGAGTATTTTATCTATATACTGATATTTGTATGAGCCTATGCTTTTTATCATGCTTTCGTATGCGGCGAGGATCATATCGTCCGAATAACCAAGCTCCGTCCTCCATGAAACGAAAACCTTTTTTTCCTCTTCGCCGAGCGCCCGGTCCGATAGTCCGAGCAGTTTTGCGGTCTTTCTCGCCGCTTCGCTCTTTTCCTTTTCAGCCGCAAGATACGCCTCAGCCTTTTCGAAAGTAACTATTCCTTCATCTGCCCAGCTCACAGCGGTTTTTTCTATCTGACGCATCGATTTTTTGCCGTTGTCGGCGCAATACTGCAAAAGCACGGCGGCAACTTCGGGGGGAAGTCCGATCCAGTCAACGAGAGAGAGCACGGTATAGGCGTCTGTGGTGCTGAGCGGACGCGCAAGAAGCTCTTCGGTTTTATCGTAAAGAAATCTTACCGCGCTGTCCGTGTTTATGCGCGAAGCAACTTCTTCCGCTGAATATGGCTGGATATCGGAGGTTTTAAGCTGCGGGCGCAAAAGCGTGTATTTCTGATGCGATCTGAAAAGAACGCCGCGTTCCACCCAGTAGTCGAATGCCGCGGAAAGATCGTCCTTCCCGATCCCGGTCGCTTCGCAGATATCGTTTTCAAGAAACGATTTCGACGGGTTTCTGAGCAGAAACAGAATAAGTCTCAATGCGTCTGCAGGCGCCTTGAGATAACTGTCCGCTATTTCGTTTGGGACCGAAAACGATGGTCTGTTTTCGAATACTATGGTCTTGTCTGCCATTGCTTTCACGGCTTTCTCTGAATTTGAAAATACTTATACCTTATAATTATAACAGAATACCGCCGTCAAGTCAATAGTCGAAGCAAAAAAAATGAATCTGCCTAATTAAATTCGGAATGCGGTCTTGACTTAACCGTTTTTCCGTGTTATCATAATAGAAAATATACGTCGGGAGTGGATTGATACGGAATACCCTGTTTTTCTTAAAAGGAAAAGATACGGAACGGTGATTTTCAATGCCGTAATGCTTGCGGTTTCCGCCGGGGCAATGATATACAATATCGTAAAATCTGGCGACTTTGCCGTGTTTGCGGTCACTACCGCAGTTTTTGCGCTTACTCTTGCCTTCAACATCTTTCTTACGGTCGAAAAGACGTATGCGATATATGAAGACAGAATAGTGTCTCTTTCAAAATTTCTGCCCAAAACGGAAATAAAAGCATCTGATATCGCCGGAGTGGACTATGCAGGCGAAACCCATGACACACTCAGGATCAACTACAACACCGATGAATTCGATCTTGAAAAATTATCCGGCGGCAGCGCCGCTTTCGCCGAGCTTGGCGAGGGAATGTGGACCGCATATATATCGAAACGCGACGTTGACAGACCGCTTTCGGAGGTAAAATACCTGATCGAAAGTATGAAAAGGTAAATTTTTTTTGAAATTTCCGTTTTAACGGAACATTTTCCGTCTTTATCTGTCAAAATGCGTATACGGCGTGACTGATATACACCTCGACCGCCGTTTTTTCGGCGTGAATGCCACGGAAAATCGTCCGCACATCTTGACAAAACCGAAAAATAATGTTATATTATGATATATGCGCTGAAAATGCGCTTCAGATACGGAAATCCAATTACACAGCTGAAAAATAATTACAACTCGAAAGGTGGTTTATTATGAAACACAGATTTCATAAAATTACTGCATTACTTCTCGTTGCCGCAATGCTCGTTGCATTCCTTGCAGCGTGCGGTGAAGAGAAGGTCGACCTTCAGGGAGTATATAAATTCTCCGAGAGCGCTGTAACGCTCAATGCGGGCGAGAATTATGCCCTGCTTATCTATGACGACACCTACAGCGACAGATCCTATACCGCGACATGGTCGTCAGATAACCCCGCCGTTGTTTCTGTTGAACAGAGCGGCTTTATTACCGCACTTTCCGCAGGCTCGGCAAACGTTACGGCAGATCTTCACTTTGAAAAAGAAAACCAGGACGTAAAACTTACCTGCGCCATCACCGTTCTTGAAACAGATATCGCCGTAACAGGCATTTCGATCAATGCAATGGAACAGACCCTTGACGTAGGCGGCGTTACTGTCCTTACAGCCACGATCCTTCCTGCCGACGCTACAAACAAAACAGTTAACTGGATCTCTTCCAATCCGGCTGTTGCAATCGTTTCTTCCGGCGTTGTTACCGCTGTAGGCGAAGGCACCGCGATCGTTTCGGCAGTTACCGAAGACGGATCGAAGACCGCAGACTGCATCATCACGGTAAACACTCCCGTTGATACGTTTGAAAGCCTTACGTTCAATAAATCGTCCCTCTCTGTAGCGGTAGGCAAAACATCTTCAATCGTTGCCACCGTTAAACCCGAAGGCGTTGCCGCAAACATTATCTGGACAAGCGCGGACGAAACGATAGCTACCGTTGTTAACGGAACCGTAACCGGTCTTAAAGCCGGCACCACGACCGTTACCGCAACTCTTAACGACAAAGTTACAAACAAAGTTGCAACGTGCAAAGTAACCGTTACCTCGTCCTCCTCTTCTTCCTCTTCAAGCTCCGGAAATTCCTCTTCGGGAAATTCCTCTTCAGGCAGCTCCTCCTCCACAACACCCGCTCCGACCACTGTAAAGGCTACTAGCGTTAAGTTCGACGCTCAGTCAATGACCGTATACGTCGGCCAGAAGGGTCCCTGGAAGTTCAATCCCACCGTAACCCCCGCTAACACGACCGAAAAAGGAACATGGACATCAAACAACCCGTCCGTTGCGGCTGTCGACTCGAACGGTAACATCACCATCGGCGACATCGGTTCCGATTATTTCGCAATGGCTACGATCACATACACCGTAGGCTCCAAGTCTGCAAGCGGCGTAGTAGTTGTAATGTCCGCAAGCTCCAACCCCAACCCCGAAAACAACGATACGCAGACTCCTTCCACCGAAACACCGGAGAATCCTCAGACAGGCACCGAAACTCCGAGCGAAACACCCGAACAGCAGCAGCCTGCACAGACGACCGGCAAAGTTATAACTTCTCTCATTCTTGCCGAAGACGATGCTACCATCAACGTAGGTCAGGCATATGCCATCGAGTTTGACGCTTATCCGAAGGATGCCGCTAAAGAAGAAACATATACATGGACAAGCTCCAATGAATCAGTAGCAACGGTAACTCCTTCCGGCGTTGTAACCGGTCTTGCCGTAGGCGAAACCACCATTACCGTAAAAGGAACGAAATCCGGCATAAGCCAGAGCTGCAAAGTTACCGTAAAACTTAAAGAGATCGAATCTATAACACTTTCTCACGCAACTGCAACGCTTCCGCTCGGACAGACCACTACCCTTACCGCAACGGTTTCTCCGTCCGATGCATCCGATCCTATCGTATGGACTTCTCAGTATCCCGAAATCGTTTCAGTAACCCCGCTGTCAGATAACAGAACCGCTCTTATCGCTTCACTCGCAAGCGGCACGGTAGTTATCACCGCTTCTTCTGCAAGCGGCAAAGTCGTTGCACAGTGCACCGTTGCATCGGGTATCACGGGTTACGATCCCGGCACCGTTACTCCCGGCGGAACGATGACAGGCTCAAAGATCAAAGTCAGCGTCGTTGTAACCGCAAGCGGTGACCTTGTTCAGGGCAATTCCTACTCTGCATACCTCACGTTCTCTCCCGCGCTCTCAGCAGCACAGCAGCAGACGCTCATGTATGCTATAAGCACAAACAACAATAACGTCTCCGTAACAAGAGCATCCGCAAACGACTTCACGAAAAACAGCTTCACCATCACTCCGACCGTACCCACAGGCTCGGCAACACTTACAGGTTTCGTAAACTCTTCCGACCCGTCTCTTCAGTTTGAATACGAACCGAAGACACTTTCGATACTTTCTCCGTCGATGGATGTAAAGACACCTATCAAATCGCTCACCATGAGCCCGACGTCTCTGTCTCTCTATATGGGCGGCAGCCAGATAATAGCCGTAGCTCCTCAACCTGCGGCAAACGACGATAACATCACATGGTTCTCTTCCGATGAATCAGTAGTTAAAGTTACCGGCAACGGCAACACCGCAACTGTTCTCGCGGTAGGCTCAGGCAGAGCAATAGTAACCGCTAAAACACAGGGTAACCTTGTAACCAACAAAATAACGGCAACGTGCACCGTAATAGTCAACTCGACCGGCTCTGTTGACACAACAAGACAGGTCATCGGCGTAATGCAGGGCTCAACATACACACCCACAAACGCTGATATCGGCGCTTCCGGCACGTTTGTTACCGGTCTTGCTCCCACATGGACACCCGGCAACGTTCTTTCCGCAAATTCAGGCTCTGTAGATAACTCTTACGTAATGAGCATAGACGCAAACGGACTTATCACCGTAGGCGACAACGTAGCGATAGGCACAACGCTCAACACGTCAGTTAGATACGCAATCGCAGGCGCAAACTCGATCGTTCAGAAAGACTTCACCATAATGGTAGTAAACTCCAAGCAGACAAGCACGTCAACGACCGCAACGGTCAGACTCAACGCTACCATAGGTGAAACAGGAAACCTTCGTGAAGCATACGGCGGAGCTACCTATACCTCCAACAATCCCGGTGTTGTATACATCAACTCCGACGGACAGTGGCAGGCAGACAAAGCAGGCAACGCAGAGATCCGCATCAAAGATGACAAGGGCACCGATATCCTTCTTGTAATCTTTACCGTTGGCAACCCCGTAAAGACCGTTACAATGAATGTCGAAGAGTCGAAGGTAATATCCGAGATACTCGGAACGACCTCGCAAGTAACAGGCGCAACAAGCAACTACACGTCCAGAGTAAGCGTATCCAACCTCAATAACCAGTTCATCATCACAGCTCTCTCAACAGGAACCGCAAGAATAACCGTAAATCTTCAGGACGGTTCATCTTACTACATCGACGTTACCGTTCAGAGCGGATCGTCATCTACCGGCAGCGGCTCTTCATCGAGCACGTCTGCAAGCCTGAGAGCAAGCACCACGAACGTCAAGGGCGGAAACGGACTTACGGTAACGCTTAACAATGCGCTTGCAACAAGCACTTATAACTGGTCCATAACATCCGAAACCGGAGAAACGATCGCAACGTTTGACAATGGCTCCACCGCATACGAGACGATGACCTTCAGCAATACGTCTACGTCCGTAACAGTTCAGACTGCAGCGGTCACCGCAAATACAAAGATCACCGTTCACGTATCACGTCTCGGTATCGAAGTTGCGTCAATAACGATCACCGTAAGCAAATAAGATAAACGGTTTTCGGAACATTGAACTGAATAAATTGAAAGCAGGAAGCTAAAATCGCTTCCTGCTTTTGTTTTTATTGTCGCTTTCAGTCTATTCTTTTTCTTCTTATAAACGAATACTGCGGAACGTAATCTTCATATTCTATATATACAGGCATTTCTGCGTGAGGCGCCGAAAGGATAAATTCGCCGTTTTCGTTATACATCCTGCCTATCGTGAAGGTTTTGAAGGGCCTGCCCGGAGACAGTATCTCGCACGTTTCGCCTACCGAAAACTTGTTTCTCTGCGATACTTTCAGCAACTTTTTTGCAGGGTCGTATCTTTCAACCACCGCGATCAGCTCGTAGTCGCGTATATACGAAGATTCGTTGTAATTCTGACCGTTTTGAGGCTTACCGAAATAAAAACCCTCATAATACTCTCTGTGGCTGACCTTGCATACCTCTTCATAATAGGAATCGAGGTTTTCGGAATACTTCATTATATCCGTAAAACAGTCGTCCACTGCTTTTCTGTACGCCGCAGTCACTGAGGCGACGTAGTATTCGGTTTTTACACGTCCCTCTATCTTGAAGCTGTTTATCCCCGCTCTGATAAGCTCGGGGATATGCGTTATCATGCATATGTCACGGGAATTCATGATATATGTGCCCGTGTCCGTTTCTTCTATCGGAAAATACTCTCCCGGCCGTTTTTCTTCCGTAAGGGCATATTTCCATCTGCACGGCTGGGCGCATTCGCCCCTGTTTGCGCTTCTTCCCGTCATAAAATCGGAAAGCAGACATCTGCCTGAATAAGACACGCACATCGCGCCGTGAACGAATGCTTCAAGCTCAAGATCGTCCGGGATGTTTTCCCTTATCCGCGATATCTCGTCAAGAGAAAGCTCTCTGCCAAGGACTATCCGCTTCGCGCCCATCTCATGCCAGAATCTGCATGACTCAGAGTTTACCGTGGACGCCTGCGTGGATATGTGTATTTCAAGGTTTGGAGCATATTTTTTTGTAAGCATCATCAGACCCGGGTCTGTTACGATCACAGCGTCTGCTCCGGCGGCTGCAACACTCTTTATATAGTCCGGAAACATTTCCGCTTCGTCGTCGTGAGGGACGGCGTTGCACGCAACGTATACTTTTGCGCCTTTTGAATGCGCAAAATCTATTCCCGCAGCCATTTCACGCGGCGGAAAGTTTGCCGAGGCGGTCCTGAGCGAAAAATGCTCTCCGCCTATATATACTGCGTCCGCGCCGTAAAGCACTGCGTGAACAAGTTTTGAATAGTCGCCTGCGGGCGCCAGGATCTCTGGTTTTTTCATCTGAAATCTCCGTAAAATTCCGCCGCGCCCGAAAACGAACGCGGCGGCCATGTATTATTTTATTATGCTGTCAAGCCACATAGACGGCTTTTCTATTCCCATTATTTTCGCTACGGTCGCCGCAACGTTTGCAAGACCGAATTTTCCTTCTGCGATCTCGTATTTCTCGTTTTTGTCATATACGATAAACGGAACGGGGTTGAGCGTATGCGCTGTTTTGGGCTTGGGAGGCTGACCTTCCTTCTTTTTCTCATACATCTCGTCGGCGTTTCCGTGATCGGCGGTTACAAGAAGCGTATATCCCGCCTTATCGACCGCTTCGATTATCCTTGCCAGGCAGAGGTCTACGGTTGCTACCGCGATCTGTGCAGCGGCATAGTTTCCGGTATGTCCTACCATATCGCCGTTGGGGAAGTTGCAGCGTATAAAATCGTATTCTCCGCTCAGGATAACTTCTATGAGTCTGTCTGTTATCTCTGCCGCTTTCATCCACGGTCTTTGCTCAAAGGGAACGATATCCGAAGGTATCTCTTCAAAAACTTCAAGCTCGCTGTCAAACTTCTCGCTTCTGTTTCCGTTCCAGAAATAAGTTACGTGACCGTATTTCTGCGTTTCGGATATAGCAAACTGCTTTTTGCCGTTCTTTACAAGCAGCTCTGAAAGCGTATTTTTGATGCTTGGCGGAGAAACGAGGTAGTTCTTCGGTATTTTGAGGTCTCCGTCATATTCGAGCATTCCCGCATACATTACCTTCGGGGAGCGGACTTTGTTGAACTTATCAAAATCGCTGCCGCTGTCGAATGTTTTGCTTATTTCTATCGCTCTGTCTCCGCGGAAGTTGAAAAGAATGAAGCTGTCTCCGTCGTTTACCGTTCCTACGGGCTTACCGTTTTCGGCAATTACGAACGGCGGGATATCCTGGTCTATCGCGCCTGTTTCCGCTCTGAGAGTTTCGAGCGCCTTTGATGCGGATTCAAAATATCTGCCTTCGCCCAGAACGTGGGTCTGCCAGCCTTTTTCAACCATCGCCCAGTTTGCTTCGTATCTGTCCATCGTTATCTGCATACGTCCGCCGCCCGAAGCGATCCTTGCGTCGAAAGAGGTGTCAGAAAGCTCTGCGAGCACTTTTTCGAGCTGATCGATATATATGGGAGCAGAGGTTGCCGGAACGTCACGACCGTCAAGAAGAATATGAACGCGGACTTTTTTTACTCCGTCGTCTTTAGCTCTGCGGATAAGCGCAAAGAGATGCTTTATGTTGGAATGCACGTTGCCGTCCGAAAGAAGTCCGAGAAAATGCATCGTGCCGTTTTTGCAGAAAGAAACGAGATTTTTCCACGTTTCAGACTCGAATATTTTGCCGCTTTCAATACTTTCGTTTACAAGCTTTGCACCCTGCGAATATATCTGACCGCAGCCGAGTGCGTTGTGGCCAACTTCGCTGTTGCCCATATCGTCATCGGAGGGAAGACCTACTGCCGTTCCGTGAGCCTTTATGTCAACGTAGGGGCATGTTGCTTTTAATCCGTCAAGAACGGGGGTATACGCGCTCATAACCGCGTTGCCGTAATCGCTCGCATTCGTGCCTACTCCGTCCATTACAACAAGAACTGTTTTTTTCATCGTTTTACCTGATTTCCGTTACTGATTTAAAAGTTTTTCAAGATTTGCTTTGATTGCGCCGAGAAGTTCGTCAAGATTGACAACTTTTTTGTTTTCTATCGTTGAAAGCGATGCGAGAGATTTTGTCATAATGCCGCTTTCAACCGTTTTTATACATGCTTTTTCAAGATTGTCGGCAAATGAGCAGAGCTCTTTTATTCCGTCAAGCTCTCCGCGTTTTCTCAGTCCGCCTGTCCACGCAAAAATCGTGGCTATCGGGTTTGTGGACGTTTTCTCTCCGCGAAGGTGGGCATAGTAATGCCTTTGAACCGTGCCGTGAGCCGCCTCGTATTCGAAATTGCCGTCGGGGGAAACGAGAACGGATGTCATCATTGCAAGATCGCCGAATGCGGTGGCAAGCATATCGGACATAACGTCGCCGTCATAATTTTTGCACGCCCAGATAAAGCCGCCCTGTGAACGGATAACGCGCGCAACTGCATCGTCAATAAGAGTGTAAAAATAGTCTTCAAGACCTGCTTCTTTAAATTTTTCCTTATACTCGCTGTCGTATATCTCCTGGAAAATATCCTTGAAGCGGTGATCGTACGTCTTCGATATGGTGTCCTTCGCCGCAAACCATATGGGCTGAGCGGTCGCAAGAGCGTAGTTGAAGCATGCGCGCGCGAAAGAAGCAATGCTTCTGTCCGTATTATGCATGCCCATAACAACGCCGTCGCCCTCAAATTCCTTTACGGTGATACGCTTTTCTTCTCCGTTTTCAGAGGTTATAACAAGCTCTGCCTTTGACCCAGCCTCAACCTTCGATTCAACGGCGGAATAAATATCTCCGTAGGCATGACGCGCTATCGTTATCGGCTTTTTCCACGTGGGAATATACGGCTTTATTCCGTTTATCAGTATCGGTGCGCGGAAAACCGTTCCGTCAAGGATCGCTCTGATAGTTCCGTTCGGACTTTTCCACATCTTTTTCAGATGATATTCCTCAACACGCTGCGCATTCGGGGTGATCGTTGCGCATTTTACCGCAACGCCGTATTTTTTTGTTGCGTTAGCCGCGTCAACGGTTACCCGGTCGTCGGTTTTATCCCTGTTTTCAAGACCGAGATCGTAATATTCGGTTTTCAGCTCGATATAGGGCAAAAGGAGCTCATCCTTGATCTTTTGCCATATGATCCTTGTCATTTCGTCGCCGTCCATCTCGACGAGCGGCGTTTTCATCTTTATTCTGCTCATGGTCAACTTTACCGTTTACGCTCTTTTTGCAAGAACGTCTTTTTCATAACGTTTAACTTCCGCAAGCCATTCTTCGCCTGCAGGAACGCCTGACTGATTGCAGAATTCTTCCCATACATAAATGAGCGGGAAGTTTTTATACTCTTCTGTGAGTGCAAGGCGCGAAGTGAAATCGCCTTCGAGCTCTGCTTTCTTCAGCGCTTCTGTAGGTTCAAGCAGCGCGTTCAGAAGAGCCTTCTGCATGCTTCTCATACCTATTACCCATGCGGCAACTCTGTTTATGCTTGCGTCAAAGTAGTCGAGCGCAATGTTTACCCTGTCCAGAAGACCGTTTCTGACTATTTCCTGAGCTATGGCTTTCAGCTCGTCGTCAAAAATAACTACGTGGTCGCTGTCCCAGCGAACAGGACGCGATACGTGAAGCATAAGCTCGTCGGAAAAGAGCGCCATTGCGCTGATTTTTGCTGAAATGATTTCTGTGGGATGGAAATGACCCGAGTCAAGAGTTACCATAAGCTCGGGATGTCTGCCTGCATAACCCATAAAGAATTCATGCGAACCGACAACGTAGCTTTCGCTGCCTATTCCGAAAAGTTTGCTTTCAACGGAGTCTTTGTTGTATCTCGGATCGATCTTTACCGAGAAGATCTTGTCAAGAGATTCAGCCATTCTTATTCTCGGTGAAAGCTTGTCTATCGGCGATTCCTTGCAGCCGTCGCTCATCCAGAAGTTTGTGTTGCATCTCTGCCCGAGCTCTTTTCCGAAATACTCTGCAATTTTTCTGCAGCGTATGCCGTGCTCGATCCAGAATTCGCGGATAGCGCTGTCCTGCGAGGAGAGGGTCGCGCCGTCATTTGAATATTTATGACTGAAATACGTGGGGTTGAAGTCGAGACCGATTCCGTTTTCTTTTGCAAAATCCACCCATCCTGCGAAGTGCTTTGGCTCTATCTCGTTTCTGTCTACGAATTTTCCGCCGTTTTCAAGGTAGCTTGCGTGAAGATTCAGCTTATGTTTCTGAGGAATGAGAGAAAATGCTTTTATAATGTCCGCGCGGAGTTCGTCTGCCGTTCTTGCTTTTCCGGGATAGTTGCCTGTCGTCTGGATTCCGCCGCCGGAAAGCTCGCTTCCGGCTTTTTCAAAGCCGCATACGTCGTCACCCTGCCAGCAGTGCATGGATAATTTGATTTTTTTGAGTTTTTCTATCGCTGCGTCTGTATCAACGCCTATTGAAGCGTATTTCTCTTTGGCGATCTGATAGTTGCTCATGTTTCTTCCTCCGATATTTTGAATGTATATGTTTTGCCGATTATAAATCATCTGCGTCAATCTCGCGGCAGCAGCTGTTCTTACCATTATAATATGCAGCGGAGCTGCGAAATCCGTAAGATATTATTATTCTATCAAAATATAAGCAAAAAGTCAAGGGAATATTTTCAATAAACCTTGACAATATTATGTTTCTATGATATAATATGAATGCTAAACAATGAAAGGGGGATGTTTATGGCTGAAAAAAAGACGGAATTTCTGACATTCAAGGGCAGACCGCTCGTCCGTATGGGAAACATGATCTACTACGGCAATCCGGGAGACAAATACGTAGTAATGCTTCAGATCCTTTCCACCGAAGATTTTGACGGTTTCAAGCTCGCCCGCAAAGTTTCCGTTCAGCTGCAGCTGACAGACCCGGAAGTTAAAGCCGTTGACCGTATCGTGAAACGTTCCGAAAAGGTGGGACTGTATCAGGCAATGGTAATCGCCGATATCTGGCTTGAAAGAGCCCTTACGGAGGACTCTGCAGCAGAATAAAATACGTAAATTAGTGCATTTTCTACGTCTGCGTATAAAATCGTTCTGTTGCAAACGTTATTTTTGGTTATATTGACTAATAAAAAACTCTTGACAAATTTATGACTATATAGTAGAATGTTAGTATAACCAAAGTTGAATAAGAATATGTAATCTTTCTTGACAAAGAAGAATTAGCATATTAAAATTAGAAAGGAAGAATCATCAGTATGAAAAAATTCATTTCGATTATGTTGGTCCTTTGTCTGACCTTAGGTATTATGGTCGGATGCTCCGGCGGCGATAGCAACGGTGTCAAGAATGGCGGCATAAAGAGCAATGATCTGAAAGACAGTTCGGAAACTCAGCAGCGTTGGCTCAGACTTCCCGATACATCGACCAATGTCTGCAACCTCGTAATCAACCCCGACGAATATTCGGGCAATGCATCTGGTAATTTCAACAGACTGCCTCTTAACCTCGGTCTTCTCGATGCAGACAAGAAAGTTACTCAGACCCTCAACGACCTTATTTTCGTTGTTGAAAGCAAATCAGCTAACGGCGTAGGCGGAACAGAAGTATTCCTTCCTGTTTACGACCAGGATGCAGAAGATGTAAACACACGTTACACTGCTAAGAAAATGACTCTTGACGTTGACGGCACAAAGGTCAGCGCTACTATCCCCGGCGGAGATGAAACCTCTACTCAGAACATCACCATGAGAGAGAAGATCCCCGTTGACTTCCAGACAGATATCGTAGCTGTTATTGACGTCATCTCAAGTAATAATGTTAAATGGAAAGTAACGGGCGCTTCCCAGAAGCCGACCTATTCCATTCTTGCTCAGAATGATACGGATGCTACAGGTCACTTCGCATTCAACCTCACTGAGATCCTTTCTCAGCAGGTAACTCCCGAAGACGATATCTCCGCTATGACCCTTAACGTAACCATTGCAGTAATCGGCGGCGATTCTCCCCTCGTATTCCAGGATTACAAAGTTCTTTCTATAGAGAGAGGATTCCAGTATGCGGCAGCTGATGCTTCCACAACATGGTATCCCTACGGCATCGTTTCCACCCTCGAATATCCCAACGGCACTGCAGCTGAAGTTATGGACTACTTCGCAGGCTACAGAACAGTTGCAAGAAGAATCACCTTCAAGAAAGACGGTTCCTTCTATCTCGCAGGTAAAGTTTACGGCAAACTTACTTATGACGACAAGCAGAACCTCATGATCGTTGAAGGCAACGGCTTCAACTACGTTGTTTCTCCGAAGAGAAAACAGTACATCACGTTCTATAACAGCGAAGCTGATATGCTCAGCCGCTCTAACGGAACAACCGAACCTACCGACTCTACACAGTACTGGACAGTAGGCTGCGGCAGAATCGAAATCGACACAGATCTTTACGTATCCGTTGCTCTCGATGCATCCGCTCCTGTTGACCAGCTTTGCGAAGAAGCTAAGGATGCTGTAGGCGCAGGTATGACTGCAAAGAGAATTGAAAGGAATATCGCATACTGGGATCAATATCTCGCACAAATCACAATTCCGTCCGATCTCATTCTTGCATCCGCACCTGAGAAAAACTAAGCCAAACTGATCGAAATTAAACAATATTATATGCGGGAGAATATGTTGAGTATTCTCCCGCATAATATTCTTTTTTTATCCCGCTGACGATCTCTGCCCTGAAACCTAAAATAATAACCGTATGTGGGAAAAAATGCTGTTTTTTGTTCATTTTCAACAATAAACGCGTCGAAATAATCAAAAAGTATATCGAAAATAACAGTTTACAAACACATAATAATGTGGTATAATTATACAAATTTCCGGGTTCCGAAGCGGGGTCTTGAGGAGACAGGCGCCGGAACGGAAAAATCTATTTTTAAGGCAAACGCAGTAAACGCAGGAAAGGCAGGAAAAACAAAATGAACACTCAGCTTATAGCTATCGCCGCTCTCGTAATTTTTGCGGCAATAATGATAGTGATTGGCATTTTCACGTCCAGGAAGTCTTCTACCCTGGACGGATTTTTATTGGGCGGACGTAAGATCGGCGCGTGGCTGACGGCGTTTTCTTACGGCACAACTTACTTCTCAGCAGTAATTTTTATCGGCTATGCAGGCAAAAACGGATGGGACGTAGGCTTTGCGGCTATGTGGATAGGTATTGGCAACGCTCTCATCGGCGCCCTTGCCGCATGGATCGTTCTCGCTAAAAGAACGAGAAGAATGACCCGTAAACTCAACGCCCGCACGATGCCGGAATTTTTCAGCGCACGCTATGAAAGCCACGGCATGAAAATTTACGCAGCGGTTATCATATTTATATTCCTTGTTCCGTATGCCGCAACGGTATACAAAGGTCTCGGTTCTCTCTTCGGTTCAATTTTCCCGAATGATATCCTCGGTATGTCACCGACAACAGTATGTATGATAATAGTCGCAGTTCTTGCGGCAGCATACCTCGTTCTCGGCGGATACATCGCATCGGCGATAAGCAACCTTGTTCAGGGTATCATAATGATTGCAGGCGTTATAATAATGTGTGTTGCGCTTGTAAATCACCCGAATGTCGGCGGTGTAGGCAACGCGATAAAATCACTCGGCGAAATCAACCCCACTCTTACAAGCATTTTCGGCGGATCGAACGCCTCGTTCCTTCTCTGGAACATCCTTCTTACAAGCTTCGGTACATGGGGTCTTCCTCAGATGGTCCACAAATACTATGCCATCAAGGATGAGACCGAAATCAAAAAAGGCTCAGTTATCTCCACGATATTCTGCATTATAATCGGATGCGGCGCATACTTTGCAGGCTCTCTCGGCAGGTTCTTCATCAGCGCAAACGAAGCCGGCGCCCCTGATATAGCCGGAGGATATGACAGTGTCGTTCCCACAATGCTCAATGCTGCTTTTTCGTCTTCCGTTCTCGGAAATATCCTTCTGAGCATAATTCTTCTCTGCGTTCTTTCTTCTTCAATGTCAACGCTTTCTTCAATAGTGCTCACGTCATCTACCGCGATCAGCGTAGACCTTTTGGGTGCGTTCGGTAAGGGCAAAGACGAAGATCCCAAAAAGCAGATGATAATAACAAGGCTTCTTTGCTTCTTATTTATTGCTCTGTCCCTTATTTTTGCGCTTTTCAACTTCTCGATAATCGTATCGATCATGTCGTTTTCATGGGGCGTCGTTTCAGGCTGCTTTATCGGCCCGTACATCTGGGGACTTTACTCAAAGAAAACAACACGCGCCGGCGCATGGTGCGGTCTTCTTTCCGGAGTTGCCGTTTTCGCGGTATACTACACCCTTTCCCTCATTGTTCCTTCAATAAGATTTGACGTTGCAATGTGCGGTGTAATGGCTATGGCAGTATCGTTCGTTTCGGTTCCGCTTGTCAGCGCCTTTACGAAAAAACTCCCCGAAAACACGCTGAAGGCTGCTTTTGAAGATTGATCTTTTGTGAAATTAATAACGGCTGAAGTAAGAGAGCTTATTTCAGCCGTTTTTTTATTGATCGCATATTGCCTTGACAAAAACAGAAAAGTGTGTTAAGATAAAAAAGTAAAGATATCTGAAACCGCTATCGGTTTTTATTGGTGAATTATGGAAATTCTTTTATCAACCGGCACGTTTATAGGCAGAATTAATGACCGCAATCACGACCTGTTGCCCGAACACAAAAATGATTTCAGGTGCGACGGTTTTGAATTTATGATTTTTCCCGATTTTTATGCTCAGCGCACGGCAGTTACGGAAAAATATCTTGCTGCGGAAATAAACATACCGGTAATGCATTTTGATAAGGATATCGGAGACGGCATAGGCAGTGAAGATGATGGAAAATATGCTCATGCTCTCGATCTTCTGAAAATAAATCTTGAAACGGCGAATATTCTCGGCGCAAAAAAGGCTGTTATCCATCTCTGGGGCAGGACTGACAGCGATAAAAACAGTGAGCTAATCTATTCCCGCGCAGGCGAAGTAAAAGATATATGCACCGGATACGGCGTAATGCCCGTTTTTGAGAATATCTTCTGCTGTATCTCATCTCCGCTTTATCATCTTCAAAATCTTTCTGCTATTTATCCCGATATGCGTTTTATTATCGATTCGCGCCCCGCTCAGTTTCACGCAGAGCTTGAAAAAACCCTGAAAAGCCCGATAATGAAAAAAACAGAGCATCTTCATATAAACGATTATGCCGGCGGATATAAAGAGTGGGAAAAGGTCAACCCGATCCCTCAGCCCCGAAAAGGCAATATCGACTGGGATATGTATTTTGACGGGATCAGAAAATCGGGATACAACGGCACGGTCACGCTTGAAGCCCCCGCGCATCTGCCTGAAGGCGTAGACAGCAAAACGCTCAACGAAAGCCTTGATTTTATAAGAAAAAACCTTTCTTAACAACAGATCGGAAATAAAAATGACTGACCAAAACGATACGCTCATTATCAGAAGAGCTGAAGAAAAAGATATCCCTGCAATTATGGCGCTCCTTTCGCAGGTCCTTACCGTTCATTCAGACAAAAGACCGGATATATTCAGGAGCAACGTCACAAAATACAACGAAAGTCAGCTGATGCAGATACTCGGCGATGAAAATAAACCGATATTCGTTGCAGACAATGAAGGAACGGTTCTCGGCTACGCCTTCTGTCAGCTCCAATGCCCGCTTGAAAGCTCTGTTTTAAAGCCCGTAAAAACGCTTTATATCGACGATCTTTGCGTTGATGAAAAACACAGAGGCCAAAAGACGGGAACGATGCTTTTTGAGGCGGTAAAATCATTTGCAAAAAAAGAAAACTGCTATAATATCACCCTGAACGTCTGGTCGTTCAATAAACCTGCTCTTAAATTTTATGAATCGCTCGGTATGACGCCGCAGCGCGAGTATAAAGAGTTTATACTGTAAAGGAGAAATATGGAACACAAAGGAACAGTCCGTCTTGAAAGCGAAAGACTGATTCTTCGCAGATTCGAGATGTCCGACGTTGACGCAATGTATGCCAACTGGGCAACAGACTTAAAAACAACAAAATATCTGCGATGGAATCCGCACGAGTCAAAAATGGTCACTGCCGAATACGTTTCGGGCGTTATTTCTCTTTACATCAACCCCATGACGTATAACTGGATAATCGAGTTCAAGGATGAAAACACGGTTATAGGAAGTATAGATTTTCACGCTATTTCGGACCGCGACGAAAGGCTTGAGCTCGGCTTTTGCATGGGCTCGCGCTGGTGGAACAGGGGACTGATGACGGAAGCCGTGCGCACCGCCATAGGTTTTGCGTTCAGAGAGCTTAAAGCGCATAAAATAGGCGCGTCTTATGAAGAAGAGAACGTAGCGTCAGGCAAAGTAATGATGAAAAACAAAATGATATACGAGGGCAGGCTTCGCGAGCATTACAGAAAGCATGACGGAACGTTTTCCGACGTGCTTTATTACGGAATAATGCGTGACGAATGGGAAAAACTGAAATAAAAAAAAGTTCACCTGAAAAGGTGAACTTTTATTTTATAATTCTGAAAGGACCGTTTCAAACACCGCGTTTGCGGTCTGTTTGCGTATCTCTTTTCTTGTTCCCGAAAGAGAAAGCTTTTTTACCGTCTGTTTACCGTCTTTGAAGCAGACGGAAATATAAACGAGTCCTACCGGCTTGTCTTTTGTTCCTCCGCCGGGACCGGCAATACCTGTTGTTGAAACCCCTATGTCTGCATCGGCGGCTTTAAGCACACCCTTTGCCATTGCCGCGGCAGTCTGTTCCGAAACAGCTCCTACGGTATCAAGCACTTCCTTCGGAACGCTGAGAAAACGGTTTTTTATTTCGTTTGCATATGAAACTATTCCCATATCGAATACGTCCGAAGCACCGGGAACATCGGTTATTCTCTTTGCGATAAGCCCGCCCGTGCACGATTCGGCGGTGGCAATTTTCATTCCTTTAGTTTTCAGTAACGATACGATCTTTTCTTCCGGGAGCATAGAGCGTTATCCTTTCTGTTCTTTCGATCATTCCGTCAAGAAGACTGTTTTCGTCAAGATTTGACTCCGCTTTTTCAACCGATTCCAACGTCGGGTTCGTTTTCGGATGGCGAGGTGTAAACACCGTGCAGCAGTCCTCAAACGGGAGCGAGGATATCTCAAAAGTATCAATCTTTCTTGCAAGATCTATTATGTCCTGCTTATCTGTGCCTATAAACGGTCTGAAAACGGGCAGCGTTGATACGGCATCGGTGCAGCGGATCGCTCCGAGAGTCTGCGATGCAACCTGACCGAGACTTTCACCTGTGATTATTGCTCCCGCATTTATTTTTTCTGCAAGCCCGCAGGCAATTTTAAGCATATATCTGCGCATTATGACCGTGAAAAACTCTTCGGGGCACTTGTCTTTTATCTCTTCCTGAATTTCCGTGAACGGAACAACGTAAAGATCTATCTGTCCGGCATAAACGCAGAGCTTTTTTGCGAGCGAAACCACCTTTTCCTTCGCTCTGTCGCTTGTGTATGGCGGCGATTCAAAATGTATGGCTGAAATTTTCAGACCTCTCTTTGCCATAACGTATCCTGCGGCAGGGCTGTCTATGCCTCCTGAAAGCATAAGAAGTCCGTGCCCGCCTGTGCCGGCAGGAAGTCCGCCCGCGCCTCTTTCGGGATTGCCGTGAATAAATATGTATCCTTCGCGCACTTCGGCATAAACGGTCACTTCCGGTGATTTAACGTCAACGGAAAGATTCGGGAAGCGGTCAAGAAGGTATTCGCCCAAAAGTTCCATGATCTGCGGTGAAGTAAGATTATAGTTTTTATCGGCTCTCTTTGCCTCGACCTTGAATGTTTTTGCCCTTGAAAGCTGGCGTGACAGATATTTGCCCGCAGTTTCCTTCACTTCTTCAAAATCGTAGGAGCATTTTACTGCGCGGCACAACGATACTATGCCGAAAACCTTTTTGCAGGCGTCGTATGCTCCGTCAAAATCGGCATATTCACCTTCCACCTCAACAAATATCGTAGACTGCTTGTCGCTGACCACGGGGTTTCCGTAGGGCCATACGGCGCGTTTTACGTTTTTGACAAGAGTGCTTTCAAATCTGTTGCGGTTAAGTCCTTTCAGTATAACTTCACCGAGTTTCAGTAGAATAATTTCGTTCATATAAAGCTTTTATTTCCTTTTCAGTGTTTTAAGCGCATCTTCAAGAGCGCATGCGAATTTATCGATATCTTCCGGCGAAGTATCGTCGCAGAAGGATATTCGAAGAGATGAGCGGGCGTATTTTTCAAGACCGAGCGCCGAAAAAGTTGCGCTCGCCTTTTTTGATGAACATGCAGAACCGGTAGAAACGTATATTTCCTTCTTTTCAAGAAAATGCACTATGTTTTCGGACATATATCCTTCAAACGCCGCAGTGATTATATACGGTGACGATGCTTCCGGAGAGATGATGACGGCTCCGAGCGAAGATAAAATATCCTCCGTTTTTCTTTTCAGCTCAGCCGTCTTTTCGCGGTTTGAAGGAACTGCCCTGACAAGCGTTTTTATCGCTTCCGTCCATCCCGCCATTGCTGGAACGTTTTCCGTTCCGCAAAACAGCCCTTTTTCCTGACCTCCGCCGAAGATAACGGGCTTGAGACGGATATCGCTTCTGACATAAAGCGCCCCCAGCCCTTTCGGCGCGCCTGTTTTATGGGCGGAAAACGATGCCATATCGCAAAATCTGTAATTTCCGCTCTCTTTCAGAAAGCCCTGAACGGCGTCTGTGTGAAAGACCGCGTCGCTGAAATCCTTCACTGTCCGGGAAAGCTCTTTTATGGGGTTGAGCGCTCCTGTTTCGTTGTTTACATGCATAATGCTTACAAGCAAAGTGTCTGCCGTCAGCTCTTTTTTCAGCGCATCCGGCGTAATGATACCGTTTTCAGGCTTGATATAGACGGTCTGAAATTGCGGCGATAGCGCTTTGAAGCATTCAAGCACCGCCGGATGTTCATATGCTGAGGTGATTATTCTTCCGCCTTTTTTATTTTTCAGAAAACCGAATATCGCAAGGTTGTCAGCGCCTGAGCCGCCTGAAGTAAATACTATTTCGTCTGTTTTTACGCCTGCCGCCGCCGCTACCGCGCTTCTGGCGTTTTCGCGTATTTTTTCTGCCTCATAGCCGAACGAATGAAGTGACGACGGGTTTGAAAACGTTTCCGTCATCGCCCGATATGCCGCTTTTGCAGCTTCGGGAAGGACTTTTGTTGTTGCAGCGCTGTCAAGATAAATCATATGCTTATTTTCGCTTATTCCTCTTCGTATTCCTGCTCGTCATTATCAGTGCCGAGCACCTGTTTTGCCGATTCTTCCGGCAGAGATTCAACGCTTTTAAGCTTTCGCAGCATCACACGGGTCCGTGTGCCGATAAGAGATTCAAGCTCGTTATCAGCCGACTGAAATTTTTTCTGGACCGATTCGAGTACTCTGCCGAAATTGCCGAACTCGGTTTTGACCGCGCCGAGCACCGTCCATACTTCATGCGACCGCTTTTCGATCGCAAGCGTGCGAAAGCCCATCTGAAGGCTGTTGAGAAACGCCGATACGGTTGACGGACCGCAGACGTTTACGGAAAAATCGGTTGCGAGCGTTTCAATGAGTCCCGTCCGTCTTACCACTTCGGCATAAAGACCTTCTGTGGGCAGGAACATCACCGCAAAATCGGTAGTGTTTGGCGGATCGATATATTTATCGCGTATATCTTTCGCATTTTTCTTTATCGCGTTTTCCATCATTTTGCCAGAAGAATCAATGCGTTCAGGATCGCCCGAATCGTAGGCGTCAAGAAGGGCGTTATATACGTCAAGCGGGAACTTGGCATCGATAGGCAGATAAACGGGCTCGTCGTCTCCGTTCTTTCCGGGCAGTTTTACCGCAAATTCAACAACGTCGCGGCTGTTTTTCTTCGTGGCAAAATTTGTGACGTATTGGTCGGACGTAAGGATCTGTTCAAGTATCCTTGCAAGCTGAACTTCTCCGAAAACGCCCCTTGTTTTTACGTTTGAAAGAATTTTTTTCAGATCTCCAACTCCTGTGGCAAGATTCTGCATCTCTCCGAGGCTTTTATGCACCTGCTCAAGCTGAGTTCCGACAAGTTTGAAAGACTCCGTTACACGTTCGTTAAGCGTTTTCTGCAGTTTTTCATCAACGGTGACGCGTATTTCTTCAAGCTTTTTCTGATTGTCCTCCTGCATTTGCCGCACGTTTCTGTCAAGCGTTGCCCGGACTGCTTCAAGACGATCGTCCTGATTTTTTCTGAGGGCTTCCATTTTATTTTCAAGCCCCTGCGAAAGCATTCCGACCTGCTTGCCATAGCTCTCAAGAGACGACTGCATAACAGCGTTGTTCGTTCGTATACCGTCGTTGAGCGCAGCAACAGTTTCGGCTTTTACGTCGGATATTTCGTTTTTTGCTTCATAAAGCTCTCTTTTTGTTGAAAACAGGGAGATCAGGCAGACAACGGCTGTTATCACTGCCGCCAGCGCCGCCAGAGCGCATAAAACCAGAATAAGAGTATCCATTTGAAAATTCCTTGAGTAAAATATGTTTAATCGAGATAATTGTTATAGAAGGCGTCAAGGTTTGTCTGAAGCTTTTCTTCTATAGATTCGAGAGTTTCCGTAATAGACGCGGTTCCTCTCGTCATTCTGAGAAGGTTTGGCTGCAGCGTGTTTGTAAAACCGGTGCCCAGGAATGCAAGGTAGTCGCAGAAAGCGTTGTCGCGAAGCTCCTTGAACGATTCGAAGGATGCGGAAGAGAAGAACGTTGATCTTTCAAATTCGTCCTGCCACGTATCTACTGTCTCTCCCGGAAGAGGACGGAACATGAACGGAAGAAGGATCGAATGGACTTCCGGATCGGTATTGAGAGGAGCGTAGAAAAATCTTGACCAGTAAGAAAACGACGTTCCGCCGGCTCCCTGAACGTAATCCGGTCCTTTGGGGAAGAGTATCCACTCATATGCTTCCTGCATCTGGTATGCGAGGTTGTTTGCGCCTTCATCGGAAAGACCGAGATGCGTATATTCAACAAAAAATGCCCGTCTGTTTTCGATAAATGGCGCTATGTTCTGCCTGTCGCCTCCGTCACAGATAAGATCTCTTTCTCTTAACGAACTGATAAATTCCAGTGCCTGAATGGCGTTGTATGTGTTAAGTGAATAACGCAGTTTTCCGTCTGCGCCTTTTGTAACGGGTCTTGCTCCGTTTGAATAAAGCGCGGCAAATTCAAGATAGGGCTCGCTTGTATATGCAAGAGCATACGTATGCATTGCGGGATCAGGGTTTGAGGTATCGTGTATCTTCTCGCACATATCCTCAAGCGCCGTCCAGTCCCACGAGCCCTGTTCGTCAAGTTCGTGCGGATCGGGCTGCTGATACATCGAGATCACTGCCGGGTTATACCACATTGCGGGCATCGTATCGGCAGAGGGAAAACCCCAGTAATAAGCAACTATCGAATAATAGTCTCCGTTGAAATATCCTGCTTCAATGCTTTGCGGGGTGCCGTAAAGACCGGAAGAAAGGTCTATATCCATATCCGAAAACGGGATAAAATATCCGTTCTGAATATATCGGCCGCCGAAAAGCGTGTTGACCATGTTGAACATCAGATCGGCATACTTGATATCGGCTGCGTAAAGCGTCATGAACCGCGTAAGATCGCTTTCGTTCATTAGCTTTATTTTAACGTTGTATTTTTCTTCGGTTTCTTTATATCTTGCCAGAAGCTTGTCTCCTCGAGACGACTCGCCTGACGTAGGATTGAGAGGATACAGTCCGCCGTGAGTCATTGCAGCAAGCGTAAACTCATAACCGAGCAGATCCGGGTCGGATTCGGCTCCTGAGTTGTCGAACTCGGGCACAACTTCTTCCGATGCATTCCCTGCGCATGCTGAAAAAGCAATAAGAAATGCGATCATCAATGCGGCTACTCTGAGTATTTTCATTTCTATCCCTCTTTCCGTTGAATTGCTTTTATAACTGAAAAATGTCTTTTTTTATCCGTATATCATTCGAGATAGTCGTTATATAACTTGTCAAGTGAAGACTGATACTGTTCCGCAACAGACGAGAATGATTCCGAAGCGGAGCGGTTGCCTCTCGTTATGCGCAGAAGCATGCTCTGCATATCCGAGAACGGAATGAACGGCGTATAGTCAAAAAACGCATCGTCCCTGATCATTTGGAAATATTCAAACGATTCTTCGCTATAGAAATTGTTCCTTTTCAGCACGTCCTGCCATGTATCTTCTGTTTCTCCGGGCAGCGGCTGAAGAAGATAAGGAAGAAGAAGCGAATGAACTTCGGCGTCGGAATTGATAGGCGCGTAAAAAATTCTCGAATGATATGAATATGCGCTTCTCTGATTGGAGGTCGGGTCTCCGCTCGGGCCTGTGGGGAAGTAGATCCATTCATAGGCGTCCTGCATCTGATAAGAAAGGTTGTTTGAACCTTCCGAGCTAAGACCGAGATGCGTAAATTCAAGGAAGAATGCGCGTTTGTTTTCTACAAAAGGCGTGATATTCTGTCTGTCGCCGCCGTCGCAGATAAGATCTCTCGCCGCAAGGGACTGAACAAAATCCATCGCTTCGATCGCTGCGGAACTGTTGAGCGTATATTCAAGCTTGCCGTCGGCATTTTTTGTTACGGCTCTCGCGCCGTTTGAGAAAAGTGCCGCAAATTCAAGGTACGGTTCGCTCGTATATGCAAGGGCGTATGTCTGCTGCTCTTTATCGGGGTTTGAAGTGTCATGAATGGCTTCGCACATTTTTTCGAGAGTAGCCCACGTCCACTCGCCCTGTTCGTTCAGCTCGTGCGGAGACGTTTGCTGATAATCGGAAATAACTCTCGGATTGAACCACATAGCGGGCATCGTATACGGTGTGGGAACGCCCCAGTAGTATGCAACGATGGAATAATACTTGTTTCCGAAGCTTCCCGCTTCAAGGGTTCCCGGCGTGCCGTAAAGACCCGAAAAAAGGTCTATATCCATATCGGAGAATGCCATAAAATAACCGTTCTGAACATATTTTCCGTTGAAAACGTCGGCGATCTTCGATATCATAAGATCTGCATATTTAATTCCGGCTGCATATTCGGTAATAAACGTTCCGAGATTGCTTCCGTCCTGTATATTGAGAGTAACATTGAATTTCTTTTCGGTATCTTTATATCTTTGCAGAAGCTTGTCTCCTCTGTCGCTCGAACCGGGATCGGGAGAAAGCTGATATTCTCCTCCGCCGTGAGTTTCAGCGGCTATTTTGTATTCATAGCCAAGAAGGTCGATCTCATCCGGATCGGTAGACGGATCATACTCGGGAACGACTTCAGCAACTGCCTGGCTGCAAGCAGCAAGAATAAACAAAATGGCAATAAGCAATACAGCGGTTTTTGATCTTTTCATTGTGCCTCTCCTTTTTTATGCGGAATATAAAAACAAAACGGGCAGACCGTGTTTTTGCGCGATCCGCCCGTGAAAAATCAGTCTATTTCGCCTTTTTCGAGAACCTGCTTCATCGGAGCGGGACGTTCACACGTAGATTTCAGTTCGTAAACTCTGCCTGAATCCGAGCTTAATTCAAATGAGTGCATAACTTCGAGCGCATGATAGCAAAGCTGTTCGTTGGCTCTGTGCTTGCGTCCGTGTCTGATCGCCGAGGCAAGATCTGCAACCGCAAGACCGCGGCTGTTTTCGGCATAGCAGTGCGTCAGAGGCATTTCCTTGAATTCGGTGTTGAATCTCTTCAGGTATACGGGTCCGCCGAAGCCGTTCGGGTCGGGAACAACGATCGTTCCTTCCGTGCCGTATATCTCTATGCAGGGCAGACTCTTTGCGCCCCAGACGTCGAAAGACGTCGTCAGCTGAACGGTTGCGCCGTTTGCAAATTCCATAGTGCCTGCAACGTGTGTGGGCACGTCAACGTCTATTATCGTTCCGTATTTCGGTTCGCTTGTTATCTTTCTTGTGGGGAACGTCTTCTTTGTGAAGCCTACAGTCCTCTTTACGGGACCGAGAAGAGAGATGAGCGCGGTGATATAGTAGGGGCCCATATCAAACATCGGTCCTGCGCATTTCTTGTAGTAGAATTCCGGATCCGGATGCCAGCTTTCATGTCCGTGGCAGAGAAGGAAAGCGTTGCCCGCAACAGGCTCGCCGATATATCCGTCGTCTATGAGCTTGCGGCATGTCTGAATGCCTGCGCCAAGGAACGTGTCGGGAGCGCCGCCGATGCGAAGACCCTTCTGATTTGCTATGTCTATAAGCTCTTTTGCGTCGTCAAGAAAACCGTTGAAGGGTTTTTCACTGTGCGCGCTCTTGCCTGCTGCAAGGATCTGACGGTTTACTATTGTGTGCTGATCGGGGTTCGTGATGTTAAGAACTATTTCGATCTCGGGGTCGGCAAGAAGCTCAGCCACCGAAACTGCCTTCGGACCGTATTCTTCCGAGCGCTTTACGGCGCGTTCGTGGATCCTGTCCGCAACGTATTTAACTTCAACGTTTTTGAATACTCTGGTGAGGTTTGAAAGATATATCGGGCTGATGTTTCCGCAGCCGATAACGCCGATTTTAACTTTGTCCATATTGATTCTCCTTTTATATCAGAACATTTTGGCTGTGCTTGAATATTTGCTGTAATCTCCTGCAACTGCCTTTCCCTCGGCTGCCCAGAGCATACCGCGTCTCTGGATCTCCTGCGCTTCGGGGATATCGAAGATATCGTCGTGATGACCGAGCGAGCTGTAGAAAATTCTGCCCATGCCCCACATTTTTGTGAAAACGACGGGAACGTCAACAAAACCGTTCGTTGCGTGATACCAGTTCGCAACGGGGAATCTCGTTGTTGCGAGAACGTTTATGCACGGGTCGATATGAATGTAATACTGTTCGCTTGATACCTGAAAATCGTCGATGCCGAAAACTATAGGACTTGACGAATTCTTTTTGATGTTTACGGTATAATCGACCTGTCCGCCCGGATGCGATACCCACTGAGCGCCTGTCATGAACTGCCAGTCAACGCAGTCACGGAAAGAGTCGCACATTCCTCCGTGGCAGCCTGCCATTCCAACGCCCGAAGCTACGGCGTCGGATACTGACGACATCTGTTCACCGGTGATCTTGCCGCCTGTGACGATGGGCACGATAAGATCGAGGCTCTTGAGCTTCTCTCTGTCTTCATAAGAAGTCATTGTGTCTGAAATTTCAACGTCGAAATTTTCGCCTTCAAGTATTTTGCCGAATCTGTGGGCAACCTTGTCGGGCTCGTGTCCGTCCCATCCGCCCCAGACTATAAGTGCTTTCTTCTTCATTATCCTGTCTCCCGATTAATAATTTTTTCGGTTTTTCAGACCGGTCTTTTCAGACCTGTCTTTAATTATAATAAATATAACATATTATTAAAATAATTGCAATAGTTAAAAGTGTAAAATTCGCAAGTTTTCAAGCGTAAATTATTGTGTATTTTTCCCATATCCGTCTCAGACGCTTTCCGACGCGGTGCGGGGGCTTGATTTTTCCTGTTTTTTATGTTAAAGTATATATGTATTTCCTGATTTTTCGGAGGTGGCGCATGAACGGACTTGAGGAAAAAATAAATATGTTTGTCGGGGGTCTTCTCGACGGGTATATCCCTGAAAAAAACGAGGGGAAGATCATACACGATCCCATCTGGGGGTCGGTATTCTATTCCGACTGGGAAGTGCAGATCATCGATTCGCCGATAGTTCAGCGTCTGCGCGGAATCCATCAGCTCGGTATGGCGGATCTTACCTATACCGCCGCGCGTCACAGCAGGTTCGAGCACTCTCTTGGCACTGCCGCGATCGCGGGGCGAATGGCTGAACAGCTGAAAAAACGCAGCACTGAATATACCGTTACCGATTTTGACGTAAACACGGTCCGCCTTGCCGCGATCCTTCACGACGTTGGTCACTGCTTTTATTCTCATCTTTCCGAACGCGTATACGGTAAAAATGCGGAATTTGCAGAATTAATGAATGAAAAACGCATAAAAAGCGCGCCGCATGAATTTATGTCTTATTTGATAATAACGTCGAAAGCTTTTGCCGATTTCTTTTTTTCGCACGTTGATTTCCCCGATAAAAACAAACATCCCGATATCCTTCAGAGAGCGGCGAATATCGTTGTGGGAAAGAAAAATTACGATGAAAACGGCAACGGTCTGACGTTTCTTACTTCGATACTGAACGGGGAATTCGACGCGGACAAGCTCGACTATACTCAAAGAGACAGCTATACTGCGGGCATTGCGATGACTTACGGCGTTGACAGATTCCTTATGAAACTCATGATCAGCGTAAAGAACGGAGAAAACGGAAAAGACTACGTCCTTGCCGTTGATTCCGACGCTCTTACCACTATAGAGGAGCTTATTTTCAACAGAAACATACTTTACGTTTATATGTACCGTCATCAGAAGGTCCTTGCCACCGAATCGTCACTGCGCGACGTCGTTCTCGGTATGGCGGACGTCGGACTTCTTTCCGATCCCGTCGATTTTCTGAAGTATTCAGACTCGAATATCGAAAACTTCGATACGGTCGATAAAATACCGTTTGAAGAACAGAACAATCTTTTAACTCTCGGCGATATGATAAAAAAGATCGAAACAAGAAAACTGCCGAAAAGAGTCTCTGAATTTTCTCTCGAAAAAATGAACAGATCCTCTTCGGAACAGGACGATTATCTTCGCGTCAGGGCGTTTATCGATAAAATATCCGAAAACCCCGATAAAATTCGCCAGGAGCTGTTTGACAGGATATGCGATGCGTATTTCGAGCGCGGCAAGATCGTTGATTTCACGCTTTTCGATATTTACGTCTGTTTCCCGGACATGATAAAAACACGGACCGAATTTCTCCTCGTTTCAAAAGACGGCAGAGAACGTTCGATTTCCGATATAAAATATATTCGGGCGTGGGCAGAAGCTTTTGCGGCGGAAAAATGGCGCGGCTACGTTTTTTGCAATCCTGACGTAGACAGGGAGATAGCTGCGGAGTGCGCAGAAGAATACATAAGCAGCTTCTATTAAAAAAATCACATTTTTTTAACATTCTCCCCCTTGAAAAATATTCGCTTTTTATGTATAATATGCGGTATATTATTTTTTTGTGATATAATTTCATAATTAAATCAGGAGGCGTGTTCCAATGCAAATCAATAACAAGTATCTTTCGGATCTTTACGAAGATGTTTGCAGGAAAAATCCTAACGAGCCCGAATTCCTTCAGGCTGTCGGAGAGGTTTTTGAAAGCCTCGTTCCCGTTGCAGACAGACGTCCGGATCTTATCGCGGCAGGCGTTTTTGACAGAATCGTAGAGCCTGAGCGCACGATCATTTTCCGTGTTTCATGGGTGGACGACAGCGGAAAAGTCCGCGTAAACAGAGGCTTCCGCGTCCAGTTCAACTCTGCGATCGGTCCTTATAAGGGCGGATTGAGACTTCATCCTTCCGTAAACCTTTCCGTAATAAAATTCCTCGGTTTTGAACAGATATTCAAAAACAGCCTTACCTCCCTTCCCATGGGCGGCGGCAAGGGCGGCAGCGACTTTGATCCCAAAGGCAAGTCTGACGCAGAGATCATGCGTTTCTGCCAGAGCTTTATGACTGAGCTTGCAAAACATATCGGCGCTGATACCGACGTTCCCGCAGGTGATATCGGCGTAGGCGCAAGAGAGATCGGCTTCATGTTCGGTCAGTATAAACGCCTCCGCAACGAATTCACTGGCGTTCTTACCGGCAAGGGCCTCTCTTACGGCGGATCGCTTATACGCCCCGAGGCTACAGGCTACGGTCTTTGCTATTTCACAAAAGAAATGCTTGAACACAACAATGAATCCTTCAAGGATAAAATCGTTGTTATCTCCGGCGCAGGCAACGTAGCGATATATGCCGCGCAGAAAGCAACGCAGCTCGGCGCAAAGGTTGTTGCAATGTCCGACTCTAACGGATTTATATACGATGCAAACGGCGTTGATCTTGCCGTTGTTAAGCAGATCAAGGAAGTTGAGCGCGGCCGTATTTCCGAATATGCAAAACGCGTTCCCTCCGCGGTATATACCGAAGGCAGAGGTATCTGGAACATCAAGTGCGATATCGCTCTTCCGTGCGCTACTCAGAACGAGCTTCACCTTGAAGACGCTCAGGCGCTCGTAGCAAACGGCGTTATGGCTGTAGCGGAAGGCGCAAACATGCCCTCTACTCCCGATGCTGTTGCATATCTCCAGTCCTACGGCGTACTTTTCGGACCTGCAAAGGCAGCAAACGCAGGCGGCGTAGCAACGTCCGGCCTTGAAATGAGCCAGAACTCTCTCAGACTTTCATGGACTTCCGAAGAAGTAGACGAGAGACTTCACGGCATCATGATAAACATCTATCGCAATGCTGCAAAAGCGGCGGAAGAATACGGCCTGAAGGGCAACCTTGTTGCCGGCGCGAACATTGCAGGCTTCCTTAAAGTTGCCGAAGCAATGAAGGCTCAGGGCATAGCATATTAAAGCTTATTACGGCGCGACAGCTGTTTTAACGCCATTCAGATAAGTAACACCGAAATAATAACGGCGCGGTTTATTTTATTGATGAACCGTGCCGTTTTTATTGCTTATAACGAGGATTTTCCGATGTTTATTTTACGTGAAGCGTTTTTGAGATAACAAAAGGTATTGATTTTTGCGTGAAAGATGTGATATAATACCGTTGGAAGTTTATAACGAAAAGGGATATAATATGAAAAAGATCGTTATTTTGCTTGCTTTTATGCTGCTTCTTCTGTCTTTGGCGGGCTGCTACAGTTATTCGTCCTCATACAGAGCAGTAGGCTTCATTCATTCAAACGAGGCTGAGTCGGCATTCATGAATTTCTATTCATTTGAAGGACGAATGGTCTTCAAAATGAAGAGTTCGGGTGAAGGCGATATAAACTTCACCGCGAAGCTGGAATCGGGAAGCGCGTCCGTCTATTATGATCATAACCATAATGGCGCAAAGCAGGAGCTTTTTTCTGTTTCCGGCGGCGAAGAGATCGATTCTCACGGAGGATATATCGAAGCGGGAACGGTATATATCATCGTTGAAACGGACGGCGAGTGCAAAAACGGAGAATTCCGCTTCAGTCTGGGTAAATAGCCGCAGATACGCGGACGTATCCTTCAGAATTTCATGAAAAAAAACGTAATAACCGGGAGGGCTGATATGGATAAAAAAGACAATGATTTTTCCTTTGAAAGCGGCGGACACGGCCGCAGAATCGCGGTCAGAAACGACTGGAAGATATCCGATATGCCCAAGGAGCACGAAATGTTTATCCTCAGCCGAACATTTACCCCACAGCAGATGTCCTCTCTTCGAAACGGCCACGTTCCCGAGCAGATGGAGGATAAATGGTTCTGGTTTATGGAGGGTGATACGCTTTTTGCCCATCGCAGCTGGTCAGGATTCTGCATTTACCGCATAGATTTTAAGGCTGACGACAAGCATATCGTAAATGTAAACAGCTGCCCGGAACAGTATGAGCGCGGCAGCGATGACGAAGAAACGAAAACGCTGAACAGGCTTCTTGACAGGTGGACGGAAAAACCGTATGATCATTACGGCGAGTGGCTCGAAGAAACGCTTGAAACCGTTCAAAAAAAGCAGCCTGCGAAAGCTCTTTCGCCAGACGAGGTAAGAGCGGCAAGGATCGATATCTTTACGGACACATTCAACCAATGCCGGACTGATCCAGCCCTGATCGCGGCTGTTGCGGCATCAAAAATCAAAACGGAAGTATTTGCGGAAAATCAGTATCCGCCATTCTTTCCCTCAGGCTGTGAAACAGGGATCACCGTATCAAAAAAACGCAGTTTTCAGGCCGCGGCGGATATCAAAAAAGAATATCCCGAATCAAAAATCGCAGTTCTCAACTTTGCAAACGCATTTTATCCGGGCGGAGGCGTGGCATCGGGTGCAAGCGCACAGGAAGAGTGCCTTTGCAGATGTTCTACGCTTTATCCTCTGCTTTACAGAAAATCCCTTGAAAACAGCTTTTACGGTTACCACAAAAAGATCGGTGATCCCAAAGCTACGGACGCGCTGATATATACCGAAGGTGTAGTGATATTCAAAACAGACACTGCTTTTCCTGAGATGATGAAAAAATCCGACTGGGTCACTGTTGACGTTATTACGTGCGCGGCTCCGGATATGAGAAAATCGTCAAACCGTCACGTTCCGCTTACAGGCAACGCATCAAAAATGAGTGATCCTGAGCTTTTCGGGTATCACGTTCGCAGAGCCATACATATTCTGACGGTTGCAGCCGCCAAAAAAGCAGATAATCTCGTTCTGGGCGCTTTCGGCTGCGGAGCTTTCGAAAACGATCCGCACGTTGTTGCAAGAGCGTATAAAACGGCATTGCAGGAGTTTAAAGGAGTATTCAGAAGAATAGAATTCGCCATATATTCACCTCCCGGAAACGAAGAAAACTACCGCGCGTTTTCAAAAGCGTTTGCCGATTGAGTCTGCGGACCTTGATCGTAAAAAAAGGCTTTTTTAATGCCCGTTTTTACGGACTTGTTAATTTCACAGAATAAAAAAATACCGCCGCAAAAGCATTATGCCTCGATGCGGCGGTTTTTTATTTCGGTAAAAGATATAAAACAGACAAGGCAAAAAACAGAATATTCGCCTTTTTACGGCTCTGACTTTTTTGAGTGATTATGAAAGAAGAAGCTTTGATCCCATTTCAAACGCTTTTTGACATTCTTTCGGAAATACCGTTTCATGCCGTTTCTTTTTCGCTTCGGGATCAAACATCGTCCACTTCCAGTCAGTTTTACCGTAATCCGTTAGTTGCAGCGTATCGCCGCTTACAAGCACCTGCGTCGGTCCGACAAAACGGCTCAGCGTCTGCTGATAATTCTTAAGAAGACCTCTGTACATCATATCAGGCGCGTTGCTCGTCATAATAAGCAGGACGGGAACAGGACGTTCGTTGCAGCACGGGTTTTCGAGGTTATAGGTAAGATACTGAAAAATAAGCCGTTCATAAAGCGCGCGAAACGATGCAGTCATCTCTGAAAGATAGTTGGGCGAACCGATGATAAGTCCGTCAGATTCACGGATAGCGTCAAGAACGGGGGTAAGACCGTCTTTGCAGATACAGTGACCCTTGAATTTCTCTTTTTTGCATCCGAAGCAGGAAATACAGCCGGTATATCTCTCGAGCTTGAAAAGGTCGAAGCGTTCAACTGTCGCGCCTGCCGATTCCGCTCCTCTCGACGCCTCTGCTATCAGTGTTTCAGTGTTCCGTCCCATGCGGGGACCGGCGTTTACAGCAACTATTTTTTTATTCATGCTTTGCTCCTTTTATGAACGATTTATTGTTTTCTCTTTGCAGCTTACAGCAGAGCTTTTACGCATGCCTCCACTTCGGAAATATCAGCCGTAGGCTCAAAGCGCGCAACGACGTTTCCTTTGCGGTCGATGATGAACTTTGTGAAGTTCCACTTGATATCGGGCTTTTTGTCCCAGTCAGGGTCTTTTTCCGCGAACATTTTTTCAAGCAGAGCTTTATACGGATGCTCGCCAAAGCCTTCAAATCCTTTCTGTGATTTCAGGTATGTATAGAGCGGCAGCTCGTTTTCACCGTTCACGTCCGCCTTTTTCATCTGCGGAAAGGTCGTGTTGAAATGCATCATGCAAAATTCGTGTATCTCCTCATCCGTTCCCGGAGCCTGTCCGCCGAACTGATTGCAGGGAATATCGAGAATTTCAAGACCCTTGTCATGATAATCGCGGTACATTTGCTCTATGGGCGCATATTGATGGGTAAATCCGCATCCGGTGGCGGTGTTGACGACCATAATAACTTTGCCTTTATAATCTGCAAGATTCAACTTTTCACCTTTTCCGGTTAAAACCGTGTAATCGTATATCATTCTTCATTCTCCTTTTTGCCGAAGCAAATGATTTTTTTGCAATTTATGCATTTGCGGCATCGGCTCGCCGCCTTATGATAATAATAAGAAATATTCCGCATATGGTTGCGGCGCATGTAATCATCGCTTTTAACGCTTTTTTAATGCGGTCATTCCTCGCAATTATCCATTCGTGAAAGCGCTTTGTCCAGAAGGCGTTTCAGCTCTTTCAGCTCGTTCTGGGGAAGATCTATGCACCCTTTCATGGAAGCGGGAACGCATAGCGCGCTCTCTTTCAGCTCTTCGCCTTTTTTTGTAAGAGAAAGCAAGAGCTTTCGTTCGTTTCCGTCAGGACGTGTGCGCAAAATATACCCCTGCTTTTCCAGCCTTTTCAGGAGCGGCGCAAGTGTTCCCGAATCGAGATGAACTATTATGCCTAGGTCGCCTTCGGTCATATCGCCCTTTTCCCAAAGCACCATCATTACAACGTATTGAGTGTATGTGAGATTCAACTTTTCAAGAGGCTTTCGGTATCGTCTCACAATTTCCTTTGCGCATGCATACATCGGGAAGCACAGTTGGTTTTCGAGCCGTATGCTGTCATATACTGACGCGTTCTGTGTATTCTCCATTACATAAACTTCCTTGCAAACTCCGCAGCGTCCTTCAGTTTATCGTCACCGGGCTTGCCTCTGACGTAAAACGATTCTTTTTCAACGGGGATCCCCGCATCGGTCAAGCCGTTTTTTATCAGATCGACAGCATGCTTTGAAAGCCATGAGGTAGAGAAAACCACGGCTTTAACGGCATCTTCCTTTTTCAGACTTTTCAGGTATTCTTTCAGATTATTGTCGATCCCGTATGCGTAAAGCGCTCCCCCTAGGAACAGAACGTCAACGGGCTCGCTGATGGCTGCGTTTGCCTGATCAACGGATATCGCCTCAACTCCCGACGCTTTTGCGATCGCCTCCGCAACTGCTCTTGTGTTTCCCGAACGGGAATAGTATCTTACTGCAATTTTCATGGGTGTTACCCTCCGTTTGTAGTTATTCTGAAATGCCGTCTCAATATATGAGACGGCACGGTTTCTTACCTTTCAACAGGTCTGTATACGTTTTATTATTATGAAATATGACTGAGCCTTCATTTATAACGTTTTTGCAAAAGAGCAGATCTCGGCAAGCTTCGCTTCGGATTTGTTTTCGTTTCCTGTCGCGGTGCAGATACCCATATCCTGAATGCCGACGTAACCGGTGAACGCTTTGTACTGAGCGATCGCGGCGTCGTAAGCGCCGGAACCGGAGCTGAGAAGCAGAGCGGCCTTCGTTGCCTTGGCGGGTTTTCCGATACAGTAGACTCTCTGCCATGCGGCTTCAAGCTGTGCCGTCGGAGCAAAGTAGTATATGGGTGAAGCAAATACGACCATATCGCTTTCAAGATAAGCGGGCATGATCTTTTCAAGATCGTCCTTCTGAATGCATTTACCTTCGCCTTTTGTATGGCAGTATTCGCATGCAAGACAGCCGTTTATTTTCATTTTGCCTACGTGAAGCACTTCGACTTCATGTCCCGCCTCTTCGGCGCCCTTACGGAACGCTTCTATCATCGCGGCGGTGTTTTCATTGCGGGGACTTCCGTTCAAAACTGAAATTTTCATATTCTTTTACTCCCGATCAGTCGCCAAGCATTTCTATCATGTAGTTTTCTATACCGATCTGCTCGATCAGGCAGAGATGACCTTTGACCCAGTTGAAGTGTTCCTGTTCGTCTATAATGAACTGTTCGATCATATGTCTTGTGATATAATCGTCATCAAACATTGCCAGAGACTTGGACATCATCGGCAGAGCCTCTGCTGAATCCTTGCAGTCATATTCAAGCATTTCCTTGATGTCGGTGATAACAGGGTATTCCTGGATCGTTACTGCGGGAGTCTGACCGAGTTCGATGAGGCGCGCGTTGACCTTTTTTGCCTCTTCCCATTCTTCATCCGATTCCGCCATGATCTTATCTGCGAGTTTGTTGAGTCCGCGTGCTCTGAGAAGCTGCGCGTGTATGGAATGCTGCTGTGAATTGCCGAACCAGCCCTTTGCAAATTCTTTCAAAAGCTCGATTTTAGTCATTTTAATATCCTCCGTAATATATATTGTGCGCTGTCTTATTGTGCGCAATCATTTTGAGTATATTATACCATATTCAAAGGATATTTCAATCAATAATACGTTCTTCGTCTCTCATGATGAGAGAAAAAAGCAATATTCTATCGTTGTTTGCGGATCAGATACTGCTTCAGGGGTTCAGGCAGAGAGCTTTCGTAAAGGTCTGCTATCTCCTCCGGAGTTGCATCGTGTTTCCCAAGGATCCATTCGCACGTAAGACATACAGTTCCCAGACAGTATGCGCGGATAAGCAATTCTTCTTTGGCAGTCAGATTTTCTTTGCCGCTGACCGTCACGATATGCTTTTTAAGCGCATCAAAGTTTATTTCGGTCATATAACGGATAAATGAATCGTGTCCGGACGTGTGTGAAAACAGGTTTGCGAGGTATTCCCGTTCCGAAAAAAACCAGTTTGCCCCGTCGGCAAGTGTTTGTTTCCATGAATACGAATCGCTTATCCGCCCCATGATTTCGGCCACGCTGCGTGTGTGATCCCATGCGATAAGATCGTATTTATCACTGAAGTTGCGATAAAACGTCGCAGGGGAATAACCGCAGTTATTCACGATATCCTGCACGGTTATCCTGTCTATGTTCTTTTTTGCCGCAACCTCGCGAAAGGCTTCGGCAAGTATTTCTTTTGAAGTTTTGCGCTTTACCATCATACCCTCCGCAAAAAGTAAATCTCTATTCGTCCTTTTTTGCAATCGTGTAAACAGCACAGGCAAAAAGAACGATCAGACAGATTCCGACGATCAGGCACTCTGCAATTATTTCGTAATCGTTGGCTGCAATTTTTAATCCCATTGCCGTGACTGCTGCAATGCCGGCTGCAGAAGCGATCAGAGAGGCGTATTTTACAGCCTTTTTCATGACTATTGGTCCTTCTTTCTTTTGAAAACGAACACTATGCTTTTTGATGAGCCGTAGCTTTGATTTGTGGATGTGCTGCTGACAAGCTCCCATCCGTCGTTTCCGAGAACATTGAGATTGTTTTCAATCTGATGAGCTTCTACGTCCCCGCCAAAAACCCCTTTTGTATCGTAAACGATCACTTTATATTCGAACTTATCCATATTTATTGCGCTCCTTCACCCGTTTGTCGGGTCAATTGTTTATCCTGATTTGCAGACCGTTCTTTACGTAAGCCTACCCGGATACGCATATATTATATCATCAAAAAGAACGAGGTGTCAAGTAAGGAAAAGGATTTTTCGGGAATAATTCTTATTTTTTTCGCCTGTGTTTTCGTAAGCGTTCCGTATGTGAAAAAGTCCTCCAAAAGGAGGACTTTTCAAAAAAGAGAAGGTAGATATGAAAAACAGGAGAACTTTTTTTTAGAATCCGGAACCCGGTTGCTTTTGCAACAAGGCTCCGGAAAAGAGAGAGGGGGAGAAATAATCAAAAAAACACCGTATCAGAATAATAATCTGATAACATGGAGATTATATCACCAAATTGCCGCCAAAAATTGATACATATGTGTCATGAATGTAGCAGATGAAAGAATGACGCAGTCACTCAAAGTTGTCGATAAAATTTATTATAAAACTTAAAAAAGCCTCTTCCATTTTTTTATTTTTATGGTATAATAAACATGATAAAATCAAATTCGCAAAGCAGATTCGATAAGCAGAAAACAGGGAGGTTATGCTTATGTCTAAAATGATATATGTCGTAGACGACGAAAAAGACATACGGGAGATCGTTCGATCATATCTTGAAAAAGAGGGCTACGCTGTAAACGAATACGAAAACGGAGAAGAGGCGCTTGCCGCTTTCAATGCTCAGGCCCCCGATATGCTCGTTATAGATATCATGATGCCCGGAATGTCCGGTTTTGAGCTGTGCAACGAAATAAGAAAAAAGGCGAATACACCTATAATAATCGTTTCAGCCCGCGACGAAGAACTTGACAGGATACTCGGAATAGAAATGGGCGCGGATGATTATATTCCGAAACCGTTTTCACCGAGAGAGATGGTCGCTCGCGTAAAAGCAGTTTTCCGCAGGATAGACGGCATGCGCTCAGACCCCTCGTCCGCGCTCAATCCATGCTGCCGCGATCTGAAGATATATCCCGATGAAAGAAGAGTTGTGAAAGTAACGCCCGAAGGCGAGGAAGACCTCAATTTTACGGCTATGGAATATAATTTCATCAACTTTATGATAGCAAACAAAAACAGAGTATTCACAAGAGATCAGCTTCTCACGAATATCTGGGAATATCAGTATATCGGCGATACACGCGCAGTTGACGACCTTGTAAAGCGTATCCGCAAAAAACTCGACACTCACCACACCGATTTTTCTATCGAAACAGTCTGGGGTTACGGCTATAAAGTTACGGACAGTGTTGACTGATTTATGAAATACAGCATAAAAACAAAGCTTATCCTGTCTTACGCGGTCATCATATTTCTAATGGCGGGCATTTCAATGTCGTTCGTTTCCCTTTTTTCCGAAACATACGTTGTCAGAGAAGCGGGCGACAGGCTCAGGCAGTATGCAGACAGGATAGCGATCTCTCTCGCGTCCAGGCAAACCGCCATGCCGATACTTTTCGATTTTGTCTGGAACTCAATAGTTGTGGATATATCCGAAAAGAATTATTCCATAGCTCTGATGAACGAAAACGGAGAACTTGTAAGATCTTCAAATTTCGGAATAGTCGATATCCCGCCCGAGAGCGTTGCCGAATTCGTTTCGGCAAAAAACGGTCAGACGGGTATATTCGTTATGCGTGAAAACAGAAACACGTTTGTCGTCTGCACGCGTAACATGAAGAACGCTTCGGGCGATCCGTATGCGACGATCGCGGTGCTCATGCAGGTAGACAGATATAATTTTGACAATCTGCTTATCTTTCTTTTCTTTGCATCTGTAATCGCCGCTTCAGCGATCGCGGTGGCAAGCGCGGTTATCTTTTCGGGACAGCTCACAAGAAATATCAGAAAATTGCAAAAACGCGCCGAAATGATCGCAAACAGACAGTTCGACGATACCATAGAGATAAAGTCCAACGATGAAATAGGCGATCTTGCAAACTCTATCGACGAACTCGCGAAAAGCATTGAGGAATACGATAAAAGTCAGAAAGTATTTTTGCAGAACGCTTCTCACGAACTACGCACGCCGCTGATGTCTATACGCGGATACGTGGAGGGGCTCAAGGACGGTATTTTTACCAAAAATGCCGACGAAGTATATGAATCGATACTGAATCAGACGTCACGTCTCGAAAAACTTGTCGAAGACGTTCTGTATCTGTCCAAGATAGAAACAACAAAAGATATACTGCAGCTTTCACCCGTCAGTACCGAAGAGATAGTAGACGAGGCGATAGAGCGCGTTGACGGCATAGCCTCGGCAAAAGGTATAAGAATAGTGAAGGGCGAGGTCGCAAAGGAAGAGCTTGTCTGTGACGGAGATCATCTTGCCACGGTATTCACCAATCTTTTCTCCAATGCTCTCAGATATGCCAAAAGCACCATAGTCATTGAGGCGTGCTCAGTCGAAAACGGCGTTATTTTCACGGTTACGGACGATGGCCCCGGATTTACCGATGCGGATATGCCTCATCTTTTCGAGAGATTTTATAAGGGTTCTACCGGCAAACACGGTCTCGGGCTTGCAATCGTCAAGGCTATAGCAGTTGCACATAAGGGAACCGTAGAGGCGTATAACAGAACCGACGGACAGTCCGGTGCCGTATTTGAAGTGTTCATTCCGAGAGAAAAACAGTAAAAGAGGGATTTTTACATGCTTAAAGGCTATACCGTTCCCATAATTGATTTTTCAGATGAAAAAGAAAGACAGATCGTAGTTGATAAAGAGGAAGGGCTTTATATAGGCCATCCCACCACCGTTTTGCTTGACGACATGAAAACGATTGTTGCCGTATACCCGAAAAACCACGGTTACGGGCAGATAGTGCTGAAAAAAAGCTTTGACGGCGGAAAAACGTGGTCCGAAAGGCTTCCCGTTCCCGAAAGCTTTTCAACCTCGCTCGAAACTCCTACGATCTATAAGGTCTGCGATAAAAACGGCAAACGCCGCCTCATTCTTTTTTCAGGCCTTTATCCGATAAGAATGTCCGTTTCGGAAGACGACGGCAACACGTGGTCAGAGCTTGCGCCGATAGGCGATTTCGGCGGGATCGTGGCAATGGGCGATATCTGCTGTGTCGGCAAAGGCGAATACTTCGCGCTTTTCCACGATGACGGAAGGTTCATTCACGGCGGAGCTTATGAAAAAAGAACGGTTTACAAAACCGGTGACGGTGCCGAAAGACGAACGAAGCTTATGCACAGCTTCTCTGCGGACGGCGGAAAAACATGGTCCGAAAAACAGGACAGCTGGGTGAAAACTCTTGAAAAAGAGGACGATGTGTGGCAGGAGATATATTCTGTCACTTCTGGTAAATCAACCGGTAAAATTACTCTTTATCAGACGGATTCTCACGATGGAGGACTTACGTGGTCCGAGCCGAGAGTTATCTGCACGCATGACGAGTGCCAGCTTTGCGAACCGGCTGTAATACGCTCTCCTGACGGAAAAGAGCTTTGTGCGATCCTTCGTGAAAATGCAAGAAAGAAAAATTCGCACGCCATCTTTTCGAGCGACAACGGAAAGACGTGGTCGGCACCCGTTGAGCTTCAGGGCGCGCTCACCGGCGACAGACACTGCGCAAGATATCTGAAGGACGGCAGGCTGTTTATCAGCTTCAGGGATACGTGCCTTGATTCACCAACATGGGGCGACTGGTGCGCATGGCTTGGCAGCTACGACGATATCAAAAACGGAGGAGAGGGCATTTGCCGTATCAGAATAATGAAAAACTACAAAAACGGCGACTGCGCATATCCCGGCGTTGAAATACTTCCGGACGGAACGATAGTTACGACTACTTACGGTCATTTTACCGATGGCGAAGAGGCGTATGTCGTCTGCGTTCGCATCTGTCCCGATGAAATAGACGAAAAACTGGAAAAATACCGCGTATGATACGTCATTAAAATATTGACTTTTGCGTAATAATGTGATATTATATGAAAAATTTTTAAGAAAGCCTGGAGTAAATATATGGAGATCAAAATTACCAAAAACACCGCTCCGAAAGCCAAGGTTCCCGCTAACGAGCTTCGTTTCGGAACAACATTCACCGATCATATGTTCATTATGAAGTATTCTCCCGAAAAAGGCTGGCACGATGCCGAGATATGCCCCTACGGACCTCTCAGCCTCGATCCTTCCGCAATGGTATTCCATTATGCTCAGGAGATATTTGAAGGACTGAAAGCATACCGCACGAGCGAAAACGGTGACATTTATCTTTTCAGACCCGAAAAGAATTTTGAAAGAATGAATCAGTCGTGCGACAGAATGTGCATTCCCCGCTTTGACGGCGATGAAATGATCAAAGCGCTTGAAACGCTTATAAAAATAGATGCTGACTGGATCCCTACCGCACCCGGCACATCTCTTTACATCCGCCCGTTTATTATCGCTACCGATTCTCACGTAGGCGTTCATCCTTCGGGACATTATCTTTTCGTTATCATCCTCTCGCCCGTAGGTTCATACTTCAAGGAAGGTCTGAAGCCGGTCAAAATATACGTTGAAACCGAATATACGAGAGCTGCGCGCGGCGGCACAGGTATGGCAAAGTGCGGCGGAAACTATGCGGCATCGCTCATCGGTCAGCAGAAAGCCGAAAAGCTCAATTATTCTCAGGTTCTCTGGCTTGACGGTCAGGAGCATAAATACGTTGAGGAAGTCGGCGCAATGAACGTCTTTTTCAAGATCGACGGCACCATAGTCACTCCCGCTCTTGACGGCAGCATCCTGCCCGGCATAACAAGAAGATCCGTTCTTGAATTCCTTCGCTATAAAGGCTATAAGGTCGAAGAAAGAGCTCTTCCTATAGACGAGCTGATGGATGCGGCAAACAGAGGCAAACTCGAAGAGGCGTGGGGAACGGGTACGGCTGCGGTAATCAGCCCGATAGGCGAACTGAACCGCGACGGCAATGCGTGCGTAATAAACAACAACGCAATCGGTCCCGTTTCACAGATGCTTTACGACGAACTGACGGGTATTCAGTGGGGACTCAAAGACGATCCCTTCGGCTGGAGACACATAATCAAATAACAAATATTTTTCCGACAAAAATAACCGGAACGGGGTCGATGACGATCTCCGCTCCGGTTTTTCATTTACGGTAAATACGTGTTTTATTCCGGTTTTTCTTCGTTATTAATCTGCTCCGCTCTTCTTTTTTTCGCTTCGCGTTTTCTTCTCTTTATTTCCTTTTTCGCATATCTCGCGCTGAAAACCATTACGCAAACCGTAATTGCAGCGGCGATAATAAGAGAAACCGTTACGGCGACTGCATTTATATCGTCGGTGATCGGGGCGGGAACTTCAGGCTTTTCCTCTTTTTCCGGCGCATTTACGGAAATTTCGGAAAAAGCAACTTTTATATCCTTTGCCGGATTTCTTTCAAACCTGAAAGAAAAAACCGAAAGCTCCGCAAATATTTCTTCGTCCGTTTTTACGGGAATTTCTTCCGGCTGCTCATCCGTTTCAGCCTCGTCTGTCTTTTCCTGAGACTGTTCGTCCGTCTGCTGTTCTTCCTCTTCGGTTATTTCGGGTTCTGTCTTTTCCTGTTGAAACGTCCTTGCGGTTCGGAAATTGAGAGTTATGTCGTTCCATCCGTTTTTCAGCGAAAGATCTCCTACGCTCCAATCCGCTCCCGAGCCGTCGCTGCAAAGAAAAGAAATTCTTCCCTTTTCACCCTTCAGCGCGGAAACGTCGCTGACAAAAAGGCGTATTTTCAGAACGAGGTCACGTCTGTAGGAGCTGAAAATGCTCTCGTCGCTGGTAAAACCGAATTCCGCTTCTATAAATTCCGACGAGGAGGTAAAACTTACCGCATGACTGTCCGCAACTTTTATCGTTTCTGAAGACACCGATGTGTTTTGCCCTGCAGTCCAGCCTGCGGTAGACTGTGTGGGGATCTCAAAAAGCTTTTCGAGAACAGGGCCTTCTGCTGAAAACACCGCCTGCAGCATAAAAAGAGCCGATAATGCGGCGATCAGCGCGAAAGCGACTTTAAAAGTTCGTTTCATCATATCAATACCCGCTCTTTATATCGAGCGAGTCGTCGTTTTCGACCCAGTCCTTCATAACGTCTATTACCCTGTAGTCTGTTTTTGTGTCCCGCACTATCACTGTTTCGATACCGGCGTTTATTACAAGTCTTCTGCACATCGAGCAGCAGCTTGTTCCGCTCATGATCTCGCCGTTTTTCGGACTTATGCACGCGAGGTAAAGCGTTGCGCCGATCATTTCTTCTCTTGAAGCGGCGATTATCGCATTCGCTTCCGCATGAACGGAGCGGCAAAGCTCATATCTTTCGCCTGCGGGTATTTTAAGCTTTTCGCGAAGACATTCACCGGTATCGCAGCAATTTATCCTCTGTCTGGGCGCACCTGCATATCCGGTGCTGACGATAGAATCGTTTTTTACTATAACTGCGCCGAAGAGCCTGCGTATGCACGTGCCTCTTTCCGCAACCGTCTGGGCGATATCAAGATAATAATTCTTTTTGTCGATCCTGTTCATTATATGCTCCGATATTATCGTTTTTCCATATTATAACCGCTTTCCTTCTTTTTGTCAAGCGCACCTTACGTTATAATATTGCGTGACAGGAAAAATCGTATTGATTTTTATCGCATATCGTGATATATTGTGCTATCTTAATAAAAAGGTGATTATGTGCCGCTTTACGAAGAAACCATAAAGGGCGATTTTTGCTCCGATACTCCTGATGGGATGGAAAGCTGGCTGAAAAACTGCGTGGAATACGTCAGCTGCGTTACAGGTGTTGCGATAAGTGTCAGGCGCGTGTCGTCGCTGTGCAAAAGCGCGGGATTTCACGTTGACATAGCCATAAAACCGCATCTTTCGATCCGTTTCGGTGTTATGATGTCAACCGCGCAGCCGATGTCGAACTATCTTTCGGGCGTTGTCTGCAAAGACGGATTCTTTCCTCTCAACGGTTACGGCAACCGCTTTGATTTTTCGGCGTTTTATTCAAGCCCCGTAACCGTTTTGTATTCCGAAGGACTTCTTCACGTTATCGTTACTCTTTGCGGAGGCGAAAGGAAGACTCTTTTTCTTGCAAACGTTGCAACGGCGACCGAAACGGGAGAAGAGTTTGCCGGATGTCTGGGTTTGGTTATGCTCAGAGACGGCTCCGCCTCGTGCTGCGGGATACGCCGGAATGCTTATTCTCACGACGGCGTTCATATGCTTATACGACGCGCCGAAACGCTGAACGGAGCGTTTGCTCTTTCGAATCTCTATACTTTCGGAGAGTCTGAAAATCAGCTTCGCGATTTTGAGCAGTTCCGCATTTGTTTTGAAGACGGAACAGAGAAAAAAGCCGTTGTTTTGGGCGAAAACACGCTTTGGCGGCCGCATGGCAAAACCGTGTGCTCTGGCAGATTCATCAGCTTTATCTGAGTAAAGCAATTGAAAACGTTAATTATTTGAATTGTGAAAAAAGACCGAATTTTGCCGATAAACCCATTCCTTTATGACAATATTGAAAAATAGACGGGTTGCTTCATTGACATTTTTCGCGTTCTGATGTATAATTTCAACGTTATGGAATAATAAACCTACGCCGATTTATTCGGCGGGTTTTTTCTGTTCACTAATAAATATTATAACGAAAGGTATTGTATGCCATGAAAAAAATGTCAAAACTTCTTTTGCTTGTTCTGGCTCTTGTGATTTTCGCTACGGCTTGTCAGTCAGGCGAGATAGCCGAGACTTTCGACCAGGATTTCGACAGCACTTCGGGCGGCAAAGTGGATCTCGGCGGTTTTGAAATGATCTATGAGTTCGGATCTAACGAAAGCGACGGACTTGTAACGGAAAACGTTCTCGGTTTCCGTCCCGATACACAGTTTGCAGATCTTGCAAAAGCGCGTATAAAAGAGGTCGAAAACGACTACAACTGTAAGATCAAGATCAACTACAACACAACTCAGAGATGCCACACGTTTATATCTCTTTCTTATGCAGGCGTATTTATGTGCGACGTTATCTCCGGTATTTCCGATATGTGGGCAGACGCGGCAAGAGCCGGAATGCTCGTAGGTCTTTCGGAACTCGAAGATTATATCGATTATAAAGACGAAGAAAAATGGGGCAACAGGTCTATTCTCGAAGTTATCTATTACGAAAACGACCTTTACGGACTTATCCCGATGGGATGGCCCGAACTCAACCATTCTTCATTCGGTTATCCTCTTGCAGTAAACGAAGAGCTCGTTTCTCTTGCAGGTCAGCCTGACCCGCGTGAATTCGTTGAAAACGGAACATGGACATGGGCTCAGTTCAGAGAATGCCTTGCAAACTATACCGAAGTTGAAGGAACCGAAACGAAACACTACGGTCTTTCCGCTCACTGGCCTTATTACGCTGAAATGTTCATCCGTTCAAACGGTGACTCTCTTGTTTATAAGGACGAAAACGGAAACTATTCTTTCGGCTTCAGAACTCCTTCCGCATACGCTGCAATGGAAGAGGCAAAAGCTATCTGGCATACCGACCTTGCATATACTATCAGCAGCACCATGAACGATACCGTTGAAAAGACTGTAGACGATTTCGTAAACGGCATTTCGGTTATGTGCGTTGCTCCCACTGGCTACCTCTACGGTCAGGATGCGCGTATATCTCTCAACGTTGAAAACTTCGGAATCCTCACCTGGCCTCTCGGTCCCGAAGCAAAACCCGGTCACGTATACGGAATCATGGAAAACAACAACTACTGCATAGCTTTCTCAACTCTTTCTTCACAGAGCGAGAGCAGCGCGGTGATCATAAATGCTCTCTATGAACCGCTTCCCGGATTTGAAACCGCAGATGACATCAAATCGTATATGGAACACAACTTCTTCTTTGATGAACGCGACTGCGACAACTTCCTTGCGATGTATTACAACCAGGAATACAACTACTTCCACTATAACATGCGTACACAGTATGTAAGCTTCCTTGAAAGAACAAGCAGATCCGTTACCGAATACGTCGAGAGCGTTGCCGACGTTGCCGACGGTATCTTCGAAGAAGCCGTTATGCCGTCCGTTCGCGGTATTGAAGCTGTATGGGGATATTACGGCGAAGAATAATCGTAAATATTTAACAGCGTCAGATAAGCTCCTCTCAAAGAGGGGCTTATCTTTTGTTATTCCTTTCGTCCGAGAAAACACATATTACAATATCATTATTTTTATCACGATAAATTCGGTTCGGTACTTGACATTTTGCCGAGATGTTGTATAATAAAGCTGCGCATAAGAGTTAAGGAGGGTTATAAATGAAAAAAATAATGTGCTTTTGTATGTGTATTCTTACGGTATTTATCTGTATGTCATGTTCGGGCAGAGTAGAAGAGTTTGTACCTGAATATGAAACAGAGCTGACTGCCGGCGCCACTGATCTGAAGGGTGCCGAGATTATCTTCGGATGGGATACCGGAAGAAACGGTTCTACTCTCGGTTATATTGAAGACACGGACTTCGGTGACCTTGCCTCTGAGAGAGTAAAGGACGTGGAATCACGGTATAACTGCAAAATTTCATTTGTCAATCAGGACTCTATCGGAAGCCGCGCATATGTAAGCGCCATTTCGGGAACATATCAATACGATGCGATAGCTCAGGCAACGTTCGGCCTTGTCAACTATATGCGGGCGAGCGCTTTTCAGGATCTTGTTCCTCTTCAGGGTCTTGACGTATTCGACGAAACAAAATGGGGCAGCAGATATATGCGTATCTCCACTATGTTCGACGGCTCTATCTACGGAATTATCCCGGCAGCCCTTCCGATGAGAACGTTTGACTCTGAGGTAAATATAATCGCTGTAAATGAAGACTACGTCGCAGCCGTTCAGGAAACAGATCCGAGAGATTATTTTGAAAACGGTGAATGGAACTGGGATACTTTTGAGCACTGCCTTCTCAACTTTGCTCAGACAAACAACTCAAACGAGTATGTTTATTCGTTTACGTCCGGATTCGGCGGGTTTTCCCGCGATCTCGGCCTTTGCAACGGCAACACGTTCGTTACGTTCAAAGACGACGGCTCGTATGAACTGGGATATTTCACGCCCTCCGCGATCGACGCATACAACAGATGCTACGACTGGTTTTACGGCTCTTTCTCATCGTACGTTACAGACGAGTATCTGCCCGAGCTTTTCGCCGGCGGCGGTGCGGTAATGTATTATACCAATACAAACAAGCTTTTTGCCACTACAGACAGCCTGTCATTCCAGCTTGAAAATATCGGTATAGTGCCTGTTCCCTGCGGTCCGAACGCAAAAGATCCGTTTGACTACAAAACGTCATACGCAAGCGGCGCCTATACGGTATGTATTCCTCTTACATCAAGGGATGCTGAGATCACGTCTCTTGTTCTTGACGGACTTTTTGAAGCGTTCCCCGGATACGAGACAAAAGAATCTATCATAGAATATCTTACGAGGTATTACTTCAACGACGTAAGAGATTCCGAGTTTATGGTCGAGATCACAACCGGTCCGCATACGCTTTATCACGATCATCATCACGGTATGAGCACGATGTTCGACCAGATCCCCAACGGCGGTGTCGCAGCTACCGTGGAATCATATAAAAGCGCGATTTACGACGCCGCGGAAGAGTATGTAATATCCATGTATGAAACTCTTAACGAGTATAACGACCGTTTCCACGAATAATAATTAATATTGCGGATATTTCGGCATACAACGTCAAAAGCTGTTGACATTTTGCCGTTGTGTGTAGTATAATATCCGGGACGGGCGATTAAATTACCATTTTCGCAGATCCGTATATTTAACTTCAGATAAAAGGAGATTATTCATGCCTACAATTATCGGACAGAATCTGCCTAATATCCCCTGGGAGGATAAGCCGGCAGGATGCAATAAAGTGCTTTGGCGCTATTCGGGCAATCCCGTTATACCGAGAGACCTTCTTCCCGATTCAAACAGTATCTTCAACTCGGCGGTCGTTCCTTTCAAGGGCGGATTCGCAGGCGTTTTCCGCTGTGATAATACCGGACGTTACATGCGTATCCACGCAGGTTTTTCTGATGACGGTATCCACTGGAAAATCAATCCCAAACCCATTAAAATGATATGCGACGATCCGGACGTCGGAGAATTCGTTTATGCATACGACCCCCGCGTTGTATGGATCGAAGACAGATATTACGTTATCTGGTGCAACGGCTATCACGGTCCTACGATCGGCCTTGCATATACGTTCGATTTTGAAAAATTCTATCAGCTCGAAAACGCATTCCTGCCCTATAACAGAAACGGCGTTCTTTTCCCGAGAAAGATAAACGGCGAGTATTATATGCTTTCACGTCCGAGCGATACGGGACATACCGCTTTCGGCGATATTTTCGTCAGCCGAAGCAAAGATCTCGTTTACTGGGGCAAACACCGTCATATAATGGAACCGTGCGGTTCATGGCAGTCAAGAAAGATCGGTCCCGGCCCCGCGCCGATAGAAACGACCGAAGGCTGGCTGCTTATCTATCACGGCGTTCTGCAAAGCTGCAACGGATTTGTTTATCATGCGGGCGCAGCGCTTCTTGATATCAACGAACCGTGGAAAGTTCTTTACAGAACCGATCCGTATATCATCTCACCCCAGGAAATTTACGAGTGCGTTGGCGACGTTCCGAATGTCGTTTTCCCCTGCGCAACTTTAACAGACGCAGCAACGGGACGCATTGCGATGTATTACGGCGCCGCCGATACAGTAACCGGTCTTGCTTTCATGCAGGTTGACGAACTTATCGATTTCATCAAAAACAATTCCATGAAGATCGAAAAACGTCCCCAGAGAGCAACGTGACGGAAAATACAGAAAAACAAATCAGCGTCATCGGTTTCGGTGACGCTGAAATTTACGGGAAATATGACTTATAAAAAATGTGAACTGTGTCCGAGGGAATGCGGAGCTGACAGGACCGTATCTCACGGCTTCTGCCTCGGTGGAGCCTGCGCCAACGTAACAAGAGCCGCAAAGCACTTCTGGGAAGAGCCTGTCATAAGCGGAAAAAACGGCTCGGGCACGATATTTTTTTCAGGCTGCACCATGCGGTGCGTTTACTGCCAGAACAGCGAGATCAGCAGAGATATATCAGGCAGAAATGTTTCTGACGAGGAGCTCTGTGAAATCATTCTTTCACTTCAGAACGACGGAGCGGAAAACATCAATCTTGTAAATCCTGTCCATTTCGCGCCGAGCATAAAAAACGCTCTTCTTGCGGCAAAACCCTCGATCCCCGTCGTATGGAACTCGGGCGGATGGGAAAGAGTGGAAACTCTTCGCGAGATGGAGGGGCTAATTGATATCTATCTTCCCGATTTCAAGTATTTTTCCGATGAAAAAGCGCTGAAATATTCGGGAATAGGCGATTATGCTCAAACAGCAGCCAATGCGATAAACGAGATGTTCAGACAGGTCGGCGACGTTGTTATTGAAAACGGACTTATGAAAAAAGGTGTTATAGTCCGTCATCTCGTCCTTCCGTCAATGTCGGTCCAATCAGTAAAAGCGCTGCGTTTCATGCGTGAAAACCTTCCGGACGGCGTATGGGTGAGCCTTATGGGACAGTATATCCCGGCAGGAGACGTTTCTTCTGAAAATTTTCCCGAAATCAACAGGAAAATAACCATAAAAGAGTATAATACCGTTCTGCGGGAATTTCGCAATCTCGGTTTCGACGGTTTTTGTCAGGAGCTTTCCTCCGCGTCGGAAGATTTTGTGCCTGTTCTGAAAGACTGAATATCAGTCAAACAGCGCGGAGACCGTTCGTGAAACGAGCTTGTAAACAATGAAGGTGATCACTGCGTTGATGCCTGCCTTAAGAAGGTTGAACGGAATGATCACGGGAATAAGCATTGCAACAACTGCTTCCGGCGCGGTATTCATGAAAATCGGAGTAAAAACAAGATTCATGAGCACCATCAGGGCTGTCTGAACAATGATTCCGGCTATAAGGGCAAGTATCGCGCGTTTTATGTTTTTGCCGCGGGTATAGATCAGCCCTGCGATCACAACAAAGCCGCCCGTTGCCGCAAAGTGCATTATTATGCCGATTATTCCGCTTGACGAGCTGACAGTTATGCCCTGAATAACGCTTACCGCCGCTGTCATCAGAAGGCCCCACCACGGACCGAAAAGGAAGGTGGATATCAGTATGGGGATATCTGCCGGGTCGTATTCAAGAAAGGGTGCGGTGGGAAACGGGATTCTGATAAGAACCATCAGAACGATGCTCAGTGCCGACATGACTGCGAGAGTCGTTATTTTTTTCGTATTAACTCTGCCTGTTGCTTTGCGTTTTGACCTGAGAATAACTGCCGTCAGCGTCAACGCTGCCGCGACAACTGCCGCAACGGCAGCAAGAACGATATACTCGGTCGCGATGTTGTTCATAAAAACACTCCTCAAAAAAATAAAGTTCCCGAATAATCCGGGAACTTGTTTTTTGAAAACCACGCAAATGCATGAATATCTTCTGCCATCCGGACTTTACCGTCGGCAACGGGATCTCACCGTTTCGGCCTGAAAAATTCAGGTTAGTGGGCTATAACCACCGGTCAGGGAATTTCGCCCTGCCCCGAAGGATTATTCGATTTGCGGAAATTATAGCACTTCACAAACGTTTTGTCAATATGTGAATGCAAAGATTCGCCGATATTTCTTAAAATTATGGTTTTAGACACAATTTGCACTTTACAAAATGCAGATTATCTGATATAATATATAATAAGATAATATGGGAAAGTGTAAATATGCTGGAAAAACTACAAAGTATTTCGGAACGACTTGATACGGTAAATGAAAAGCTTACCGATCCGGACATCATAACAGATCAGGAACAGTATAAAAAATATATGAGGGAGCATAAAAACCTCTCTCCGATAGTAGATAAATATAAAGAGCTCCTCGCCGCAAAACGCAACGTTGACGAGGCGCGTGAGCTTATGGAAGAAACGCTCGAACCGGATTTCCGCGAGGTAGTGGAAGAGGAATACAGAACGGGAAAAGAGCGTATAGAAGAGCTTGAAAACGAAATAAAGATACTTCTTCTTCCCAAAGACCCCAACGACGATAAAAACGTTATCGTTGAGATCCGCGGCGGCGCCGGAGGCGAAGAGGCTGCGCTTTTTGCCGCCTCTCTTTACAGAATGTATTCGATGTATGCCGAGAAAAAGGGTTATAAAACAGAGGTTCTTTCAATAAACGAAACCGAGCTTGGCGGAATCAAGGAGATCACTTTTTCCATCGAGGGCGAAGGCGCATACAGCAGGCTTAAATTCGAAAGCGGCGTTCACCGTGTTCAGCGCGTCCCCGAAACGGAGTCACAGGGCAGGATCCACACCTCCACGGTTACCGTCGCAGTCCTTCCCGAGGCAGACGAAGTGGAAGTTGAGATAAATCCGGCGGACCTCATTATTGAAACCCACCGTTCAGGCGGCGCGGGCGGTCAGCACGTCAACAAGACTGAAAGCGCGATACGCATAATCCACGTTCCCACCAACACCGTCGTTGACTGTCAGGACGAGCGGAGCCAGTATAAAAACCGCGAACGCGCAATGAAGATATTGCGTTCCAGAATATATGAAAGCATGCTTGCGGAACAGAACGCAAAGATCGCGTCCGACCGTAAACTTCAGGTAGGCACGGGAGACAGAAGCGAACGTATAAGAACATATAACTTCCCTCAGGGGCGCGTTACCGATCACAGGATCGGACTTACGCTTTACAAGATCCTCCAGATAATGGACGGTGATCTTGATGAACTGATAGATGCGCTCATCACTACCGATCAGGCGGAAAAGCTGAAAGCGGGGAAAGAAGAATGAAGGCAAAAACCATTATCGTGATTGTTATCCTGTCAGTTGTTCTCGGCACTGCGTTTACCGCGATAGGCGCATTCTGCCCCGTCTGGCTTGAAACATACAAGGACGTTTACACCATGCGCTTTGGCATTCCCTTTGCCTTTGCGGAGCAGACGACCGATATGGTATTCAATTCCGATTTCTTCCCGAGGTATCTTCCTCCTCAGTATTTCCACGAATCGTTCGTAACAACGTTTTATCCCGTCCCGTTCGTTTTTTCTCTGATAGTGAATACCGTTATCGCCGCGGCGATATGTCTTATAATATATTTCATCCACCGTTCATACAGAAAAAAACATCCGAAAAAACCGCGTAAGAAAGACGAATATATACCCGTATTCGACTGATTTAGGCATAATTCAGGAGATTTAAATGCCCCGGAATATATATACCCCTGCCGGCAGACATGAATGGGCAGATCCCGTTCCGTCCTATAAGGCGAAAACAACCGAAAAAAAGAGAAAAAGGCGCTCTCCGTTCGCGAAATTCATGCGTCGGCTTTCCAAAAAGCTGAAGCTTGATAAATTCGCGAAAAAAATGAGGGAACTTGCAGACTATTTCGTCCTTAAGGCTCTTCCCGAAAACTCTGCCTTTTCGGTAAAACTTAAATACTCACACCTTCAGCACACAAGTTTTCTTTATCGGACCGGTTTTATTTTTTCGCACGTTCTGAAGGTCGTCGGACTTGTTCTTCTCGGCATTCTCAAAACCGTCATGCCCGTAGTCATACCGATTGCAGGCGTATTCGTAATAGGCTATTCGGCATGGGCGGCAAGCGTTTATTCTGTTGCCCTCGAAGTCAAGCTCGGTGACGAGCACGTTGCGTTCGTCCAGAATCAGCAGGAATTTGACGACATACGCGCATCGGTCGAAGACCGCATTTATTCTGCGGGTGAAACAGAGTATATGATGGAATCGATCCCGACTCTCAGCTTCGTTATCATTGAAAAAGATGAATTTACCGACAGCGAAAAGATCGCGGAAACCCTCTACAACAATTTTCAGGAATACATCGGGCAGTCCTACGGCTTTTTCTTTGACGGTCAGCTGCTCGGAACGTCTAAAAACGAAAACGATTTTTCAAGGCTTCTGGAAGAAGTCGCGTCGTGGTATCTTTCGGGCGAAAGAAACGAGACTTACGAGATCCTCAACAATATAGAAATTGTCAGAGACACTTATCCGAAAAACTACGAACGCTCCTATTCCGATCTTCTCTCTCTTTTCAGAACCTCAAGCAATCCGACAATACACAAGGTATCCAAAAACGAAACTGCCGAAACGATAGCGGAAATGTACGGTATTTCCGTTCCTGTCCTTGCTCTTCTGAACGATCTGAGCAATACTGACTCTATCTCGTCGGGCGATACCCTCGCGGTCGGCAAACCGTTCTGCGAACTGAAAGTGCAGACGAAATATCAGGTTCGATATTCCGAGATCATTCCGTTTGAAACAAAAACTACTTATACCGATTCTCTCTACGAGGGAACCACGCAGGTAAAGCAGAGCGGATCGAACGGCGTATATGAGATAACCGCGGAAGTTTCCGAAGTAAACGGTGTTGAAACATACAGAAACGAGATATCGAGAAAAAGAGTTCAGGACCCCGTTACCCGTCAGATACTTGTAGGAACAAAAACGATCGCTCCTTCCGGTAAGTTCATGTGGCCTCTTGCCAATCACGCCGGATACCTCTCTTCCGGTTTCGGCTGGAGAACTCTTAATAAACAGCCGAATTTCCACCGCGGCACAGACCTTGCAGCAGATAAGGATACAAAAATCATTGCTGCGGACGCAGGAACCGTTGTAGAAGTAGGTTTTCAGAAGGTCGGACTCGGAAACTATGTTGTAATCGACCACGGCAACGGCATACTGTCGTATTACGGACACTGCAACAGAATAGATTCTTCTGTTTCCAAAGGAAAGAAAGTCTACAAGGGTCAGGTAATAGCGTACGTCGGCAGGACGGGTACCGCAACCGGTTATCATCTGCATTTCGCGCTTTACAATAAAGAAACGGGTGAATATTTTGACGCCTACCCGTATATTTCAGGCAATTGATTTATAACATACAATAACACAACATAAACAAACACACAGCAAATAATACTGATCAGAGGTGCCAGAACATTGAAAAAATACGTCATTAGCGGCGGAAAACCGCTTAACGGCGAGGTTTCGCTGAGCGGCGGCAAGAATGCGGTAGTAGGGATCATACCTGCGGCGGTTCTTGTAAAGGGAGCGTGCGTTATCGAAAACGTTCCCGGCATAAATGATGTTGCGGATCTTGTTGACATCATGAAAAAAATGGGCGCAGACGTAAGATATCTTGACGCAAAAACTCTGCGTATCGACTGCACGAACGTTGTATCATACGTTGCAGACTACGATGCCGTAAGAAAACTTCGCGCATCCTATTATCTCATAGGCGCGCTTCTTGGACGCTTCGGCCATGCAAGGGTAGGGCTTCCCGGCGGATGCGATTTCGTTGAGAGGCCGATAGACTATCACATAAAAGGCTTTGAGGCTCTCGGCGCAAAGGTAGACATCAAGCACGGAATAGTCGTTGCCGATGCCGAAAAGCTGACGGGAACTTCGATGAACCTTGATTTTCCGTCAGTAGGCGCTACGGTAAACATAATGCTTGCCGCAGTCCTTGCCGACGGTCTTACCGTGATAGAAAACGCCGGAAAGGAACCCCATATCGTTGATATCGCAAACTTCCTCAACGCAATGGGCGCACAGATCAAGGGCGCGGGAACGGACATTATCAAGATAAAAGGCGTTTCAGAGCTTCACGGCGGACATTACGAAATAATACCCGATCAGATAGAGGCGGGCACTTTTATGGCTGCCGCTGCCGCAGCAGGCGGAAGGGTAACGATAAGAAACGTTATTCCCAAACACCTTGAATCCATCTCCGCAAAGATCGAGGAATCCGGTGCGAAAATAGAAGAATTCGACGATTATCTCATAGTGTCGAGGGATCCGAAAAGTCCTATTAAAAATCTCAATATAAAAACATTGCCGTATCCCGGCTTTCCTACGGATATGCAGTCTCAGATGGCTGCTTTGCTCAGTAAGGCGGGCGGCACATCGATAATAACAGAGACGATTTTTTCACACAGATTCAAATATGTTGACGAGCTTCGCAGAATGGGCGCAAGAATGACTGTTGACGGCAATATCTGCGTGATAGAGGGCGTTGATAAGCTGACGGGAGCTTCCGTAAGAGCGTGTGATCTGAGAACGGGCGTAACGCTTGTTATTGCGGCGCTTATTGCTGAAGGCATCACGGAAATATCCGACGTTCGCTATATAGAGCGAGGTTACGAAAACATCGTTGAAAAACTCAGGGCTATCGGCGCAGACATAAGAGTTACCGATGACGACACTCCTGCCGTTACCGAAACGAAAATAAGCTGATGCTGCGTGTTTTTACTCTTTACAGCGGCAGCAGCGGCAACTGCACGGTAATAGATGTTGACGGCAGAGTGATTCTTATAGACGCGGGCTGCGGAGTTAAAAAAACGCAGAAAGCGCTCTGCACGGCAGGACTTTCTCTTGATGCAGCGGAAGGCATCTTTGTCACTCACGAGCATTCCGACCACGTTGCGGGACTTCAGACTATCTGCAAACATTTCAGAATTCCCGTCATATCAAATCAGGCAACTCTTGATGCGTTTTACCGTGATAACAGCACGTTTGATACTTCCCTTTTCTGCGTAATGCCAACCGGGGCAACGGCGGCAAGAGACGATTTTGAGGTCACTTCTTTCCGTTCGCCTCATGACAGCGCGGAATGCGTGGGTTACCGAATAACAACAAAATACGGTGACGTTGGTGTTCTTACCGATGCCGGAGAGGGCACGCCTGAAATAAAAGCGGCCTTGAAAGGCTGCAAAACACTTGTTTTTGAGTCTAATCACGACAGAAACATGCTGCAGACGGGCCCGTATCCTTATTACCTCAAAAGACGCATATCAGGACCTAACGGTCATCTTTCAAACGACCAGTCCGCTGAAATGCTTTCGGATTTTGCCGATTTTGGCGCAAAAAAAATAATCCTTGCTCATCTAAGCAAAGAAAACAATACTCCGCACGTGGCGCTTTCCACCGCAGAAACGTTTATAACGGCAAAAGGCGCAGTTATAGGCGGTGACGTTGACGTTTACGTCGCTCCTCCCGACGATCTTTCACAAATCATTACTTTCGACTGATTTTTATATGCGATGCCTTTTCCTGGACGTTCAGGCGTATGAATATTGCTTATGATCCGCCAATTCGGACCGGTATTCGCAATTTTTCACGCCTTATAACTGTTTCGATCTAAGATTTGAATGTAAAAAAAGTCTCCCGCCAGGCGGGGGACTTTTTGTGTATTTTTTATCTGTTTCGATGCTTATTCTCCGAAAACGCTCAGGATAAATTCCGAAAAGATCGAATTTGCCCAGGCAAACCATGCTCTTGTGAAGCGGTCGGGATCATCAACGTCAAAACCTTCGTGCATATAGCCCGTGCCTGCGGTTGAGCGCTCAAAAAGGTCGAGAAGGTATTCCTTTTCCTCATTGTTCTGCGACGTCAGCCCCTGCATCGACAGGCTTATATGCCAAATGTATCTTTCCGGAGTATGCGGGCTGCCTATGCCTTTTGCCGCCTTGCCTTCGTAATAATACGGGTTTTCTTTGCTGAGAATGAATTTTCTTGTGTTTTTGTATATCTCATCGTCGGCGGAAACATAGCCGAGATAGGGGATGGAAAGCAGTGACGGAACATTCGCATCGTCCATAAGAGTATAATTGCCCATTCCGTCCGTTTCGTAAGCGTAAATTTTGCCGTATATCGGGTGATCGTAGATCCCGTATTTTTTTATACCTTCATCTATCTGCTTTTTGAGCGTGTTTGCGCGGGACGAAATGCCGTTGTCGTCACAAAACATCTCTTCCATATATCCCAATATAACTACCGCAAACATGTTTGAAGGAATAAGATATCCGTATCTGCACGCATCGTCGGAGGGACGGAAACCGGACCACGTCATTCCCGTATATGCGACCGGATTGCCTTTTCCGTTTTCGGGAAGCGTATCCGACGGAGGACAGTTTTCCCTTATAAAGAAGTATTTTGAGTTTTCATGATGCTGTTCCGTTTCAAATACTTCGAGAATACGCTTGCACGCAGCCCTGAAGTTTTCGGTAATATGCGCTTTTGAACCGGACGCTTTCATATAAAGATAGGCAAGGCAGACGGGGTAGCAAAGAGAGTCTATCTCATATTTCCGTTCCCAGGCAAGAGGATTTGTGAATTCCGTCTTATCTGCAGACCAGCATTTGCCCGAAGCTTCCCTGTTGAAGGCGTTGGCGTAAGCGTCGTTGAGTATGCATTCAGCCTGTTTTGCGATAAGCCCTTCGATAACCCGGCGGATCTTTTCATCCTTTTTTGCGAGCGGCAGATAATGCCTTACCTGCGCGGAGGAGTCTCTCAGCCACATGGCGGGGATATCTCCCGTAAAAACAAACGCCGTGCCGTCCGGATTAAGCTCGGTAGTTGTTTCAAGCGTGTTGGGGTAACATTTTTCAAAAGAATCGGCAAGAAAAGGTCTTTTTGCGGCTATAAGTTTCGCCTTTATTTCTTCAATTGTCTTTTTTACATATTCAGTAGTCATTTTATCCCTCAGATCATATCGTTTTTTATTATGTCTTCATACGTTTCGCGTTTTACCGCTACCCTCGGCACGCCGTCAGTTATCATTATAACCGGCGGACGCGGTACACGGTTGTAGTTTGAGGCCATGGAGTAATTATACGCGCCGGTAGCGAATACAACAAGCACGTCGCCGGCTTGCGGGGCCTGAATCATCATATTCTCGCCTATAAGATCGCCGCTTTCACAGCATCTTCCTGCCACAGTTGCCTTGAAATCGCAGGGAAGCTCCGCCTTGTTGGCAATGCACGCCGCATATTTTGAGCCGTAAAGGGCATATCTGGGATTGTCTGTCATCCCTCCGTCGATTGCAACGTACGTTCTTACATTTTCGATCGTTTTTACGGACATTACCCTGTAGGCTGTTATTCCCGCTTCAGCCACTATGCTTCTGCCGGGCTCGACAAGAATAAACGGAACGTCGATACCGAGCGACGCACACTCGCTTTTTACCGCGTCGGAAATTTCAGCCATATATTCATCATACGGTTTCGGATTGTCTCCGTCAACGTATTTTATGCCGAAGCCTCCGCCGAGGTTAAGCTCGCCGACGTTTACGGAAAGCTCTTTTTTTACCTTAGCGATAAAACCGACCATGATCTTTGCGGCGTGAATGAACGGTTCGGTATCGAATATCTGAGATCCGATATGACAGTGAAACCCTGCGATATTCAGATTTTTCTTTTCCGATGCTGTCTTGACCGCCGCAAACGCCTCTCCGTTTTCGAGAGCAAATCCGAATTTTGAGTCGATCTGTCCCGTTTTGACGAAGTTATGTGTGTGCGCCTCGACCCCGGGCTTTATTCTGAAAGAGATATCGGCGGTAACGTTGAGCTCTTTCGCTATTCTGTCAATAGTCACGAGCTCTTCGGTATTATCGGCAACTATCCTTCCCACTCCGTTTTCAAGAGCAAATTTTATTTCTTCTTCGGTTTTGGCGTTTCCGTGAAAATATATCTTTTTCGGGTCAAACCCCGCTTTGAGCGCGGTATACAGTTCTCCGCCGGAAACAACGTCTGCGCCGAAGCCCTCGGAAGCGACCGTTCGGTAAACGTCAACGCAGGAGAATGCTTTTGACGCATAAAGAGGAAGCGCCCTGCCGTCGTAATACTTATCCGCGGCAGCCTTATACTTTCTGCAGTTTTGCCGTATAGTGTCTTCCGACATAATATAGCACGGCGTTCCGTATTTTTCCGTAATATCGGTCACTTTCACTCCGTCTATATAAAGATTCCCGTCTTTTTTTGAGATCATGTCATTCCCCTTCCTTTTCTTTTTCAGCTGTGACAGATTCTATTATTTCTCTGAGCTTTTCAACGCCCTCCGAGTTTTCGGATGAAAACGCAAATGCATTCACGTCAAACGTTTCGCTGATTTTTTCCGTCTTTTCCGCCGCAGCCGTTTTCGATACCTTATCCGATTTTGTGGCGGCAACGCAGAAAGGAACGTTTTTTGAAGTCAGGTATTCATACATGAGCATATCGTCTTCTGTCGGACCGTGCCGTATATCGATAAGAAGCACAACGAGGCGTATATCTCTTTCGAGAGAAAAATATGTTTCTATCAGTCTGCCCCATCCGCGCCGCTCGGATTTCGATCTCTGGGCAAAGCCGTACCCGGGCAGATCGACGATATATATACTGCCGTCAATCGAAAAAAAGTTGATCGCCGCTGTTTTCCCCGGTTTTGAGCTTGTGAACGCGAATTTTTTTCTGTTTACAAGCTTGTTTATCATCGAGCTCTTTCCCACGTTCGATCTTCCCACCAAGACAACTTCGGGCTTTTTTTCGGGCGGAAGAGCTTCAGCGTTATAATAACTGCATAAAAATTCTGCTTTGGCGTAGTTCAGCTTCATTTATATCTCCGTATCTGTCTGAATATCCGTTATTATAGTATAAATATACCTTTTTGTCAATATTTGATTCACACCGCTTCAAAAACGGTTCCCGAAAGGGCATGCCTTGCGGCAAGAATGTATTTTGAGCGGTCAAGCGGGTCGACTCCGCGCCTGGGCATCGTTTTTCCTTCCGGTTCGGGACAGACCCTGTATCCCGAAAAAGTCGCAGACATAACGCCTTTGCCGGATGTGAAGGAAGCAAATTGGGCGGAGTAATCAAGTGACGTTGCAGCAGGAATATCCGCTTCGATAAATATCGTGTCTTTTCTTCTTACCGGTTCTCCCGGCTCGCCGCGCATTCTGATTATATCGCTGAGCAGTCTGCCGTAATGATCGGCGTGAAGAGTGAAGCGTGCGTGTATATACGGTTCAAGAAGCGTGGTCCCCGTGTTTCTGAATCCGTCTGCAAGGGCAAGGGGCGTTGCAACGGTGAAATCGAGCGGATGTGTGTGGATCGGGTGATCCTCACCGTCGATAAGATCTATTTCCATATCCGTTACCTCCCATCCGCGAGGTCCCTGAGCTATCGACGCTTTTATCGATTCTTCCACCTGTTTTCTGTATCTGTATGAAAGATGGTCTGGCGGCGCAGAGCATTTATATCTTACCCCGCTGCCCCTTTCAAGCGGCGTTATTCTGAATTTAAGAACTGCCCAGCACGGTTTGGGCATTGTGTAAGCGTCAAAACCCGTTCCCTCGCGCGAAGGCGTTTCTTTATATATAACGTTCATTGCGCCGAACTGAGTCGCAATTCCGAAACGCTCAAAAATGATATCGCGCAAAACCTCGGTCTGTATGGCGCCGAATACTTTTATATTAAGGCTTTTTGAAATAGGCTCCCATATAAGGTCCATCATCGGTTCTTCCGCAGCAAGCTCCGAAAGCGCTGCTTTGAGCTTCAGTATATCCGTTCCGTCCGTCGCGGAAACAGCCGTCATCATCAGCGCCTGCTCTGTTTCACGGCTGCCGGCTGCAAACGGAATATGCTTTGCGCTGCCTGCAACGTCGCCCGTTTTTGCATCGGAAAAGCCGTATACCGCGCCAACTTCGCCCGGGTAAAGCGTTTGCGTATCGGTCATTTTGCCGAATACTGGTTTTTTTATCATGCTCACTTTATATTCCGCGCCGTTCACACTTATCTGCTGACGCACGGAAAGAGTTCCCGAATAAATACGGGTATATGCCGCCCTTCCGTTCGCTTTATCGTGGCTTACCGCATATATATATCCGCCTGTTTCACCGTCGTTTTCTTCGGGCGAAGGCAAAAAATCAACTATGGCTTTCGCAAGGTCCGCAACTCCGTCCCCCGTCAGCGCGCTTCCGGAAAAAACAGGCGCGATGTCGAGACTTTTTGTATATTTTGCGACCTTTTCCCTCAATAATCCGTCAGGGAGCGTCTCAGATGAAACAAAAGCTTCGAGACATTCCTCGTCTGTTTCCGCCAGCTCTTCAAGAACGGAAGAATACAGCGCCGCTTTCGGAAAAATATCTTTTATTTCGGAATACACCCTTTGAATGTCTGCAACGTCCCTGTCCGCCTTGTTTATAAATATCACGCAAGGCTTTTTCAGCCTCGATACGGCGTCAAGAATGATCTCCGTATTTGTCTGAACCCCGTCAACGGCGGAAACGAGCACGACTATTCCGTCAACAGCGAAAAGAGCGCGCTCGACCTGTGAGATAAAGTCGGCGTGGCCGGGCGTGTCTATTATGTTTACGGTCACACCGTTTATTTCGGTAGACGTCAGAGCCGATCTCACGGATATTCCGCGCCTTTTTTCAACGGAAAGATCGTCGGTCTTCGCCGTGCCCTTGTCAACGCTTCCCTGAGCGCGAATTGCGCCGGTCTCAAAAAGCAGCCGTTCGGTAAGAGTGGTCTTTCCTGCGTCAACGTGCGCAGCAAGAGCGATGTTTCGAATGTTTTTCATATATTTTACCGTCTGTTTGCGGTTGACAAATCCGCTGCAAAAGTATATAATACATTAATGATGATCAAAAATGAAAGGCAAAACGATGCAGTTTAAAGGATTTTCGAAAAAAACTCTGGAATATCTTCATAACGTCCGCGAAAACGATTCAAAGGTATGGTATGAGGAACACAGAGAAGATTATAAAAAATATGTCCGTCAACCGTTTGAGGACCTGATAGAAGATCTTTCTCCCGTCGTTCGGGAAATAGATCCTCAGATAATCACAAGACCCTCCAAATGTCTTTCGAGAATATACAGAGACTCACGGTATACAAAAGACAAGCATCTTTACCGCGACACGGCATGGCTGGTGTTTCACCGTCCTGCGGAACATATGCTCGAAGGCCCCGGTTTCTTTGCGGAGATAATGCGTGAGGGAACAAGATACGGAATGGGCGCTTTCAGCTACACGCCTAAGGAAATGGCGTCTATGAGAAATTATATATCCGAAAACCCGGATCTTTTCTACGAGGCGGTCGCTCCGATAGAGGCAGGCGGACTTCGCGTCGTAGGTGAAAGCTATAAGCGTATGCCTTCCGGCCTTTCCGAGCGCGCGAAAGAGCTCGGGCTTGAAAAATGGTATGCTTTCAAATTCTTTTATATCTCTTCCCCGATCCTGCCGCACGAATCGTTCTTCTCTCCCGGAATAGTAAACGAGATATCCGAAAAATACCGTCTTTTGGCTCCGTTTTACCGTTTGCTTATTGAAATTGCCCAATACCGGGCTTCCGACGAACCGTTGCCGCCGAAAAACACCATAGAAAGCTTTGAGTGGTGATCAGTCGATCTTCCAGTCTATCGGTTCTATACCTTTTGAAGCAAGAAATTCGTTGCACTGCGAAAAGTGACGGCAGCCGAAAAATCCGCCGTAAGCAGAAAGCGGCGACGGATGGACTGTGTGAAGGATAAGATGCCGCGGATTTGTTATGAGCTTTTCTTTCTGCCTTGCCGGCGTTCCCCAAAGCAGAAATACCATAGGCGTTTCGCGTTCGTTAAGCAGTGATATCACTCTGTCGGTAAATATCTCCCAGCCCATGTTTCTGTGGCTGTTTGCCTGTCCTGCGCGGACGGTGAGCACGGTATTCAGAAGCAGGACACCGTTTTTTGCCCATGATGTCAGTTCGCCGTGGGAGGGCGGATCTATGCCGAGATCGTCGTGAAGCTCTCTGAAAATATTCACAAGCGACGGCGGAGGCTGAACACCTCTTTTTACGGAAAAACAAAGTCCGTGCGCCTGACCCGGACCGTGATAAGGGTCCTGACCGAGAATAACCGCTTTCACATCATTATACGCCGTATATTTCATGGCGTTGAAAATGTCGTACATATCCGGATATATCGTGCGGGTAGCATACTCGTTTTTAAGAAACGCGCGAAGGCGAAGATAGTATTCCTTGCTGAATTCCCCCGCAAGAAGGGTATCCCAATCGTTGCCGAATTTAACCGTAAAAGCCGCCCCCTTTGATTTTTTTCACGCTAATTATAACAGAAACAACTCTCTCTGTCAAGCGAGAGAAACGGAGAAAAGAGTATGGAGATCGAACGTAAATTCCTGATAGAAAGTTTCCCTGACTTTCTGCCGCTGAAGTCGGAATGCGATATGCAGCAGATTTATATTTCCTTTGCGCCCGTCGTTCGCGCAAGAAGCAAAAACGCGGACGGCAAAGAATCATACCGCCTGACCGTCAAGGGGAAGGGTGAGCTGTGCAGAGAAGAAATCGAAACCTCTATAACAAAAGAGCAGTTTGAAGGACTTATGCGGATAGCGGGGAAGGAACCCATAAAAAAGCATAAAAAAAACTATTGTCTGCCGGACGGACACATCCTTGAATGCTCTCTTGTCGACGGCGGAACCGAAAATGAATTTATGTATGCCGAAGTCGAGTTTTCTTCGGTAAAAGAGGCGGAATCATTCGAACCGCCGGAATATCTTGTAAAAGAAGTTACTTACGATAATTATTATAAAATGAATCGTTACTGGCAGAGAACAAGGCTTGACGTCTGAAAGAAACGCAGATACGGAGTATAAAAATGAAATACAGAGACTTTATCAACCCCCCGAAGGGCTACGGAAACGTTCCGTTTTACTGGTGGAACGGCGATAAACTCGATAAAAACAGAATAGAGTGGCAGCTTGAAAAACTGGCAGAAAACGGTGTTTCAGGCGTTCAGATCAATTTTGCGCATCACTGTCCCGCGCACAGACCCGACAAAGCGGGCGGAGGCTTCGGCAAAACGTATGACTGCGATCCCGAAGCATTCAGCGATGAATGGTGGAAAATCGTAAACCACGTTTTCCGCAAGGCAAAGTCGCTCGGTATGGGCGTAGGCATAAGCGATTATACCATAGGCTGGATAGGCAACGGTTATTTTATTGATAAAGTGGCGATCGACGCAAAGCTGTGCGCAGAAGAGCTTCACTTTATCAAAACCGAAGTAAAAAAAGGTGAAACGTATTCTCCGGATAAGCCCGATGGCTTTATTTCCGCCGCAGCTCTTTTTGCGGACGGCTCATGGCAGCCTGTTGACGACCTGCTCACCGCGGAAAATGACTGTGAAGTTTACGTTGTTTATAAAAAAGTCAACCCGCGCTCGGTAAACGTTCTTGACCCGGCTGCAGGCAGGCTTCTGGCAAAAGTATTTTTTGAATATTTTGAAGAGCATCTTGACGAAGACGTCAGAGATGCATTAAACTACTGCTTTCAGGACGAATTCATACCCGGCTGCGACATTGCGCACATATGGTCCGAATCGCTCCGCGAGCGTATAATAAAAGAAAAAGGCTACGATATCGCCCCGAGGCTTTTCGAGCTTTTCGCAAAAACGCCCGGATGCGTTAAAACACGCCTTGATTACTGCGATGTTAAGGCGGCTATGACAGAAGAGGGCTATTTCAAGCCTGTCTATGACTTTCATGCGTCGAGAGGTCTGATTTACGGCTGCGATCAGTGCTCAAGAGGTCTTTCTCCCGGGGAATACGGCGATTATTTCAGAGCGGTCCGCTGGTTTACCGCGCCGGGAAACGATACTCCGCTCAGAGCGGCCTATCTTATAAAAGACAAGGTTTCAAGCTCGATCGCTCATCTTTACGGACACGAACGCACGTGGCTGGAAGGGTACCACAGCTCAGGCTGGGGCACATCGCTTTCAAGTCTTCAGGCTCCTACGAGCGACAATTTTATCTACGGCATGAATCTTCTTTGTATGCACGGGCTTTATTACAGCACATACGGCGGATTCTGGGAATGGGCTCCTCCCGATTTCCATTTCAGAATGCCGTATTGGGAGCATTCAAAGAGCTTTTACGGATATTATGAAAGGCTTTCTTATCTTCTCACGAGGGGCAAACACGTCTGCGACGCCGCGCTTTTCTATCCCGTAAGCTCATGCGACGCAAATCTTGACCCCGAAACATCTGTAAAGGCAGCGTTTTCCGCCGCATCCGCGCTTTTTGAAAACGGTATAGATTTTGATTTTATTGATTTTCAATCGGTAAATGCCGCGGGAATAAAAGACGGAAAGCTGTGCGTTGCCGGCGAAAAATATAAATGCGTCATTCTTGCGTCTGTCGACTGCGTCCGCCATTCAATGTTCGAAAAGCTCATCGCTTTTCAGAATGCCGGCGGCAAGCTGATTATTGTCGGCGATCCTCCCGCTTATACCGACGTTATAAACGACGGCATTCTTGCGGATATCCCGTCTTACCGCACGCCCGACAACAACGGACTTATAGAACTGATAAACGGCATTGTGTCACGCGATTTTGAAACCGTTGACGGCTCAGGGGCAAACGTCCTTCACAGACATGACGGAGATACGGATATCTACTTTGTACGCAATCTGAAAAAAGGAACAGTCTGCCGTTTTGACTGCGAGGGCACGGTAGAAGCGTGGTTTGCAGACGGCAAAAAGCGCCTGCTTCTTGACAGTGAAAAACAGGGCCCGAAAACACTCGTTTCGGTTCCGTTTGACGGAGACAATCTTATCGTTTTCAACAGAAGCGTCGATACCGCAACGGAAAAATACGTAAAACTCGGTGAATCTGTCGAAGAGATCGCTCTTGACGGAGAATGGAACTTTTCGCTCAGACCCACCCTTGACAACCGCTGGGGCGATTTCAGACTTCCCGTTACCGAAGACTTTATCGGTCCTGAAATAAGGTTTATTTCGGTGGACGGCAGGAAACAGACCGTTTCACAGTATGATATCTGGAAGAAGACAACGCCTGACGGAAAGACCGAGGCGGTTTCAATAAACGACAGATACGGCATCGTTACCGGTCAGCCGCACGAGCAGGGTTATCACGGACTTAAAAAAGAGGTCTATGACTGGAACGTTATTCTGCAATCGGGCGAAAAAGCCGTTTTTGCCGCGGAATTTTATGCGGACTGCGATCTTTGCGCGGAAATCCTGACAGACGGTATCATGCCTAAGGTAACAATGATAGACAGAGATATCATCCGCGATTTTTCATACATTACGGTTTCAAAAGGTCCTCACCGCATTTCCGTTGAATACGAAAACACGGAAAATACGGAGCGAAGGGGCTATCTGGTAATTAAGGATAAAAGCAAACAAAGCGTAAAAACCGGTCTTCCGCTTACAAACAGATGGTTTGCAGATAAATCGCTCATCAGGTTTTCAAAAGACGGTTTTGCGCACAAAGTCACCGTTTGCTCGGGTATTGCACCGGGAACCGAAAAGATCGAGGCGGTCGTTTTCGGAAAAATAACGTTCGCTAAAATTAACGGCGGCGGAGCAACGGTTGAAAAAACGGGCGAAAGAAACGGGGCGAATATCTATCTTATCACGGCGGGCGATATAAGAAAAGAAGCAGGATATGCAATACTGGATATCGAACCGTTTACGGGATACTGCGGCGGCGCGATATTCCCGGAGCCGCTCAGAGAAAAATGCGGCAAAGGCAGAACCGAACTTTGCGATATTTCAAAGGTCGGCGGGCTTGAAAGCTACTCCGGTATGTTTATATACGAAAAAACGGTTGAAATAAATAAAAAGCAGGGGATGAGATACATTCTTTCACTCGGCACGGTCGCCTGCTCGGGCAGAGTAACGGTAAACGGCAAAACGGCCGCGGTTTCGTGCGTGCCGCCGTTTGATTTTGATATAACCGGATTTATCTGCGACGGAGAAAACAGTATCTGCATAGAAGTTGCCAACACTCTTTGCAATCACTATTCCACAAACCCGTCTCCTTATTCCAATTATCCGCAGGACTCTGTTTCGGGGCTCATCGGACCCGTTAAAATCAAAGTATATGAATAAAAGAAAAACGACCCGAAACGGGTCGTTTTTTTTAAAGAATTACTGTCAGCTTTGCGTAGTTTGCCATCAGCTTTTTCTTGCCTACCGTTTCGAATTCGACTTCAAGCATACTGTCTGAAGACATTTCCGTCACGGCGGTTATAACTCCGTCTCCGAAAATCTTGTGGCGGACACGCTGTCCGATACGGTATTTTTTTACGGCTGCTTTTGCCTCAGGGATCACCGTTACAGAATTTGTGAGAAGCGGTCTTTCGGATATCGGTCTTGGACGGCGCGTAGCGGGTCTTTCGGCATATTCATGCTCAACTTCCGATATAAGCTCTTCGGGTATCTCCTTTAAAAACCTTGACGGCATTGCCGGACGGGAGGAGCCGAACATCATTCTTGACGCCACGTTCGTGATATAAAGCTTCTTTTTTGCGCGCGTTAACGCCACGTAACAAAGTCGTCTTTCTTCTTCAACGCCGCCTTCTTCAAGGACGGATATTGACGACGGGAAAAGCCCTTCTTCAAATCCGGTTATAAATACGGTATTGAATTCCAGACCTTTTGCGCAGTGCATCGTCATAAGCGTTACGGCAGGCTCGTTTTCATCAAAACTGTCTACCGCGTTCACAAGAGCGGTCTGTTCAAGATATCCCAGAAGCGTAGGTTCGTCTTCGTATTCTTCATACTGCACGATACTGTTCTGAAGTTCTCTTATATTTTCCGTCCTTGCAAGCGCTTCGTTCAGCTCGTACTGTTTTCTAAGCTCCTGTTCGTAGTGAACGTCGTTTAATATCTCGGTAAACAGCGATGACGGCATCATTTCTTTCGATTTAACAACAAGTCCGTTTATAAGACTTGCAAAATCGGCGAGCTTTTCTGCGGAACGCTGAAGCTCAGGGTATGCCGAGGCGTTTGAAGTGATCTCGAAAAACGATTTGCCTGTTTTATCGCATATCGCGTTTATTCTTTCTATCGTAGTGTCGCCTATGCCGCGCTTGGGCTCGTTTATTATGCGCAGAAGCCTCGTTCTGTCATGCGGATTGCAGATTACGTTCATATACGCAAGGATATCCTGAACTTCTTTTCTCTTGAAAAACGGAAGTCCGCCGAAAATACGGTATGGCAGATTGTGCAGGCGCATCGCGTGTTCTATTGCGTTTGACTGCGCATTCGTGCGGTAAAGAACGCAGAAATCATTGTTTTTAAGCCCTTCTTTTTCCTTGCGTTCTCTGATCTCCCTGCATATGTAGTCGCCCTCTTCGGACTGGTTGTGAAGGTGGTTTACGGATATTTTTTCACCTTGTCCCGCATCTGTCCAGAGCCGTTTCCCTTTTCTGTCTTCATTATGTGAAATAACGGCGTTTGCGGCATCGAGTATCGTTTGAGTAGAACGGTAATTCTGTTCGAGACGGACCGTCTTTGCGTTTTTGAAATGCTTCTCAAAGCTCAGTATGTTTTCTACCGACGCGCCCATAAAGCGATAAATGCTCTGGTCGTCATCACCGACAACACATATGTTTCCGGCAGGCGCAAGCAGCGATATCAGAAGCTCCTGGATGGGGTTTGTATCCTGATACTCGTCTACAAGAACAAACCTGAACCTGTTGTTGACGGCGCGTTTTGCATCCTCATCGGACGTCAGGAGTTTGACCGTCATAAAAATCAGATCATCAAAGTCAAAGGCGTTAGCGGATTTGAGCTCTGCCTGATAATCTTTATAAAGCTTTTCCGTTTCGCTGTCTCCGGTATAGTCGTCTGCGGAAATAAATCTGCTTTTTGCGGTTGATATCAGCCTTGAAACAGTTCTTGCATTATATCTTTCGGTGAGCCTGTGCTTTTTAATCAACGCCTCAATAACACGGTGGCTGTCCGTGTCGTCATAAATGGTGAATCCGGGCTGATAACCGAGTCTTTCGCAGAAACGGCGAAGTATCCTTACGCAAAGCGAGTGGAACGTAAGCGCCCACAGCTTTTTGCCGCTTATACCGTACTGCTTTTCAAGGCGTTCGCGCATTTCTCCTGCCGCCTTGTTTGTAAACGTTATCGCCAGAATGTTGAAAGCGTCAACGGGTGAATCGGACATGAGCCCGAAGTACCTGTCGCCTGTGCGCAGCGACTTATCAGTAAAGCATTTTTTCAGATATTCAAGGTCTTCTTCCTCGTCAAAGGAGTATATATTCCGTGAATTGTACGAATTTCCGTACCTGATAAGATAGCCTATTTTGCTTATTACCGTCGTTGTTTTTCCGCTTCCTGCGCCGGCAAGAATGAGAAGAGGTCCGTCGTTTGAAAAAACAGCCTCACGCTGGGCCGGATTAAGAAATGAAAACTCATCGTTGAGAATCTCTTTGCGGATTGATAAAAGTTCTGATTTTTTTGCCATTGTCATTAGCCCCTGCGGGAAAAATCCCCTTCTTTGATTGTCTTTCTGTTTTTCTCTCTCTTTATTTTTATTATACTATAATTTTCCCGAAAAATCAAGCGGAAACGAGAAAAAAATTGACATTGTGAAACACTTACGGTATAATTATGCAAATAAACCGTATGAACGTATTATTTCTTTCCTGCGTGATTGCTTTACGGAAACCGTGAAGCCTGAAGCCTGACCGCCTGCGGCAGCACGGACTGATCCGGAAAAATAAATCATTTTTCTGTCAAAAAAAATTTGTATTTTGAGTATTGACATTTCACCGCTGCTCATATATAATATTTAGTCAGAATAAGAAAAAGGAGTTTGTCGGATGCGCCGGACTGCAGCATCACGGGGAACATTTTATAGGTATCGGTTTGCGGCGACTTCCGTTTTTTCGGAAATCCCGCTTTAATTATAACCTGATACGCTTGCAGAGTATATTTTTATGCAGTCAGTATTCATTTTGAAAGGAAGAAATATGGACAGAATCTACTTGATCCTCGAAAACGGCACTGTCTTTGAAGGACGTTCCTTCGGCGCAGCGGGAGAAACGGTCGGAGAACTTGTTTTCAATACAGGCGTTATCGGTTACACCGAAATGCTTACGGACCCCTGCAATTACGGACAGATCGTTATTCAAACTTTCCCTCTTGCCGGCAATTACGGAATTATTCCCGATGAGATAGGCGTCTCGTCAGTGAGACCTAAAGCTTATATAGTACGTGAATGGTGTGAAGATCCTTCGAATTTCAGATGCGAGGGTAATCTTTCCACCTTTTTATTAAATAACGGCATAATCGGTATGTATGATATCGATACAAGGGCGCTCACAAGAATACTTCGCGAAAACGGAACGATGAATGCAAAAATCTCAAAAACACCCGAATGCGATCTTGAAGAACTGAAAAACTTCAAAGCTGAAAAAGCGGTCGAAAACACCACCTGTTCAGAAAAACGCGAATATGCCTCTTCCGAAAACGGCATGACGGTGGTTTTATACGACCTCGGCTCTGCGGAGCACGCGGTAAAGGAGCTTTGCGACCGCGGCGCAAACGTTGTTCGTGTTCCCGCCTTCACTTCGGCAAAAGAAGCGCTTTCTCTCTGTCCTGACGGAATAATGTTTTCGGAAGGTCCGGGCGACCCGATAGATTACGCCAATATAGCAAATGAAGCAAAGGCTCTGATCGAATGCGGCGTTCCCGTTTTCGGCGAAGGGCTGGGACACCAGATCATCGCACTTGCCGGCGGTTGCCGCACATATAAGCTCAAACACGGTCACAGAGGATCAAATCACCCCGTCATCAATACCGAAACGGGCAAAACACATATCACGGTTCAGAATCACGGGTATTCGGTCGACGCCGAAAAACTTCCGTCGAACATAAAACTGACCTACAAAAACCTTAACGACAATACCTGTGCAGGAATAGAGTATACCGACAGACCCGTCTTTTCCGTTCAGTTTCACTGTGAAACACTCTCGGGTCCCAACAGCACAGGTTTTCTGTACGATAAATTCATTGAAAATATAAAGAAGGGAAAGGTGAACTAAATGCCGCTCGATAAATCCATCAAAAAGACTCTCGTTATCGGTTCAGGTCCTATCGTAATAGGTCAGGCTGCAGAGTTTGACTATGCCGGAACACAGGCATGCCGGGCTCTTCGCGAAGAGGGTATAGAGGTAGTTCTCGTAAACTCAAACCCCGCAACGATAATGACCGACAAGGAAATGGCGGACAGGATTTATATCGAACCGCTTACCCTTCCCGTCCTCAAAAGAATAATCGAAAAAGAGAGACCCGACTCGATCCTTTCCACTCTCGGCGGACAGACGGGACTCACCCTTTCGATGCAGCTGGCAAAAGAGGGATTTCTTGAAAAAAACGGCGTGCGTCTTCTCGGCGCGGATCCCGAAACGATAGATAAGGCCGAAGACAGGCAGATGTTTAAAGAAACCATGCTTAAAATCGGTCAGCCGTGCATCCCGTCAAAAGTCGTTACCGACGTTTCAGCGGCTATCGATTTTGCCGGTGAGATAGGCTACCCGCTGATCATACGCCCCGCATTCACTCTCGGCGGAACCGGCGGCGGAATAGCAAAGAACGAGGAAGAGCTCCGCGAGGTTGCCGAAACAGGCATACGCATGTCGCCCATAAACCAGATACTCGTCGAAAAATGCGTTTCGGGCTGGAAAGAGATAGAGTTTGAGGTCATTCGTGACAGCTCCGGAAACGTCATTACCGTGTGCAGCATGGAAAACGTTGACCCCGTCGGCATTCATACGGGCGACAGCATAGTTGTGGCTCCTGCGCTCACGCTTGCTACCGAAGAGTTTATGATGCTCAAAACCGCGGCGCTCAATATCGTTTCCGAGCTCGGCGTAAACGGAGGATGCAACGTTCAGTTCGCGCTTGATCCCGACAGTATGGAATACGCCGTTATAGAAGTAAACCCGCGTGTTTCCCGTTCTTCCGCCCTTGCGTCAAAGGCTACGGGCTTCCCGATAGCAAAAGTTGCTTCAAAGATCGCTGTAGGATATAATCTTGACGAGATCCCGAACGCAATAACGAAAAAAACGTCGGCTTGTTTTGAGCCTACCATAGACTATATCGTTGTAAAACTGCCCAAGTGGCCGTTTGATAAGTTTGTATACGCAAAACGCACCCTCGGCACGCAGATGAAAGCGACCGGCGAGGTAATGGCGATAGGCACGTCGTTTGAACAGGCCCTCATGAAGGCTGTTCGCGGCGCCGAGATTTCGCTTACGAGTCTTGATTCGCCCAAGCTTGCCGCTCTTTCCGATGAAGAGATACACAAACGTCTTTACGACTGCGACGACGAACGCCTTTTTGTTGTATATCAGGCTCTTAAGCGCGGCGTTTCAGTTGACGAGATATATGCTATTACCAAGATCGACAGATGGTTCCTTCACAAAATACTTCACCTTGTCCGTTTTTCAGAGTCTCTTGCAAACGGAGTGGACGAAGAAAAATATCTTGAGGCGAAAAAACTCGGTTATCCCGATTCCGTTATCGAAGCTCTCAGCGGAACAAAAACGGAATTCCACCGTTCGGCTGTATTTAAAATGGTTGATACCTGCGCTGCCGAGTTTGCTGCCGAAACACCGTATTTTTACTCTACGTATGACGACGAAAACGAAGCTCTCGAATTCAAGAAAGAACATTCAACAGCTAAAAAGACGGTTATCGTTTTCGGCGCCGGTCCTATACGCATAGGTCAGGGTATAGAATTCGACTATGCCTCCGTTCACTGCTGCCGCGCGCTGAAAAAGCTCGGATTTGAGGTAGTTATAGTAAACAACAACCCCGAAACCGTTTCAACAGACTTTGACACGGCAGACAGACTTTATTTCGAGCCTCTTACCCCCGAGGACGTAATGAACGTAATAAATACCGAAAAACCGTTCGGCGCCGTTGTAGCATTCGGCGGTCAGACTGCCATCAAGCTTACGAAATTCCTTGATAAAGCAGGCGTGAATATACTCGGTACACCTGCGGACAGTATAGATGCGGCGGAAGACAGAGAACGTTTTGATAAACTTCTTGAAAAATATCATATCAAACGCCCTGTCGGCGATACAGTTATGACTTGCGAAGAGGCGCTTACGGTAGCAAAGAGGATCGGATATCCCGTTCTTCTCCGTCCGTCATACGTTCTCGGCGGTCAGAACATGATAATCGCCTTCAATGAGAGCGACGTCAGGGAGTATATGCAGATAATCCTTTCGCACAATATCGAAAACCCCGTTCTCATCGACAAATATCTTATGGGAACAGAGCTTGAAGTAGATGCTGTATGCGACGGCGAAGATATACTTATCCCCGGCATTATGGAGCATATCGAGCGCACGGGCGTTCACTCCGGCGACTCTATAGCGGTATATCCCGCATGGAACGTTTCAGACGAACTGACGGAAAAGATCATTTCTGCATCAAAACAGCTTGCAGTCGATCTTAACACGAAAGGTCTTGTAAACATACAGTATCTTATTTACGACAATGATCTTTATGTTATCGAAGTAAACCCGCGTTCATCAAGAACCGTGCCCTACATCACTAAAGTAACCGGCGTTCCCATGGTAGACCTCGCCACAAGAGCGATGCTCGGCGAAAAACTCAAAGACATGGGCTACGGAACGGGACTTTATCCCACATCACCGTATGTTGCGGTTAAAGTGCCTATTTTCTCGTTTGAAAAACTTGCGGACGTAGACAATCACCTCGGTCCTGAAATGAAGAGCACAGGCGAAGTTCTCGGCATAGCAAGCACGATGGAAGAAGCTATATACAAGGGACTTATCGCGGCAGGCTACAAGATGAAAAAATCCGGCGGCGTAATGATCACCGTAAGAGACAGCGATAAGCCGGAAGTTGCGGATCTTGCAAAACGCTACAGCGAGCTCGGTTTCTCCATTTACGCTACGCGCGGAACGGCAAACGTTATCAGTCGTGTCGGAATTCCCGTAACGGTCGTGGATAAGATCCACGAGGGCGAGGAGAACACCATAACCCTTCTTGAAAGCGGAAAGATCAATTACGTTATCTCTACGTCGTCTAAGGGCAGACTGCCTTCAAGAGACAGCGTTAAGATTAGAAGAAAGACCGTTGAACGTTCGATTCCGTGCTTAACTTCCATAGATACCGCAAATGCGCTCGCACAGAGCCTGATGAGCAAATATTCCGAAGGCTCGATCGAGCTGATAGACATCACTCGCATGCGTTCGGAACGAATAAAGCTCAGATTCACGAAGATGGCAAGCGGCAACGACTATATTTATTTCAACTGCTTCGATCAGAAGATCGATAACCCCGAAGGTCTCGCCGTAAGATATTCCGACAGACATACCGGCATAGGCGGCGACGGAGTAGTTCTTATCGGTCCTTCGGATAAGGCGGATGCGAAAGTAAGAATGTTCAACCGTGACGGCAGCGAAGGCAGAATGTTCGGAAACGCTATACGCTGCGCCGGCAAATACCTTTATGACAACCATCTGATAGATAAAAAGGACGTATCAATCGAAACAGTAAGCGGAATAAAACAGCTGCATCTTTTCATCCACAACAAGGTCGTTGATTCCGCATGCGTCGATATGGGCAAAGCGATACTCAATCCCGCAGCGATCCCCGTTAATTTCAGCGGCGAAGAGGTAGTTGACCGTCTTGTAAACATAGGTGACGAAAACTACAATATCACTTGCGTCGGCATGGGCAATCCGCACTGCGTCGTATTCGTGAAAAACGTTGATAAGCTTGATATCGAAAAGATCGGACCTCAGTTTGAAAACTATGAAAAGTTCCCCGAAAGGATCAATACCGAATTTATTCAGGTCATAGACGAAAAAACGCTGAAAATGCGCGTCTGGGAACGCGGATGCGGCGAAACGTGGGCATGCGGAACAGGGGCCTGCGCGGCAGTCGTTGCGGCTTGCGAAAACGGTATCTGCAAAAAGGGTGAAGAGGTTACCGTAAAGCTTATAGGCGGAGACCTCAAGATCAAATATACCGATGAAACCGTCTTTATGACAGGCAGCGCGGATAAGATCTTTGACGGAGAAATAACGATCTGACAAAACATGTAATCTTTCGCTGAAAGGCAGCGAATCAATTATAACGTTGCAGCGGTACAGCCGAAAGGCTGTACCCTCATCGTTATCAGTCGGTAAAATCGGATGATTTTTTCGACTGAGCCATTAAGTGAATAATTTTATGCTTACGTTATGAAAACGTGACTGTTACAATACCGATCGCTCAAAAACGCCGGTTAAAGACGGCGCACGCACGGCAAAGGTGAGGGAAGATGAAAGGGTTTCAGTACTGTCTGATTTTGGGAATATTTATTGCGGCAGCTATTCTCGGAATTTTTTTCTGCGTTCAGTTCTTCGGAACAGAGCCCGTACTGTTTCTGATATCCGTTGCGTGGACCGCTTTCTTTGCATTTGCCGTATGGGCGTGGCTCGACAAAAAGAGAACGTCAAAGTTCGAAGCTGTCGCGGAACCTGTGATTTTCGGACTTTTCTTTGTTTTTCTTATCGTCCTTATGGCGCTTGGATTGTGGTTTTTCATACAGCGCATAGCTGCCGGCACTGACGTTGCGGAAAACATTCTTGCACTTATAGTTGCCGAAGGCGTCCTTCTCATGTTTGCGGTAATAATTTATAAGCATTATATCCGTAAATATGTCGGTTCGCACATCGAAAAAGTCAGAAAGAGAAAAAACAGATCCGAAAGCAGCGACAGGTAACAACACTGCGATTCAATAAATTCCCGATATCCAAAGGAGCACACAATGGCATCTACAAGTCAATGCACATACTGCGGTTCGACAATATCGTCTTCAGAAAAGTGCTGTCCTAACTGCGGCGCGCCAAACGAGGGCTATGTCGCGGATACAGAAAGACATATTTTTCTTCCGAAAACAATAGAAGAGCTGAAAGAATACTGCGCTGAGCGGGGAATGCCGCTTCTGAAAATGCGCTTTTTTATCGGTGAAAACTACCGTAAACCGAAGGCATTTGGTATTTACAGGGACGGCGAAAACTATATTGTTTATAAAAACAAGGCAAACGGTCAGCGCGCCATTCGCTATCAGGGTCCTGATGAGGCGTTTGCAGTAAACGAGCTGTTTCTTAAACTGCTGGACGAATGCCATAGCCGCGGTATTTATCCCGACGGCAAAACGCCTGAAAAATCTTCATCGGGTCAGCAGCGAAATAGACAGAAAACTCAGGGAATACTTCCTCCGATCATATGCATAATCGTAATGATCGTCCTTACGGCGATCATGGCTTTATATTCCATGCATCAGCACCGCAACGACGGATATTACGGCGACGGAGACGGAACGGTCTACTATCGGTACGGATCGACCTGGTATTATTCAAGCGTATCAGACAGCTCGTGGTATGAGACAAATGAATTCCCCGCCGAGAATTATGAAGACTATTCTCTCGGAGAATACTGGAATTCTGACTGGGGCATCAGCGATTTCAAAAGTTCGGAAATATGGGAGGATATCAACGAAAGCAGCTCCTCAAGTTCTTCGGACTATGATTCGTGGGACAGCGGAGACACCGACTGGGATTCGGACTGGTGATGACACGATAATGAAAGCGTTATATATGACGTCTTTTCCCGTGTTTCCCGCAATGTGAGATTTATTTTTTATAACAGCATATACAACAGAAAAAAAGACCTTCTCCTTTCATTGAAAAGAGAAGGTCTTTGATTTTCGCACTGCGCAGGTCAGAAAAGCTGACGGCAGCACACGGCGTGATTTCAACAATCATTCCGTAAAACGTTTTTATTTCGCCTAAAATAATATCTGTCTGACGTTTTTATTCCTTTTCGGAAGCGTTCATGCGCTTGTCGATCGCAATGCGTATCGTTGCGGCGATAAGCGCTTTAACGCAGTCAAACGGAATAAACGGCAGTGCGACCGCGGGCAACGCGGCGGCAACGGTCGTTTTTGCGTAAAGGCAGTAAACGGCGGTTCCGAGGGCATAGCATACAACAAGACTGAGTATCATGCCTGCGAGGGGCAGGAAAAATCCGTTCTTTTTGCTTAAATATTTAACGAAGAGAGCCGTTATAAGTGCCATAAACGGATATGCCGCAAGAAATCCTCCCGTAGGCCCGATAAGGACCGCTATTCCGCCTTTGAATCCTGCGAAAACAGGAAGTCCCGTCAGACCGATAAGAATATAGACTATCTGGGACAGAAACGCATAAAGCGGAGGCAGAAAACTTCCCGACAGAAATACTGCAAGAAGCGAAAGAGTAAACGGGATGGGAGAAAACGGCAACGGAATGGATATCTGCGCAAGAATGCAGTCTATTGCCGCAAAAAGCGCAGTTAAAACAAGTGATTTTATGTGTTTGTTCATTTTTTATATATTCTAGGTACACGCTTTCCGATATCGCATATGATCTCATAGGGGATCGTATCTATCGCATCGGAAAGGTCGTAAACGCTTTTCCTTTCACCGAAAACGGTTACTTCGTCTTCGGTATTTACATTTAGATTTGTTACGTCAGCCATGCACTGATCCATGCAAATTCTGCCTATTATCGGCGCAGACTGGCCGTTGATAATAACGCTCAGATTTTTTGAGAGCGCTCTGAAAAGTCCGTCGGCATAACCTATGGGCAGAGTTGCTATGCGCATATCATGCGGCGCAGTAAACGTTCTGCCGTAGCTTACGCTGTCGCCTTTTCTGAAATCGTGAATGAATGAAACGGTCGTTTTCAGCGCCATTACGGGCTTCAGACCGAGCGCGTCCGGACGGTTGGTCGTTATTCCGTAAAGAATAAGACCCGGGCGGACCATGTTGAGCTTCATTTCGGGGAAATTTATTATTGCGGCGCTGTTTGAAGCGTGACGGAATCTGAAAACGATCCCTTCTTTTTCAAGCGCGGATATGCAGTCTGTAAAACGCTGAAACTGAATTTTCGTAAACGGGTTTTCCGGCTCATCTGCTACGGCAAAATGAGTAAAGATTCCCTCAAATCCGAGAAAAGGCTCTTTTGAAAGCTCTTTGATCTCCCTGACGGAATTGGCGAAGGCTTCTTCGTTCTGTGCGCTGAATCCAAGACGGTTCATACCGGTATCGATCTTGATATGAACATTGACCTTTTTGCCGAGTATCTGCGCTGCCTGGGAAAGCTTTTTCCCGTATTCATACGAAAAGACGGTCTGGGTTATATCATGCTGCGCAAGCAGGCTCATTGAATGCGGGGGCGTGTAGCCGAGAATCAGAATGGGCTTTTTTATTCCGGCAACTCTCAGCTGGACCGCTTCGTCAATATTCGAGACCGCAAAAAAATCGGTGAAATCTCCGATCGTTTTTGCTATCTCGACCGCTCCGTGACCGTAAGCGTCCGCTTTTACAACGGACATCATGGCGCATGAGTGACCAACGATCTTGCGGATCTTTATTATGTTTTCCTTTGCGGCGGCAAGGTCTACCGTCGCCCATGTTCTTCGTGTGTGTTCCATTGTTGTTTCCCGGTAATAATGATTAAGGCTATTCGAATTCAGAAAGGATTTTTGCGGCTTCAAGCGGTATTTCGGAAGGTAAAAGTCCGTGCTTCGAAACGTTCTTTTTTAGATTATCCGCCGCCATGCCGTGAAGCCATACCGATATTATCGCGGCATCACGTGTCGAATATCCCTGGGCGAGAAATGCGCCTGCCATACCGGCAAGCACGTCTCCGCTTCCACCTTTTGAAAGACCGGAGTTGCCGGTCGTGTTGATGAATGTTTCCCCCGAGGGGAGAGCGATAACGGTCTCGTGTCCCTTCAGCACAACGGTGCAATTGAACTGCGCAGCTGCCATAGCCGCGCATGCTTCTCTGTCTGATTCGATCATGTCAGCGTCTTTTCCCGTCAATCTCGACATTTCCGCGACGTGCGGGGTCAGAATAGCTTCGCAGCGTTTTTTTATAAGCAGCTTTTTATGCTTTGCAAGATAGTTTATCGCATCCGCGTCTATAACTGCAGGTTTGGACTGAGAAAGAATCTTTTTTACGTATTTCGCTTTCTTTCCCAAACCGCAGCCCGCAACGAATGCGGTAGATCTCGGGGATATCCGCATTTTGCAGAACACCGGTTCGGCAAGCTTTGCCTGAAGGATACGCTTCAGCTTTCCTTTAGCCGATATGTATAAAAGCCCGGTGCCGCACCTCAATGCGCCGCAGGCGGCAAGATAGGGGGCGCCGGTCATATTCTTTGAACCGCAAAAAAGCTGCAGCGTTCCGAACGTGCCTTTATGAGAGTTTTCGGGACGCGGTTTTATGAGCGATTTTACCGTTTCATACGTTATTTTCAGTGCCATACGGTTTTGGGAATATAGCGCTTCATATCTTCCATTATCCGTTCGTCCGGCTCGAAAATAAGAAGCGTTTTATTATATTCTTTATGATTGAAAACAGCATAATAAAGTGCATCCGTTTTGTTTGAACGGACGTCGAAACGCTTGTTTACGGGATACGAGTCGACTTTTTCTTTAGTTGCCGCGTTGTATTCGCCGAACTGCTCGAAGTTTGCCGCTTTTACGGTAAGAAGGCGGCTTCTTTCGCTTTTGCAGATGATCTTGTCAACGTCGATTTCTCCGTTGAGATAGATATATTCATACTCAATGTCAAGGCGCATGAAAAGCTTGTAACCGAAGTAAACTATTATGCCTATGCATAACGTGCCTATCATAAGCCCGAAATTTCGTATGGAGGCAATGCAGAACATGAAAACAGCCATCGAAAGACCGATAGTCACAATAAAGATAAGTGCCTGGATGCCGTATTCCTTAAATGTCTTTTTTCTTGAATAAAGCTGTTCGTAAAAAACGTCGTTTGTCTGCTGCATCTTTTTCCCTCAGGATTTGAGATAATTTCTTACAAGCGCGGCAAGAAGTTCATCTCTGTCAAGTTTTCTGACGAGATTTCTTGCGTTGTTGTGCTTCGTGATATACGTCGGATCTTCCGAAAGGATATAGCCGACAATCTGGTTTATCGGATTGTCGTAACCCTTCTCAACGAAAGCGTCGTATATGGCGATCAGCGTTTTTTTCATCTCGTCGTCTTTGTTCGATTTGAGCGAAAAGGTGATGGTGCTGTTCGTATCCATGGTATCATCCTTTCTGAATGCGCCACTATCTTCTGAGCGTTATGCCGTCTTTTGCAAGACCGTCGATAATATTCGTCATAATGCTTTCGATATCGCTCTCTCCGAGTGTCTTTTCCTCAGAGCGGAGCACGAGCGCATAAGCAATGCTTTTATGTCCGAACGCAACCTGAGCGCCCTTGTAAACGTCGAATATCTCGATCTTTTCAAGGCACGGACCGGCAAGCGCTTTGATCTTCTTTTCTATTTCTCCTGAGCTTGTCTCGTCTTTGCAGATAAGAGCAAGGTCTCTTGTTACAGCGGGGAATTTCGGAAGCGGAGTAAACGTTTTTTCGGGAGCGGTCGATTCGAAGAGCTCATCGAACGGGATCTCGGCAGCGTATACCTCGTCGTTTATTCCGTAGTTCTTCGCAGCAATGGGATGGATCTGTCCGAAAACGCCTATTGTTCTGCCGTCCGCAACGATCTTTGCGGCGCGTCCCGGATGGTATGACGGATTGTCGGCGCAGGGCACGAATTCACACTCTTTTGTGTTCATCGCCGAAAGAATCGATTCAACGATGCCCTTCATCGTGTAAAAATCGCCCTTGTCACCGTAAAAACCTGCGCAAATGATCTTCTTTTCATCGGGAAGCTTCGTTTCATCGGCATTTTTGATGTAAACGGTGGCTATCTCGTAAAGATATGCGGCGGGATTTCTGTAACTGTAGTTTCTCGCAAGCACTTCAAGCATCGAAGGCAGCGCGCTTGTTCTCATTATGGAAGTATCTTCGCCGAGAGGATTCTTTATCTTCATGGCGTTTCTCTCGGGAGCGTCTTCGGGAAGACGGATCTTATCAAATGATTTCGGACTGACGAAAGAATACGTCATTATCTCGTCAAGACCGGCTGATCTGAGCGCTTCGCCGAGACGGATCTCAAATTTCTGCTCTGCCGTGTATCCGCCCGACTTGACGTCTGCTTTGAAGAAAAGCGGCTCGATCCTGTCATATCCGTAAAACTTCGCGATCTCTTCGGAAATGTCGTATTTGTTCTCGATATCCGAGCGGAACGAAGGCACGGTTATTATGTCGTTTTCAACAGTCATTCCGAGTCTTTCGAGAATATCGGTCATTTCCTCTTTTGAAGCGGTGATGTTGAGGTATCTGTTGATCCATTCATACTCAAACGGAACCGTACGTACCTGAGACGGTGCATTGTTTATATCTATCGTACCGTCAACAACGGTTCCCGCGCCGAGCATGCATATAAGCTCACACGCCCTGTCAAGAGCTTCTTCGGTAAGAAGGGGATCGAGACCTTTTTCAAAACGTGCGGAAGATTCCGTTCTCAGACCGAGCTTTTTGGACGTTTTTCTTACTGACGGAGCAAAGAAATTCGCGCTCTCAAAAACTATCGTTTTTGTTTCGGGCTTTATTTCGCTGTTTTCTCCGCCCATTACGCCTGCTACGGCAATCGGTCGCGACGCGTCGGCGATAACGAGGGTGTCGGCGTCAAGAATTCGTTCCTGTCCGTCGAGTGTGTTCATTTTTTCGCCGTCTTTTGCTCTTCTTACGGTGATCTTTCCGCCTCCGACGCATTCATAGTCAAACGCGTGCATCGGCTGACCGTATTCAAGCATTACATAGTTCGTTATGTCAACTATATTATTTATCGCGCGAACGCCGCAGTCTCTGAGCTTTTCAACGAGCCAGAGAGGAGAGGGGGCGATTTTGATATCTTTTACCACTCTCGCCATATATCTCGTGCAGAGATCGGCGTCTTCAACGTTTACCGAAAGGTAATCTCCGATATTTCCGCCGCCCGTTTTATATGTGGGTTTTTTAACGTTAAAGGGCTTTCTGAACGTGCATGCAGCCTCTCTTGCAACGCCGATTATCGAAAGACAGTCGGGCCTGTTTGTAACGATATCGACCACAAAAACAGTGTCGTCAAGCGAAAGCGCCTTGCATATGTCGTCGCCGGGAGCGGCATTGAATTCGCATGCGCCGTTGTTCAGAATGAGAAGCCCGTCGGCAACGGAACCGGGAAAATCGTTTACGGCAAGGCCGAGCTCTTCAACGGAACAGAACATTCCGCAGGACATTACTCCGCGCAGCTCACCTGCGTGTATCTCCTTGCCCGAAGCAAGAACTGATCCGTCAAGAGCAACGGGAACGAGGTCGCCCTCCTTCATATTCTTTGCCGCGGTAACTATCTGAATATTATCGTCTTTGCCTACGTTTACGCTGCAAACCACAAGCTTGTCGGCATTAGGGTGTCTTTCTATCTTTTCGATAAGACCCACAACAACGTTTTTTATGGTATCTGCGGCGCAGGAAAAACCGGTCGTTTCGGTTCCGGTCATATTCATTTCATGCGAGAATTTCTTCGGCTCAACATCAACATCCGTATATTCTCTGAGCCATCTGTACGGTACGTTCATATATTTATTCCATCTCTTTCAGAAAATATGTAGTGACAGGCTGTATGCTTACAGACTTTCAAGGAATCTTACGTCGTTTTCGAAAAGCATGCGTATATCGTCGATATTGTATCTTCTCAAAACGAGACGTTCAAGTCCCATACCGAAAGCAAAGCCGGAATATTCGTTTGTGTCTATGCCGAGAAGCTCGAGAACCTTCGGGTTGACCATGCCTGCTCCGCCTATTTCTATCCATCCTTCGCCTTTGCAGAACTTGCAGCCCTCTCCGCCGCATTTGAAGCAGGATATCGATATCTCTGCAGAGGGTTCGGTGAAGGGGAAGTAGTCGGGACGGATACGCGTTTTGATGTTTTCTCCGAATAATTTTTTGGCTATTATGTCAAGAGATCCTTTCAGATGCGACATCGTGATGCCTTTATCAACTACGAGGCCCTCGATCTGATGGAATATGGGCGAATGCGTCGCGTCAACCTCGTCTATGCGGTAAACTCTGCCGGGAGCGATCACTCTTATGGGGGGCTTTATTTTTTCCATTGTTCTTATCTGGACAGAGCTCGTCTGAGTTCTGAGAAGGATATCGTCGGAAAAATAAAATGTATCCTGAGTATCTCTTGCGGGATGGTATTTGGGAATGTTGAGCGCTTCAAAGTTGTAATAGTCATATTCAACCTCCGGACCGCTCGCCACGGTAAATCCCATCGATATAAACGCGTCCTTTACCTCGTCGAGAACGACCGAACAGGGGTGCTTTTTACCTCTGCGAAGCTGCTTTCCGGGAAGAGTTACGTCAAGCTTCTCGTTCGCAAGCTTTTTCTGAAGTTCAAGCTCTTCAAGCTGCTGTTTGGCGGCCTTTATTCTTTCTTCTATAAAAGTGCGCACTTCGTTCGCCGCCTGTCCGACTGCGGGACGCATATCTGCGGGAAGTTTGCCCATCTGAGAAAGAACGCCCGTCAGCTCGCCCTTTTTGCCGAGAAGTTTAACTTTGAGATTCTCAAGCTCCTCGGAAGATCCTATCTTCGCAAGCCTGTCTTTCGCAGTTGCGCGGATCTGTTCAAGCTGCTCTCTTATGTTGGATTCCATTTTGTTATATTCAACCCCTTATTTGCGGATAATTTTTCCATAATCACATTATATTATATCATATTATCGGCTGAAATTCAAGTCTTTTCGTGAATATGCCGCCTTTGTTTGAAAATTATTCGATTTTCCCTCCCGCTTTCGTTTTTATTCAGGGCTCTTCACTGTATGCAGCGGTTCATTACGTCTTTTCCTGCTGCTGAAAAACGGTGTTTTGCACGCAGTTATCCCGGCTGTATTTAGCTATCTATAATAAAATACGAAAAAAGTTCACGGAATATTTGATTTACCCCCTTTTCATTTAATAAAAATTATGATATAATAGTTCGTGACGGTTCTTGATATTAAGAGCTTTCGAAAACTTGATTTCGTTTATAAAATACAGATTAGAGAGGACGAATCCAAATGGGTAAATCTACTATTTCCAAAATCCCTTTCAAGGGGACTGCGGAGCAGGAACAGAAACTCCGTGAGTATATCGCGGCGAACAAGGATGCTCAGGGCTCGCTTATGCCTATTATGCAGGAAGCGCAGGAGATTTACGGCTATCTTCCCATCGAAGTGCAGAAGATCATTGCCGACGAACTGAATATCCCGCTCGAAGAAGTATACGGAGTTGCTACTTTCTACGCGCAGTTCACACTTAACCCCAAAGGTCAGTACAGAATCGGCGTTTGCCTCGGCACAGCATGCTATGTTAAGGGTTCACAGAATGTTTTTGACAAAGCCTGCTCAGAACTCGGCATCGGCAGCGGCGACGTTACTGAGGACGGCAAGTTCTCGCTTGAAGCGACCCGTTGCATAGGCTGTTGCGGACTTGCTCCCGTAATGACCGTAAATGACGATGTTTACGGACGTCTTACTGCGGATGACGTCCCGAAGATCCTGGCAAAATACAAAGAAATGTAATGAGAGAGTTATCTCTTCACATTCTCGATATCGTTCAGAACAGTATATCTGCAAAAGCAGACACGATAACTGTTGAGATATCTGAGGACCTTGAAGCCGATGAGCTGAAGATCACCGTTTCCGACAACGGATGCGGGATGGACGAAGAAACTCTCGCGCGTGTTAACGGCACGTTCGCCACGTCGAGAACTACACGTAAGATCGGCATGGGCATCGCTCTTTTCAGGGCAGCCGCCGAACTCGCGGAAGGCTACCTCACCCTTGAGTCTGAAAAAGGGAAAGGCACGGTGACCACAGCCGTTTTCAAACACAGCAGCATCGACAGGATGCCTCTCGGAGATATTTCGGGCACGATGATGCTCATCTCCGCCAAGGCTGCGGACTTCGACCTTATTTACAGGCACGTATGGAACGGAAACGAATTTGTCTTTTCCACAAGAGACATAAAAGAAGTTATCGAAGATACGCCCATAGACAGTCCCGAGGTCCTTACCTACATACATGATTACATTCACGAAAATTTAAACGAATTATTTGGAGGCGAACGAGATGAAATCTCTTGAAGAACTTAGAGCCATAAAAGAAAGAATGAAAGCAAGCGTTAACGACAGAAACGAAAACAGCGACAAAGTAAGAGTTGTTATCGGTATGGCTACATGCGGTATCGCAGCAGGCGCACGCCCCGTTATGACTGCTTTCCTTGATGAAATATCAAAGCGCGGACTTGAAAATGTTACCGTATCCCAGACCGGATGTATCGGTATGTGCAAGCTCGAACCCCTCGTTGATGTATATATGCCCGGCGAAGAAAAGGTTACATACATCAAAATGACTCCCGAAAAGGCAGTAAGAGTTGTAAACGATCATATTGTCAACAAAAATATTGTTTCCGAATATACAATCGGCAGCGCAGAATAAGGAGATAAAGCTATGTACAGATCACACGTTCTCGTTTGCGGAGGCACAGGCTGCTCATCGTCAGGTTCCGCAAAAATACGCACCGAAATGGAAAACGAGATCAAAAGACAGGGTCTCGAAAATGAAGTAAAAGTAGTTCAGACCGGATGTTTCGGTCTTTGCGCCCTCGGTCCGATAATGATAGTTTATCCCGAAGGCTGCTTCTACAGCAGAGTAACAGTAGAAGACGTTCCCGAGATCGTTTCGGAACATCTGCTCAAAGGCCGTGTAGTAACACGTCTTCTTTATAAAGAAACCGTTACTGAAAACGGCGTAAAATCGCTTAACGAAACAAATTTCTATAAAAAACAGCACCGTATCGCTCTTCGTAACTGCGGCGTTATCAACCCCGAAAACATCGAAGAGTATATCGCGCGCGACGGTTATGCCGCTCTCGGCAAAGTCCTTACCGAAATGACTCCTGAAGAGGTTATAGACGTTATTCTTAAATCGGGTCTTCGCGGACGCGGCGGCGCAGGCTTCCCGACCGGCAGAAAATGGTCTCTTGCCCGCACGATAGTTCCCGATGCAGATCAGAAATACGTATGCTGCAACGCCGACGAAGGCGACCCCGGAGCATTCATGGACCGTTCCGTTCTCGAAGGCGACCCCCACGCAGTTCTCGAGGCTATGGCTATCGCAGGCTACGCTATCGGCGCATCTCAGGGCTTTATCTACGTAAGAGCAGAATACCCGATCGCAGTAAAACGTCTTCAGATCGCTATCAAGCAGGCGCGTGAATACGGTCTTCTCGGCAAAAACATATTTGAAAGCGGATTCGATTTCGATATCGACGTTCGTCTCGGCGCCGGCGCATTCGTATGCGGCGAAGAAACCGCTCTTATGACTTCTATCGAAGGACACAGAGGCGAGCCCCGTCCCCGTCCTCCGTTCCCCGCAGAAAAAGGTCTCTTCGGCAAACCGTCTATCCTCAACAACGTTGAAACATATGCCAACGTTCCTCAGATCATACTCAACGGAGCAGAATGGTTCTCCTCTATGGGTACCGAAAAGAGCAAAGGCACAAAAGTTTTCGCTCTCGGCGGCAAGATCACAAACACCGGTCTCGTTGAAGTTCCCATGGGCACAACGCTCCGTGAGATCATTGAAGATATCGGCGGCGGCATCCCCAACGGCAAGAAATTCAAGGCTGCACAGACCGGCGGTCCTTCCGGCGGATGCATTCCCGCTCAGCACCTTGATACCCCCATCGATTACGATAATCTTATCGCCATCGGCTCAATGATGGGCTCAGGCGGACTTATCGTAATGGATGAAGACAACTGTATGGTTGATATCGCAAAATTCTTCCTTGAATTCACCGTTGACGAAAGCTGCGGTAAGTGTACACCGTGCCGTATAGGCAACAAACGTCTTCTTGAGCTTCTCAATAAGATCACAGACGGCAACGGCACGCTCGAAGATCTCGATAAGATGGAAGAGCTTTGCCATTATATCAAAAACAACTCTCTCTGCGGTCTCGGTCAGACTGCTCCCAACCCCGTTCTTTCAACACTCCGTTACTTCCGTGACGAATACGTTGCCCACATCGTTGACAAGACATGTCCCGCTCACGTCTGCAAGAAACTCGTTCGTTACGAGATCACAGACGACTGCCGCGGATGCACCAAGTGCGCAAGAAACTGCCCGGTCGGCGCTATCACAGGCAAGGTCAAGGAAAAACACGTTATCGATCAGAGCAAGTGCATAAAGTGCGGCGCATGTATGGATAACTGTAACTTCAAAGCTATAATCAAGAAATAATCGGAGGTTAGAACAATGGCTGATGTAACATTAAAAATAAACGGACTGCCCGTAACTGTTCCTGCCGGAACGACTATTCTTGACGCGGCTAACTCCGTTGGTATAAAGATACCCACACTTTGCTATCTTAAAGATATCAACGCCATCGGCGCATGCCGTATCTGCGTTGTAGAGGTAAAGGGCGCAAGATCGCTCGTCGCTTCCTGCGTATATCCCGTTGCCCCCAACATGGAAGTTTTCACAAACACCCCTGCGGTAAGAAAATCGAGAAAGACAACTCTCGAGCTTATTCTTTCCACTCATGATAAAAAGTGCCTTTCCTGCGTAAGAAACCAGAACTGCGAACTTCAGACTCTCTGTAACGAATACGGCGTTGAGGACGTTGACCGTTTTGCCGGCGCAAAGCCCGAATACGAAATAGAAGACACAAACCCGTATCTTGTAAGAGACAACAACAAATGCGTTCTCTGCCGCCGCTGCGTAGCAGTGTGCAGACATAATCAGGGCGTTGGCGTTATCGGAGCAAACGAAAGAGGCTTTGCAACAAGCATCGGCGCTGCTTTCGGTCTCGACCTTAAAGACGTTCCCTGTATCGCATGCGGTCAGTGCATAGTTCACTGCCCCGTAGGCGCTCTTCGCGAAAAAGACGACACCCAGAAGGTATGGGACGCTATCGCAGATCCCGAAAAGCACGTTGTAATCGCTCCCGCTCCTTCCGTAAGAGCAACTCTCGGCGAATGCTTCGATATGCCTATCGGAACGAACGTTGAAGGCAAAATGGTTGCCGCTATGCACAGACTCGGCTTTGACGCCGTTGTTGACGTTGACGTTGCCGCAGACTTCACGATCATGGAAGAAGGAACGGAATTTATCAAACGTCTCGGCGGAGAAGGTCCTCTTCCCCTTATTACATCCTGCTCACCCGGATGGGTCAAATACTGCGAGCATTATTTCCCCGAATTTATCCCCAATCTTTCATCCGCAAAATCCCCGCAAGGCATGTACGGCGCTCTTATGAAGAGCTATTATGCAGAAAAAATGGGTATAGATCCCGCGAAGATCTGCGTTGTTTCCGTAATGCCCTGCACGGCAAAGAAATTTGAGCGCACCCGTGAACAGAATCTTGTTGACGGTATGGAAGATATCGATATTTCGATCACAACACGTGAGCTTTCACGCATGATCAAGCTTGCAGGTCTTGATTTCACAGCTCTTCCCGATGAAGAATTCGATCCTATCTTCGGCGGAGCAACAGGCGCAGGCCACATATTCGGCGCTACCGGCGGCGTTATGGAAGCTGCTCTGAGAACCGTAGTTGAAATTCTCGAAAAGAAGACTATGGACAATATCGAGTATCACGACGTTCGCGGTATAGAAGGCATTAAAGAGGCAACATACAACGTTGCAGGCACCGAAGTTAGAGTTGCCGTAGTCAGCGGAACCGCAAATGCGGGCAAACTCCTTACAGAGATAAAAGAAGGTAAGAGAAATTACCACTTTATCGAAATAATGGCATGTCCGGGCGGATGCGTAAACGGCGGCGG
>JAEEJO010000003.1 GCA_016281915.1 Clostridiales bacterium
AGCGATACGAGCGATTTTTCGACAGACCGTGCATCCGGTTCGACTTCTCAGGCGGCAAATATTATGGAGGCTGTGGATTACGGCGCAAAACTCCTGCTGATTGACGAAGACAGAAGCGCGACTAACTTTATGATACGCGATAAAATGATGAAGGAACTGATCGAAAAAGAACCGATCACACCATTTACCGATCGCGTCAATGAGCTATATAAGACGAACGGTGTCTCAACGATTCTCGTAATTGGAGGAAGCGGCGAATATCTTGCGATTGCAGATAAAATTTATATGATGGACGATTTCAAGATTCACGATGTTACCGCCAAATCAAAAGAAATCTGCGCAGCGCACGCAGTATTGCCCGATTTGCCCAAGCCGACGCAATGGACGCAACACCGTATCCTATTATCAGATCATTTTTCTTCTTATCCGGAAGGCAGTGGAAGTGAAAAACTGGAAGTATCTGATTTGGGTTTTATCATCATTGGAGATGAATATATCGATATTCGTGGTTTGCACAATATTATCACAAAACGTCAGTTGGACGCACTGGGCTATATGCTTCGATATCTTGAAACGCACAATACAGATTCAAAAGTTGACCTTGACAAGAAAATTGACGAGCTTTATGCTATCATCGAAAAAGAAGGGCTCGATACAGTGTTTTCCAGCTTTTTTACCACGACCGAGCGCTTTCTGGATCTTCCCCGAAAACAGGAACTTAAAGCAGTTATCAATCGCATGAGAAAGATAATTGTAAAGGCGGGTGAAATATAGTGAAAGAAACAGTAAAACAAACATTACAAACCGAATGGTTTCTCGTGAAGCTTATGTTTAAAACAGACGCTCTTCGTGGGATCGTTTATTGGCTGTTTGTCGGAACGCGTTATGCGATTCCTCTTATCAGCGTGTGGTTATGGAAGTTGATACTGGACGAACTCACGGTGATATACCAGACGAAAACAGCAAGTAATTCAGTATGGCTGTTATTAATCATTTATCTTCTGCTTCAAGTATGTTTATCCGTTCTTGTTCGTGTGAGTTCTGTTATATATCAAAAAATAAAGCGCAAGGCGACCTTTGAAATGGATATGGCAATCATGCAGAAAATGGCACAGATCGACACGGCTTTTTTTGATGATCCATCAAATAGTGACGCGCTGAATGCTGCTCAAACAAGCGAAACTTACATTTCAGGAAATATTCCGTGGGCAGTAGATACTATTATCAGGGTTATCACTTTTATTTCAGGTCTTGTTATGTTTCTTTCGTATGACTGGCTTGTTGGGATTCTTTTCATGGCAACATATATTCCAGGAGCAATTATCTCATACAAACATAAAACAAAAGTGGATCAATGGTCAATCGACAATATTCCGGAAACACGAAAAAAGAATTATTACAAATCACTTTTAACTGGAAGTTACTCAGCAAAAGATTTGCGCCTTTATAACCTTGCTGATTATTTCAAGAAAAAATACAACGAGTTATGGGACAAAATAAGGAATGAGCGGTCGAAACTATTTGTAAAAGGATCTATAGCTTCATTTCTTGCATCACTTTTGACTTATGGAGGAATTGTTGTAATTATAATTCTGTCAGTTCGTTCAGTATTGTTCGGGAATATGGCAATCGGCACGCTTGCATTTTACATTGGTTTAGCTCAAACATCAGGCGAAAACTTTGGAAGAATTATTGATGATCTTGCAGTCCAGATTGAAATTGATGTACCGCACGTCATTCAATACATCAATTTTTTGAATTATGAAAATGAAATCAAAGAAGAAGGGGAAAATTCTTGTCCGCATTTTCCTGAGATTGAATTTCGAAACGTATGCTTCAGATATCCGGGCAACGAGGAATATACCCTGAAAGATCTGTCTTTCAGGATTGAGAGCGGAAAGAAAATAGCGCTTATCGGTGTTAACGGGGCGGGGAAAACAACGATAATAAAGCTTTTACTTCGTTTCTACGAGCCACAGTCTGGTGAAATCTTGCTAGCCGGAAAAAATATCCGCAGTTATCCGCTAAATGAAGTTCATAAGTTGTTTGGCGTGTGTTTTCAAGACATCAATCGCTATTCGCTAACGCTTCGGGAGAATATTGCTATATCTGATATCGACAGAAAGGATGATATCGTCTCTGTCAAAGCAGCGGCAATGGCATCGGGTGCCGACAAAATTATAGACGAATTAAATGAAGGTTTGGAAACGGATATGACAAGACAGTTCAACGACAAAGGCGCGGAACTCTCCGGCGGTCAATGGCAGAAAGTTGCACTTGCGCGTGCTTTTTTTCGTGATTCGCAGTTTATAATTCTTGATGAACCGTCATCAGCACTTGATCCGGAGGCGGAGGATTATATATTCTCGTCGTTTAAGCGGCTATGCAAAGATAAGGGGGGAATTCTTGTTTCGCATAGACTGTCCAGCATTATGATGGTCGATGAAATCGTTTTACTGGATAACGGGACTGTGTCGGAAATCGGAACTCACGCTGAACTGATGAGTAAAAACGGTAAATATGCGGAAATGTACCGAATTCAGTCGGAAAAATACGTGGGAGGTTCCAAAAATGGATAAGTTAAAGGATTATTTTCAAAACATCAGATATGCATCTAAAATCATTTTTGCTGCCTCAAAAAAATATTTTATATTTAAAATGCTATTATCCATTCTTTCATCTGTGCTTCCGTACCTGCCGTTGTTCCTTTGGCGCGAACTGATAAACGCACTTGTTGACGCAACTTTTGGTGAAATCAATTCTTTTTTGAATAAAATATGGTGGATAGCGGCTCTGTATTGTGGTACAATGCTTGTCCAGAGATTGCTAGATACAGTGTCGGATTATCTTTCGTTTAAATACAACGATGCCATCGATTACTATCTTGATAATGTGATGATTGACAAAGTATCATCTGTTGATCTTGCATTCTTTGATTCGAGCGACTTAAATGACAAGTTGAATAATTCTTGGTCTTTGATATACTCAACGAAGAACATGGTAACATTTATTTTTGATATGTTTCAAAAGGCAATCCGGCTTGCGATTTCGTTCTCACTTATGATAACACTCAGCTTGTGGTTAATTCCCTTTGTAATAGTATTTTGCATCCCGTCGGTCATCAGTGATGGGTTAGTTAACAATTTAGATTATCAATTCGAGAAAGAATACGCGAAATCGCGTCGAAAGCTTGAATATTATAAGGATCTGTTCTTTGAAGGAGCCCGGTCCGAAGTAAGATTGTATCACTTGAGTGAATACTTTTCAAATCTTTATAAATTGGTTTGGAATCAATGGGATAAAGCAATTCATTCGAAGAATATAAAAGTATGTATAGTCAATATGATATCGCTTATTCTTTTGACTGTAAACGAGATTATTATATATGTTTTGTCGGTTGCAAGATTGATTGCAGGAAAAATCGAAGTCGGTGATGTTGCCTATTACGTTTCTCTTTTGGCACAGTTTCGAGGAGATTTCACATCATTGTGTTACAGAATAAACACGTTCAGTAAGAATTCCAAAGAATTAAGCGACGTACGCACTTTTGTTGAAATGAAACCTTTACTTGAAAAAGGAGGAACAAAAGTGCCGACTGCGAATCCGAAAATCGAATTTAATAACGTATCATTTCGATATCCGAACGCAGAAAAGAATGTTCTCGATCATTGCTCTTTCGTCATTAATCCGGGTGAAACAGTTGGACTCGTTGGTTTGAATGGAAGCGGAAAAAGTACAATTGTCAAACTACTTTGCCGATTTTATGATCCATCTGAAGGCGAAATTTTAATTGACGGAATCGATAGCAGAGAATATGATATTGTAAAATTGCGCTCACTATTTGCGGCTTTATTTCAAGATTATGTCAAATATAGCTTCAACTTGAGAGAGAATATTGCATTATCTGATTTGTCAAGGATTGAAGATGATGCTGCAATTAAACAAGCTTGTGACATAAGTAACGTCAGCGATTTCACAAAGAACTGGGATAATGGAGTTGACGAAAACCTTACACGCAGATTTGATAAAACCGGCAAAGAACTATCTGGCGGTCAATGGCAGCGTGTCGCGCTGGCCCGCGCTTTCTTTCGAAATGCTTCGATTATACTTCTCGATGAACCTTCCGCAGCGCTTGATCCGCTTGCAGAGCATCAAATCTTTGAAGACTTTTCAAAAATATCAAAGGGCAAAAGCGCCATTTTAATTTCGCACAGATTATCAAGTATAACTTTGGCTGATAAGATTCTTGTCTTGGAAGACGGTCATATCATAGAACAGGGCACTCATAGAGATTTAATCGAGAAGAACGGGCGCTATGCTTATTTGTTCAATTTGCAGGCGAGTAAATATGTTTAACTGTATTTATAAGGATGGAATTATCAAACCTTTGAAATTGGATTGGTACGGTATTGCATAAGATGGTAAAACGTGGTATCATCTGCATAAGATGAAGAGAAGGAGGATATCGCGGAAATAGGAAAAGTTATTACGGAAAAACGTATTTTGCAAATACGCAATTATTGCGTATTATTTTAAATTATTTTACGCAATTTTTGCGTAAGCCACTCGCACAAATCGTTTTTTATGGTATAATACCTGCAGAGGTGATGCAAATGACCCTTTCCATCCACTATATTTTTCCACTGCAATTTCGTAATTGGCAAGATTATGACACTTTTGATTAGAGCCATTGCTGATTCCGATCACATCATTGTACATGCCAACGAATTTCCTTTCTTTTGACAAGTACATTGAATCAAGAAGCCAAAACAAAATGGTTGAAGTTATTGCTACAAAAATATATATTTTATTTTCGCGCGAACACTCGGTAGAAATGGTTGCAGCAAAAACTGCAACAAGGGCGGAAGCGAGAGTTATTGCCCACCCTTTCATTTGAAAAGAGCATTGATTCATTCTTGATATATTGTTCTGCAAAAACTCTAAGTGTTTTTCGTTTATACCTTTATTCATTCTCATATCTCCATATTTATACTATCTCGTAAGTTATGTTCTATAAAACGGACTAATCCCACACCTGCTTGCTTACAACCCAATTCTTTGTATAATCAGTGCCACTAATAACCGCCTGATAGGGTTGAAGAAGAAACATACGGATTGTTTCAAGGACAGTATCAAAGTTGCTTTCTGTATTCACCTTTTTACAGAACGCTGTCCATTTCTTTTGCATGGCAGCGTCGGCGGAGAAGGAGAGCATCTGGTCAAACTGCTCAACAGTGAAGGCGCGATTGCGATTTGCAAACGTCTTTTTCAGGGCTTCTGCCAGAGTTTTTCCGTCAAAATCGAACTTGTTGGCAAGATAATAAATGTCGTAATAATCCTTCATACGGCTGGAGAATTCCATAAGCCCAAGTATCGCGTCGAGTTTTTCGGCTACGGTCGTTTCGATGGAGTATGTGTTTACGGTAGGTGCCGGGAAATCATCAAGTTGTGTTGGAAGTTTGCGTTTTTTCGCGCCGGGAACAATAACGTCGCCGATGCCGAAATCAATCCCGAACGGAGTACGTGTATTCTTGATCCGCGCAACGATGTCGGCGTGAATACCGGGGTATTGTTTGTTTACCGAAATCGGCGAAACACCTTTGATCTCAAAAGTGATAAAGTCGTTTGTTTCGTCTGCTTCTATGATCTCTCCGATGACTTCACGAAGTCTATCAGGCGTATTCGGTATTTTGCGAAGCATAAAGTCTACGTCTACGGTCACGCGGCTGTCAAATTCAGTGAGGGTGTAGAGGAACAAGCCGCCCTTCAGGACAAAGTTGTCGGCGTATTTTGACTTTTCAAGTCTCCGTAAAAATTCTTCCTGGCA
>JAEEJO010000033.1 GCA_016281915.1 Clostridiales bacterium
ACATAGGCAACCGTGCCTCTCGTCCCGGGCGGAACAGGGCGGGGATCGTTACCCATCTGGATCAGTTCGATGCGTGTGCCTTTCGGATACATTTCCTTGTACCGTTCAGCCATTCTTCTTGCGCGTTCCCATTCATTCATAATTGTAGCCCTCCCATATTCTGATTTTCGTTTTTAAGATACTGTCTGAAATCGGATTCGTTCTTTACAAAGTAGCCGTCTCCGCTGTTCCAGAAGCTTACGTAGCCCTCGCCGCCGTCGATCTTGAATTCAGTCTGTTCCAGCCCTTCGCCGAAGCCGTCCGAGTTCTGACCGGAAATCCACGCCTTCAGTTCCTTTTCTTCAGACACGGAAAGCGGTGCGGCAAGATCCACGGTAATCATTCCGTACAGCGTACCTCTTATCTCCTGTACGTCCCATTCCGCGGAGAGCACTTTCGGATTGTCCTGATACGACGCCATAGCTTTAGGATCGCACCCGTCGTATGAATGTTCTTTTTCGAGGAGTTCCCTTATCTCATATTCATACTGTGCGGCGTATCTTCCGTCGAGATCGTATCCGTCCTCCTCAAGATCTCCGTATTCGTCTCTTTCGAAGATCGCAAGCTTAAGAGGACAGTAGAATCTTTCCGTCAGCTTTACCATAGGTTCAGTGACCGGCTCGACAGTCGCACCGATATTTTCGAGTCTTTCGGCAAACTCGCATATATGCTGCAGGCCGTAAGCGCCGCTGCCGTCACCGAACTGAACGTGTGTGTCGTCGATATACCTGCAGGTCTTTTCTTCCGATGTGCCGTCTGAAAAACTGATCCTTATCTTTCCTCCGTCGGGAATCGTGAATCTGGCGTTGTACTTGCTGTCGATGAAGCGGATCCCTTTTTCTGCTTTCAGCATATGATCGTCGAGCCAGTCCTTTTTGTATGCCCAGCAGTAAACGTCATAATCTCCCGGCGAAGGCTTTACTCTGAGGAACAGCGATGTGTCGTCAACGTCCGCTCTGAATCCGTGCCATTCGCCGTCATCCGGAAGAATAGCGGACTGTTTGTCTTTCAGGAACTCAATCAGAGCTTTTCTGCTTGCGAGCGGTGTCAGTCCTTCGCCGAAACGGAGCGCGTTGATGGCTTTATCGAAGGTCTGTTTGAATTCCTCCGTTTTAAGATGATCACGGATATCTTCCCATGTAGAGAAGAAGCCGTTGCCGTCCCGATCGAAGTCTGCTCTGAGTTTTCCGATCTGACCTGTCTGTCCGGCGAGCTGCTGCGATTGGCGGTAAAAGTACAGGCGCTCGTTACCGGACCAGGGTTGTAGTTTAAATAGCATATTTCGTCTCCTTTCGTATTTACATAAAAATAGGGCCGCTTCTTTTTGCGACCCTTCGTTCTGTTATTCAGTTTCGCCAATCATCGCTGACTGTAACTGAAGGTTTCTTATTGGTTCCCTCGACTGTTACCGGTATCGTTATTACCCCCTCGCCTCCCTTTATATACCAGTCGAATTCGGATTTGCTTCTCGGTACTATTTTGAGAACCGTTTTGTCGATGACATCGCTCTCATCGCCTGATGACTTCAAATACCCGGTTATCTTTTCCTTTATTGCTGTAAAAGCCTCGATGTCGAATTCAGCATCCCTGCCGTTTTTTCTGTCTTTTGCACGGTAGCGTCTGAGTTCCTTTTCAACACCGCTTTTCAGCGACTTGTATTCGTCTGCCGAGATCTCGTTTTCCATTCTCATCTCGGCGAGCGTCTCCAGCTTTGATTCCAGTTTTTCGATCTTCAGCATTATATCCAGAGGTCCGATAATTCCTTCCTTCTTGTCATTCTGTTCTTCAATGCTGTTAAGCAGGGCATGAGTTATCTCGTTCGTATGGCAACCGATGTATTCCACCATTACCGGTCCCATCGCTTCAAATTTCCATTCCGGAATTCCCAGGCCGAAGGCTTCGGGGTGTTCCGGACTCGGCTTTTTCTTTAAATACCCGTAAACCTTACCGCCGTCCGGAGTGTCATACCATCTCTGTCGCCTGAAGGGAACACCGTTTTCATCACGCAGTTTTCTGCTCCAGACCGTCTGCGGATTCCGTCTGCTTCTTTCAATCAGTTCAATCTCTCCTTCTTCATTTATGGAGTATGTCAGGATGTGTTTTCCTTCGCGTTTCATTTGAGCTTTCTCAAACAGCTCGTACGGGATGATTGCCTCATACTTGCATTTAACATACATGTACTTTGAACGATCCCGGTTCATTATCCTTTTTTGCTCAAGATAATTGTTGACATACGATTTTCCGTAAGCCTGTGTTCCTGTGTAAGTGGGGTTTTTTAATATTGCCAGTATCGTTTCCGGATGCCACTTCGTCAGTCCGGTCGCTGTCTTTCTGCCTAGTCTTTCAAGTTCGTCGGCTATTTTCTTGGATCCGTATTCGCTCTCGGTATACATCTCATAGATCATTCTCACGGTCTCGGCCTGTTCTTCATCTATTTCATATGTGCCGCCAGGCTTGCGAGTGTATCCGAGGATGTTCCCGCATCCGTACACAACTCCTTTCTCGCGGCTCACCTGTTGACCGGCCTTAACTCTTTCGGATACCTTTCGACTTTCCTCCTGAGCGAGTGTGGCCATGATTGTCAGGCGAAGTTCTCCGTCCCCGTTCATCGTCCAGATGTTGTCCTCGACAAAATACACCTCGATGCCTATGCTCCTCAGTTCTCTGGTAGTTACCAGCGTGTCTACAGTGTTTCGGGCAAACCTGCAGACCTCGCGTGTTACTATAAGGTCAAACTTCTTCTGCTTGGCATCCTCGATCATATTAAGAAACGCAGGTCTTTTCTTGGCCTGCGTTCCGGTTATACCTTCGTCAATATATTTTCCGATTACCTTCCAGTTTTTGTGTAGCTCGGCTTGCGAGTCGTACCACTCCATCTGATACTGAAGTGCGCTGATCTGCGCCTCATGTTCTGTCGAAACTCTTCCGTAGAAGACGACCGTTCTTTCTCTGTTCGGGTCAGAGCGGTGTGCTGTGAACACATCCATACCGTTTTTCATTTGCGTGATCTCCTTTCAGATATTCTGATCACACAATACAATAACCATTTTTTACGAAATGTCCAGAGAGAATAACGTAAAACTGAGAGATTTTTCGGATTTATCCGTAATGCATACTCCGGAAAAATCGCATGACTTGCGTCCACAGATATGGCTGCAAGACCCGCACTTTATAAAAAATGAGGCGAAAATCATGTGGATTTCATCCTTTTCAGGGGTATGCAGGACTTGCGTCCGCTGATATGGCTGCAAGGCCCGCACATCACAAAATAGCGGTCAAAAACCGGCAAAAACGACCTTTTTCAGAGGATGTGCGGGACTGGCTGCCACTGGGGTGGCTGCGAGACCTGCACTTTTTCATCGTTTTAGCCTTGATTTCAAAAAAATTCGACTGGAAACTATGAATGCAACAGCTGTAGCTGCAAGACCAGCGCTTTTTGGCGTTCTTCAAAGGCGGTTTTCCTCCATTCTGACATTGCAGTAGATACAGGCATAGAAAAAGTCCTTACTCCCTCAAAAAAACACCTCATTCACTTAATCGCTGCATGCCAAATTCACTGCCTTTTTTACCCCTGAAAACGTCAAACGCCCGACAGAATTTTCACTCTGTCGGGCGTAAGTTTTATGTGGTTTTAAGGCATTTCTACCGTTTTTCCCTCAAAATCGGGCTGTTTTTGGGCTAAAAACCGCTAATCAGGGGGTGAAACCGGTCTTTAATTATGCCTGCTTCTCTCGGATAGCTGCTTGGGCGGCTGCGAGTCTTGCGATGGGGACTCTGAAGGGTGAGCATGAAACGTAGTCGAGTCCGATCTTATGGCAGAATTCAACGGATGTGGGATCGCCGCCGTGTTCGCCGCAGATGCCGATGTGGAGATGATCGTTATTTGCTCTGCCGAGTTTGATAGCCATTTCCATGAGTTTGCCTACGCCAACCTGGTCGAGCTTTGCAAACGGATCGTTTTCAAAAATCTTCGCATCGTAGTAAGCGGAGAGGAATTTACCGGCGTCGTCACGGGAGAAGCCGTATGTCATCTGAGTAAGGTCGTTTGTACCGAAGCAGAAGAAGTCTGCATTCTTTGCGATCTCATCGGCAGTGAGACATGCTCTGGGGATCTCGATCATCGTGCCGACTTCATATTTAAGATTTGCGCCTGCAGCTGCGATTTCAGCATCAGCAGTATCTACAACGACTTTCTTAACATATTTAAGTTCGCTTACATCGCCTACGAGCGGAATCATGATTTCTGGAACGACATTCCAATCGGGATGTTTGTTCTGAACGTTGATTGCAGCTCTGATAACTGCTTTTGTCTGCATAGCTGCGATTTCGGGATATGTAACTGCGAGACGGCAGCCTCTGTGCCCCATCATGGGGTTGAACTCGTGGAGAGAAGCGATGATAGCTTTGATATTTTCAACAGATTTGTTCTGAGCGAGAGCAAGAGCTTCGATGTCAGCCTCTTCTGTAGGAACGAATTCGTGGAGAGGAGGATCGAGGAATCTTATGCAGACAGGTGTGCCTTCGAGAGCTTCGTAAAGCTTTTCAAAGTCGCCCTGCTGATAGGGAAGGATCTTTGCAAGAGCCTTTTCTCTTTCTTCGGCGGTGTCTGAACAGATCATTTCGCGGAAAGCAGCGATACGGTCAGCTTCAAAGAACATATGCTCTGTTCTGCAAAGACCGATGCCCTCTGCCCCGAGTTCGCGTGCTTTCTTTGCATCGTTGGGAGTATCGGCGTTCGTTCTGACTTTGAGTTTTCTGTATTTGTCAGCCCAAGCCATGATTCTGCCAAATTCGCCGGCGATGGTAGCGTCAACGGTGGGGATGATGCCTTCATAGATGTTACCGGTGGAGCCGTCTATTGAAATAAAATCGCCTTCATGGAATGTTTTGCCTGCAAGTTCGAATTTCTTGTTTTCTTCGTCCATCTTGATGTCGCCGCATCCGGATACGCAGCATGTGCCCATTCCGCGTGCAACAACGGCAGCGTGTGAAGTCATACCGCCGCGAACGGTAAGGATACCCTGAGAAGCTTTCATACCCGTAATGTCTTCGGGAGATGTTTCAAGTCTTACAAGAACGACCTTTTCGCCTCTTGCGTGCCATTTCTCAGCGTCATCTGCTGTAAATACTACTTTACCGCATGCAGCGCCGGGGGATGCACCGAGTCCGCGGCCGAGAGGTTTAGCAGCTTTAAGGCTCTTAGCGTCAAACTGAGGATGAAGAAGTGTGTCGAGGTTTCTCGGGTCAATCATTGCTACAGCTTCCTGCTCGGTCTTCATGCCTTCGTCAACGAGATCGCATGCGATTTTAAGAGCAGCCTGAGCGGTTCTCTTGCCGTTACGACACTGGAGCATATAGAGTTTGCCGTTTTCAACGGTGAATTCCATATCCTGCATATCGTGATAGTGCTTTTCAAGAACATCGCAGACTTTAATGAAATCAGCGTATGCTTCGGGGAATTTTTCTTCCATCTGGGTGATGGGCATAGGAGTGCGGACGCCTGCAACAACGTCTTCGCCCTGTGCATTTGTGAGGAATTCACCCATAAGTTTCTTTTCGCCTGTTGCAGGGTCACGGGTAAATGCAACGCCTGTACCGGAGTTGTCATTAAGGTTACCGAATACCATGGGCATTACGTTGACCGCAGTACCCCAGGAATAGGGAATATCGTTGTCGCGGCGGTAAACGTTTGCTCTGGGGTTATCCCATGAACGGAAAACGGCTTCGATAGCGAGCTTGAGCTGTTCAACAGGGTCTGACGGGAAGTCTTTACCGAGTTTTTCTTTATATTCAGCTTTGAACTGACCTGCAAGTTCTTTAAGGTCAGCTGCATCGAGTTCAACATCAAACTGAACGCCTTTTTTGGCTTTCATTGCATCGATAAGAGCTTCGAAATACTTTTTGCCGACTTCCATAACGACATCCGAGAACATCTGGATGAAACGTCTGTAAGAGTCGTAAACGAAGCGTTCGAATTTGGGATCAGGGTTGCCTGCTATCATAGTAGCAACAACGTCGTCGTTAAGACCGAGGTTGAGGATGGTATCCATCATGCCGGGCATGGAAGCACGGGCGCCGGAACGAACGGAGACAAGAAGGGGATTCTTTTTATCGCCGAATTTCTTTCCGTTGATTTCTTCCATCTTTGCAACGTATTCCATGACTTCCGCCATGATTTCCGCGTTGATCTTCTTGCCGTCTTCATAATACTGCGTGCAGGCTTCGGTTGAAATGGTGAAGCCCTGGGGAACGGGCAGACCGATTTTAGTCATTTCCGCAAGATTTGCGCCTTTACCGCCGAGGAGCTCTCTCATGGAGCCGTTGCCTTCAGTGAAAAGGTAAACGTATTTTTTTGCCATTAAGGTAGTACCTCCTGTTGTTCATAATTCAAAAATAATTATATCTATACCATAACTGGGATATTATATCATGTATTAAATGAAAATACAAGTACTTTTTTGTAACTTTTCAAAAAATTTCAAGAAAACCGACGTTTGTTCCAGGTATCGCGCAAAAGATCTGCCTTCGAGATTATTATATTATAATATTTTAATACTTTTATATGAGCAAATAACGGTGAAAAGTTATATAATTGTCATATATCATAAAAAATTAGTTTTTTTTATAATTTTTTGTGCATTATAACAATTTCACAAGCAGGAGGGCAAAATGAAAACAGTTTGCAGAATTCTCGCGCTGATGCTGATATTATCACTGGCTGCGGGATGCGCACAAAGTGCGGAAGAGGCGTTCGATCTGAATTTTTCCTCGTCATCAGATGAAAGCGCTCTTGATTTTAACGGACTTGAGCTTCTTTACCGCATAAACCTTGACAGCGGAAACGGAGTTGATTCCACAGAGAACTATCTGGGGTATACTCTCAACACAGAATTCAGCGATCTTGCAATGCAAAGAGTGCGTGACCTTGAAAATAGATACAAATTCAAGCTGAACGTTACAAACGATACGGCAGACCTTGTAAATATGACTGCCGGAGGTCTGAGATTCGCAGACATATTTTTAAGCCCCTCGTTCAACTTTTTTGCATGGTCCAAAGCAGGACTTCTGACAGGTATAAGCACGCTGAGCGAATATATCGATTACCGCGATTCGGAAAAATGGGGTTCGCCGCTCATACTTGAATCGATGTTTTACGGAAACGACGTTTATGGTCTTACGCCGAACGCATGGCCCGAACAGAACTATACGTCGTTCGGATACCCGCTTATAGCGAACGTTGACCTTATAATGACAAACGGCGCCCTTAATCCCCGTGAACTTGTTGAAGAAGGGGTATGGGTATGGGATACATTCACTCAGGAGCTTGAAAAGAACACGGTAATGGAAGGATCAACGGCGCGTTCTTACGGACTTGTAACCTCCTACCCCTATTTTGCCCAGATGATGATACTTTCCAACGGCGCGAGATTTGCAGAGCGCGATGAGGACGGCAATTATTATTGCGGTTATTATACTCCGCAGGCTATGCGTGCCATGGAAATGATACGTGAGATATGGTACGGCAAGTATGAGCACACGGTAATGAGAGACGAAGTTTACTATTCCGAAGTAGTAATGAGAAATTTCACTTCCGAACACGGCGCATATGCTTTTCTGCCGACCCACTTCCTTTTCGGCGTATACGGAGAAGTTGCGATGAATCTTGATAATTTTGCTATTCTTCCCACGCCGACAGGACCCGACGTACCGGTAGGATACATGTCCAGCGTGCATCACACGATGTATTATACGATATCTTTCCCGATTTCAAGCTCGTCCACAGACGCAGCCGCAACGGTGGTTAACGAGATATATGAACCGCTGCCGGGATTTGAGACGAAAGACGATATCAAGTCATATATGTCAAGGAATTATTTCTTTGACGAACGCGACGCTGACGTCTTCTTCGAGCTTTTTGAGAACTCATACTACAATTACGATTATACCACGGGTTTTGAATCAAGAAGAATTCCCGAAGGACTTTGCACGTCCAACAGAGCGCTTTCGGAGCTTCTGACTTCCAACGAACCGATTATCGAAAAATGCTTCACCGAATACGTAAACCCGACTCTTTCAGCATACACGGCGCTTTTTGAAGGCAACTGATATTTCTGATCATATAAAAGTCATAACCACCGGCAAAGCCGGTGGCTTGCTCAGCCCTATAAGGGCATGGTACTGGCAGGACTGAAAGCCCTCTGAAAAGTCTGCCAACCGCAAGCGGTCACAAGCTACCGCTAAAGCGGTTGGCTATTATTTGCTTGCGTGTACCGGCTCACCCGTAAACGGGTCCACCAGTTCCTTTATACTTAATTGTTCATACGCTATATCTTCCTGTAGCTGATTCCTTATGTATTCCTGTATTGCCTTTTTGTTCTTGCCTACTGTGTCTACGTA
>JAEEJO010000034.1 GCA_016281915.1 Clostridiales bacterium
AAGATCAATTCCGGCGGGATCGGGAAGATCCGCTATCCTACCGGTGTAGGTATTTTTATCGAGGTCGAGCCAGCCGGGAATCGGTTTCTGATCGTTTGCAGCGAGAACTGCTTTGATCTTTGTGGAATTCTTGCTGTCTTCTTTAATGTCGATTACGTCGCCTACTTCGAGGAGGTAAGACGGAATGTCTACTTTCTTTCCGTTTACGAGGAAATGTCCGTGTGTAACGAGCTGTTTAGCTTCTGCTCTTGACATAGCGAAGCCGAGGCGATAGATAACGTTGTCAAGTCTGGATTCGCAAATACGAAGCAGGTTGTCACCGGTAACGCCTTCTTTTTTGGTTGCCATATCAAAGTAAAGCGAGAACTGCTTTTCAAGAATACCGTAGTATCTTCTGACTTTCTGTTTTTCACGGAACTGAACAGCGTAGTCGGTAGCCTTTTTACGGCTTGCACCGTGCTGACCGGGAACTTTTGCTCCTTTGGTCATCGGGCATTTATCCGAGTAGCATTTTTCACCTTTAAGGAAAAGTTTTTCCTTTTCACGTCTGCACATACGGCAGACAGGACCTGTGTATCTTGCCATCTGTTATTTTCCTCCTATTATACACGGCGACGCTTCGGGGGACGGCAGCCGTTGTGCGGAATGGGTGTAACGTCTTTGATCAGGGTAACTTCCATACCTGCTGTCTGAAGCGCTCTGATAGCTGCTTCACGTCCGGGGCCGGGACCTTTAACATAAACTTCAACAGATTTCATACCATGTTCCATAGATGCTCTTGCAGCGGTTTCTGCAGCGGTCTGAGCAGCGAATGCGGTGCTCTTTTTGGAACCTCTGAAACCGAGTCCGCCGGCGGAAGCCCATGAAATGGCATTTCCGTTTACGTCGGTGATGGTAACGATGGTATTATTGAAACTGGAAAGAATATGAACGGCGCCCTTGGCTATATTTTTTCTGTCTCTGCGTCTTTTTACTGTTGTCTTTTTTGTAGCTGCGGCTTTAGCCATTTTTATTTCCCTCCGAACTTATTTCTTCTTATTCGCTACGGTCTTGGACGGACCTTTACGAGTTCTTGCGTTTGTTTTCGTACGCTGACCGCGGACGGGAAGGTTCTTTCTGTGGCGAACGCCTCTGTAGCATCCGATTTCAACGAGACGTTTGATATCAAGAGCTACGGCTCTGCGAAGGTCACCTTCGACTGTTACATGCTTGTCTATATATTCACGGAGAGCGGAAAGATCTTCTTCAGTAAGATCTTTAACTCTTGTGTCGGGATTTACGCCTGTTGCGCTTAAGATGGTTCTGGATTTATTGATGCCGATGCCGTAGATATATGTCAGACCGACTTCTACGCGCTTGTTGTTCGGCAGATCTATGCCAGCTATTCGTGCCATGCTTGTGAATACACCTCCGATTTAATTAACCCTGTTTTTGTTTATGCTTGGGGTCTGAGCATATTACCATTACTTTGCCTTTTCTTTTGATAACCTTGCACTTGTCGCACATAGGTTTTACGGAAGGACGTACCTTCATTTTGAATTACCTCCTTGGTTTGGTTCAATCAATTGCGGTTATATGTTTTACAGGACAGTCTACAGAGTTTTTTTGCGAACTCCGCGGAATGTTATCCTGCCCTTGGTGAGGTCATACGGAGACATCTCTACTTCCACGCGGTCACCGAGCATGATGCGGATGTTGTTTTCGCGCATCCTTCCGGAGATATAAGCGTCGATCTTATGTCCGTTTGGAAGTTCGACAATAAATTTAGTGTTCGGCAGAGTGTCTACAACGACTCCCTCGACCACTATAAGATTTTCTTTTGCCAAGTTTGCAACCTCCTTCAAGAGCTTTCATTTTCGGAATCTGCAAAAAGCGCCACGGCTTTTCGCAATTCCGCGTTATCGGGCCTTATTCCTGCCGCGATCTTAGAATAAACACGCATATCTTCGCGTCTGGCAAGAAACCTGACGTGTTTAATCTTTTTGGTTTTCGGGTTTTCGATCCTGCGGATTTTTCCATCAACTAAAAGAGCATAGTCGCCGATAGTATCGAGAACGAAGAAAATATGTCCCTTGTCTCTTCCTGCGACGGATTGAACGATACTCCCTTTGCCAATGTCTGTTATATCCATTACTGATCTCCTACAGAGATGTGAGTATTAACGGCTCGTCTTTTGTTATTGCTATCGTGTTCTCGTAGTGAGCAGAAAGCTTACCGTCTTTTGTAACTACAGTCCAGCCGTCCGAAAGAGATTCAACGTCCGGAACGCCAAGATTGATCATGGGTTCAACGGCGATAGTCATATTCTCTTCAAGTCTGCGGCCTTTACCCTGCATGCCGTAATTGGGAACATTCGGGTCTTCATGCAGTTGTGTTCCGACGCCATGTCCGACATACTCGTAAACAACGGAACAACCGTTTTTTACGGCGTACGCGCTTATAGCATGACCGACGTCTCCGAGTCTGTTTCCGGCAGTGGCATATTTCATGCCTTCCCAGAAAGACTGTCTTGTAACTTCGATCAGCTTAAGAGCTTCCTCGCTGACGTTTCCTGCGGGAAAGGTGTTTGCATTGTCGCCATGGTAGCCGTTCAGCAGAACACCGACATCAATACTCACGATATCTCCATCCTGAATTATGCGCGTATCCGACGGGATTCCGTGAATGACCTCGTCATTGATCGAGATACATGCAGTCGCGGGGAATCCGTTGTAATGAAGAAAAGACGGATACGCGTTTTTACTCCTGATGAATTTTTCGATAAGATCGTTTATGTGCTTGGTTGACACACCGGGTTTTACGGCTTCGCCACCTCTTGCGAGGGCTTCTGCCGCGATTGCGCCTGCCTTGCGCATAAGGTCGATCTCTCGGCGGTTTTTAATTATTATCATTTTTCCAATGACCTTACAGTTTTTTTAGTGCTTCGTCTACTGCTGCGGAAGTTTCGGAAAGCTCTTCCTTACCTTCTACCGTGATCAGCAGACCCTTTGCAGCATAATATTCTTTGAGGGGAGCGGTCTGCTTATGATAAGCTTCAAGTCTTCCCATAACAACCTCGACCTTGTCATCCTCTCTCGTTACGAGTTCGGTTTTGCAATTGTCGCAAAGATTGCCGTTTTTGGGACGTTTATATACAACGTGATAGCTTGCTCCGCATTTTTTGCAGACACGGCGACCTGACATTCGGGTTACGATATCTTCATCCTTAACCTCGATGGACAATACCGCGTCAAGCGATGTTCCGCTCTCGGCAAGCAGACGGTCAAGAGCTTCGGCCTGAGGAATGGTGCGGGGGAATCCGTCGAGAATAAAGCCGTTTTCACAGTCTTTTTCGGCTATTCTCTGCCCGACAATGGCAACAACGTCTTCATCGGGCACGAGTTTGCCGTTCTCTATTAATTCCTTAACCTTTTTACCGAGATCCGTTCCTGCCTCGATTGCCGCACGGAGGATGACTCCGGTGGAAATCTGAGGCACGGAAAATTTCTCAGTAAGTCTTTCAGCCTGTGTACCCTTGCCTGCTCCGGGAGCACCGAGAAGAACGAGTCTGTATGTTTTTTTCGTGTTCACAGTGCTTTCCCCCTTTTTCTTATTCAAGGAAGCCCTTGTAGTGACGCATGAGCATCTGAGCTTCAAGCTGCTTAACGGTTTCAAGTGATACTGAAACAACGATCAGAACAGATGTTCCGCCGAGCGCGATTCCGTTAGCTGCGGGGAAGATTATCTGAACGATATACGGCAGTATTGCAATTACACCAAGGAAGAGAGCGCCGAAAAGTGTTACCTTGTTAACGGTCTTGATGATGAAATCGCTTGTCGGTTTACCCGGACGGATACCGGGGATCGTGCCGCCGTTGTTTTTGATGTTGTTTGCTATTTCTACGGGATTATACTGAATGGAGATGTAGAAATAGTTGAACGCGATGATAAGTATGAACGTCAGAATGATGTATGCGGGCGACGTCTGCGAGAAATACGCTTTGAGGAAATTGTCAAAAGCAGAACCGGGGAAGAACTGAGCGATCGTTGCCGGAATGCTTATGATAGCATAGGTGAAGATGATAGGCATAACGCCCGTCATAACAACCTTGATGGGCAGGTGCGTGTTCTGACCGCCATACATTTTTCTGCCGATCTGGCGCTTTGCATACTGAATGGGGATTCTTCTTTCCGCGCTGTCCATGAAAACGATGAACGCGAGGATAATAAGAGCCATAAGGATGACGACAATGGGGATATACCAGTTGCCGATCTGAATGTTGTAAATAAGATTGAGAACGATCTGCGGTCCTCTTGAAACGATGGACGCAAAAAGGATCATCGAAATACCGTTGCCGATACCTTTTTCGGTGATGCTTTCGCCGAGCCACATAACGAGACATGAGCCCGCTATAAGAACGAGGACAATCGCGATCTGTTCGAGAATGCCGGCAAATCCTTCTGCAGGAACAAGAGCCGGTGTGTCGCCGGATTTAAGCGTTACGAGGTAACCGTAGCCCTGTAAGAGAGCAATTCCGACGGTAACGTAACGGGTGATCTGGTTTATCTTCTTCTGACCTTCTTCGCCGCCGTCTTTCTGAAGACGTTCAAGAGCGGGGATTGCGATGGTAAGAAGCTGAATAATAATGCTTGCGTTGATGTAAGGCTGAATTGTCAGTGCAAAAATAGTTCCTTCTGTCAGAGCGTTACCGGAAAGCATATTCAGATAGCCGAGAAGGCTTCCCTGCGCATCGAAATATGCACCGAGCGCATCCGCGTTGATAAACGGAACGGGGATTGAGCTGCCGATCCTGAAGAGGACGATTATGAACAGGGTGTATAAAATCTTTTTCCTCAGGTCCGCTATTTTCCACGCGTTTCTTAAGGTTTCAAGTATTCCCACCCTTAAAGCACCTCAACTTTCCCGCCGGCTGCTTCTATCTTCTGCTTGGCTGACTCGGAAAATTTGTTAGCCTTTACTGTTAATTTCTTTTCAAGTTCACCGTCGCCGAGAATCTTGACAGCGGTGTTGAGATCGCTGATAAATCCTTTGGAAAGAAGCTCTTCAGCAGTAACAACGGTTCCATCCTCAAACTCGTTAAGGAAATCAACGTTTACTATCTGATATTCTTTTCTGAAAGGATAATTACGGAAGCCGCGCTTCGGAAGTCTTCTCTGAAGAGGCATCTGGCCGCCTTCAAATCCCGGTCTTACACCGCCGCCGGAACGGGCGTTCTGGCCTTTATGACCTTTACCCGCGGTTTTGCCGTTTCCGGATCCGGCGCCTCTGCCCTTTCTCTTGGGTTCCTTTACAGAACCGGGAGCAGGAACGAGATCGTAAATTTTCATGTTTGGCCTCCTTATTCTTCTTCTACCTTGATAAGGTAGGAGATTTTCTTTATTTTTCCCATCGTAGCGTCGTTATTGGGCTGAACGGAAACATCTCCGATCTTTTTGAGTCCCATTGATTTTGCGGTAGCTATATGGTCTTCATGTCTGCCGATAAGACTTTTCTGAAGAGTGATTTTAAGCATTGTCATTTCCTCCTCAACCTAAGATTTCGCTTATCGATTTGCCTCTTATCTCAGCAATCTGCTTTGCATCTCTGAGGCTTGCAAGACCTTTGATGGTAGCCTGCGCGAGATTCTGGGGATTACGAGAATGGAGAGCTTTTGTTCTGATGTCCTTAACGCCTGCAAGTTCGAGAATATCTCTTACTGCGCCGCCGGCGATGATACCGGTTCCTTTGGGGGCGGGTTTAAGAACAACTGAGCTTGCGCCGAACTCAGCAACGAGCTCGTGAGGGATGGTAGTGCCCATAAGAGTAACTCTTACAAGGTTTTTCTTCGCATCTTCCTCTGCCTTGTTTACGGCATACATAATATCCACGGACTTGCCGAGACCTACACCTACGACACCGTTGCCGTCGCCGACTACGACGAGGGCGGAGAATTTCATTTTACGACCGCCTTTAACGGTTTTGGATACGCGCGCGATGTTGATGGTCTTTACTTTTAAGTCCAACGTGGACGGGTCTATTTTATCGTACATTTAATCATATCCTCCTAAACTTAAAAGTTAAGTCCGCCTTCTCTTGCGCCTTCAGCCAGTTCTTTTACACGTCCGTGATAAAG
>JAEEJO010000035.1 GCA_016281915.1 Clostridiales bacterium
AAAACACAAGTCGCTCGGAAAGACATATGAAATCTCTGGAATGTATCATACCTGTCTTTGCGTTCTGTTGGCCACAATGGAAATGCAAAAATACTCGTTGAATGGTATTTCGTGCTGTATGGGTTATGGCGATTACCCTATTGAATTAAAGCAATAACATTCAATCAACTGCTCCGGTTTTTTAAGTCCGTTATCAATACCTGCACCATACAAACCCCTGTCCACGTTGACAGGGGCTTTTCACATCCGGAATTCATCCTTCAAACAGAGGTAAAGCGATCATAAATGTTTATTGACGGAACATTTAAAACAAATACGGCAGGGAATAACAACAGACATTATTACAAGCTATAAAAAAGCTTTACCGCTCTTGACTTTATCTTCACGATATGGTATAATATCGAATAGATAATGACATTTATTTTATCATTTTAAATGAGGTAAGAAATGGCAAAAAAAGTATCTGAAATGTTCAAAAGTTATGTTTTTGACGGGCTTCTGTTTATCGCGCTTGGCATAGCTATGATAATATGGCCCAAAGAATCGCTGAAAACTCTTTGTTTTGTTATCGGGGCTGTCTTTGCGGTAATGGGCATTATAAAAATCATTGCTGTCCTGGCAAAGAAAGTCAAACCATCATCCGGGCTGATCGTGGGACTGCTGCAGATCGCCGTTGGCTGCGCTTTTATTTTTGCTTCAGACTTTTTTATCACTGTTTTTCATTACATTATCGCTTGCATCCTGCTTTACGGTTCTGTTTTATTGTTTATTAACGCTTTCAATCTGCGTAAAGTATTCGGGATGATGTTTTTATGCTCGCTTATTTTTGCAATAATAACAGTGATTCTTGCCGTAATTATTCTCCTGAATCCTGTAGCAATAACGATACTTCACGGAATCTCACTGATAGTTGAAGGTCTTGCAATGGTAATAGTGCTCAGAACATTTTAAGAACAAAAATCAAGAGAGAGGTTTTAGGCCTCTCTCTTTTTTGCTGTCCGATTATTTATTCCGTTATAAAAGATACTGTTATTTTGCCGTTTTCGGAATGAATCGATGTCGGCGAATCGAATATACCTGAATTCAAATGCAGTTTATATGTTCTGTTCAGATAGCAAAGGCATAACTCTTTAGCTGAACATGAAACGACCTTCGGAATTTCGTTTCCTTTGTTTCCATAAAGATAAACAAGAGAAAAATCTTCTGCAGAGCTTACAGTTAAGGAATCTTTGAACAGTGTAAAATCAAATGAGCCGTAGCTGATTTTTGCAGTATCGTTTCCAAGATCGCAAAACTCCATTTTATCGGGCGCGAGTTCTTTGCAGCCACGCATGATACGAACCCCGGCAAGTACGCCTGCTCCACTGTGTCTGTTTCCGTCAACAAGCGAAAGGGTTTCATACGCCGCACTGTTTTCCGTGCAAACGCAGTCCTCATAGGGGTCGGGCATTTTTTCGTCAAAAACGTGTATGTCACGTATTCTGAATTTATTATGGCTTGTATAAAGATTGATTCTGTAAAGATCTGAGCAATACCATACTGACGATTTATTGTTATCGTCAAATGCGGTGTGTGCTGTTATAGCGGATGCGGGGGTAACGTCCCATGTTTTCTTGAACCACTTACCCGTATCTCCGATTTTTTCAACAGTTATCTTGCCTTCACTTTGAAGTTTGGCAAAAAGAGGGAACTGGTATTCAAGACCTGCTTTCATGTTTTTCCAGTTCATGCTGTTCTCCTGACCTGCCTGGGCATAACCGAAAGAAAGGCACTCACCGTTGAAGTTTTCCTTAATATACCAGTCTACCCATTCGGGAGAGCCTCCTCCTCCGCCCTGATATACAGGTTCAAGAGAGATGACACCCTGTATAAGGTTTGCATTATCCTCAGAGTTAACGCCGAGATCATATTGATATACCGGGTCTGAACCGAGCATTCTGAAAAGAGGAACGGAAATCTGCTGATCTTTTGTATGCGCAGGAACAAAAACATTAGTTTTGCTTGGATAGTATCCCTGTCCGTAATAGCCGCCCCAGAGAGTATAACCGTCCGTGCCGTACTGTTCTTTGCAGTTACACATAGCGTCAATTCCGTATTTCTCACTGATGTAGCGAACAGTGTGCGTATCAAAGAACCATGAACCGAATACACGAGGATAATAACCGAATATCTCACGGAATTTTTCAAAAAGGACGTCGGCAAGCTGTTCTCTCTGCGGTTTTGTATAACCGACAGAAAAGCCGCAATGCGTATGCCAGTCCCAGGGGAAGCGACCTGTCCACGGTATTCCGACTGCTTCGCACTGAGGCTGAACGATTTCGAACCATACGCCGATCTCGAACTGCTCTTTGTCAAGTGATTTAAGCATATCTGTGAATACTGGATCGATCAGCGCGTCATACTGCAACAAAAATGTACCTTTAAGGTTATATTGTTCCATAAGATCGATCTGATGGCGCACAGGCTCGACAAGATCGACAACGCATCGTGGCTCAACATCTCTGATAAAGTTAATAATGTTGATGATTTGTTTTTTTGACATAATGTTTTTCTCCCTTTTATGTAATAATTGCTTAGACTGATCAGAATTTTCCTCCGCCGACGTGTCTGGAACCTCCCCCACTTCTGCTGCGTGAGGATCTTGAACTTGAAGATTTTGCGGATCTGGAAACTGTTGCATAAAGGAATCTATCGTTTGCACGTGAAAGCTTCAGGCTTCCTTCACGAAGGTACGAATTTGCTTCGTTTACCGGCTTTACGGTTTTCAATTTGCTTTTCATAGATCCAACGGCAAAAAGCGCGACGACAAAACCAATCAGAATAGATATGATAATACTTGAGACATAATTAAAAGGATAGCCGTTGATGGCCCCGTTGACGTGGTATTCGGATTTGTTAATAAACTCGTCAAACGCTTTATAGTAATTGCCGTAAGAAAGGTCACTGACTATTGCATCTCCTATCTCGTCAATAATATCATCATCTATATGATTGCCCACTATTCCGTTTGAAAGAATTCTGTAGTCCCTCTCCTGCATAGAAATGAGCAGCATTACACCGTTTCGTGTTTCGCCCAATCCGTATTCGAAACGGTCAAAATACTCCTCTGCGAAATCGCTCCCAGAATACGGGCCTAAAGTATTAACGGTTGCGATTATAAAATCTGTCCCGTATTGTTCGCTGAGTGAGTTGAGTTTTTCAAGAATATTTTTTTTCTCTGAATCGCTGAGAAGTCCTGCTTCGTCATAAAGTCTTTCGGGTTTAGATGACGGGAAAAGGCTGTTATCATCATTTTTTTCTTCCGACAGCCCGTTTGCCAAAACAGATGCCGCACCTTCAAAAAAGCACATAACTTTATCAAAAGGCGTTTCTGCATCAAAGCATACAGAGTATATTCTGTTCTTTTCAGAGTCTCCGAAAAAGCCATCCGCCTCTCCTCCGGTTACGATAAGAGGATTGTAATCGTCTTCAAGGAAAACGACGTAATCTTCCTCATCAACAAGCTCGGAAAGATCGAATTCATCAATTTTTTCTGACAAATACGCATAGTAAAATGATATTCGGTATTCAGAACGGTAGTTGCCGGCGATCTCATTCAGTTTATCGATTTCATCTGTTTCAAGAGAGTTGACTTCATCCAGAATATACTCACCATTCAGAGCAAAGGAAGGGATTACCGGCAAAAATACCAGGATAAGAGAAACGAAAATCGTAAAAAATGATTTTTTCATATTCCGAACCTCCTATAAAAGCCATAAAAGGTACTGAATGGCAAAAATCGCAGCACTTACCGCGCCTGCTATACCGAAAAGCCAGCGAGCATAAGCTCCTTTGTCTAACGGCAGGTCGCCAACGAATTTTCCTGTCTGTCCGTTCATGGCAAATGAGTAATCAGTCCCGTTCCATTTAGTATTCAGGAACCATACAGGATAAAGCGCATAACTGACGTTGTTGCTTTTGAGATTTATACTGGAATTTTCGGCAATTACGGATGAGTATCCATCAACAGTTGACATGAATGCGTCTTCGGCGCTCTTTTTTGTTCTTTCGGTTGCTCTTGCAATGCAGGTATCGTGCCCGATGTCATATTTATCCGCAAAATATCCCGAAAGATAAGCCGTCTGAAAATCGACCGCCTTGCTGAAATCGTAAGGTTCAATTGACTCCATCAGTTCATCCGCAATTTTTGACGAACCGTCAACGGGAACCTTACGGAAATCGACCTGTCCTTCACGGACGGCAGAATAGAAGCTGGTTTCAGTGTAGCGATATGAGCTGTCGCTCCAGAAACGCATCTTTGTGGCTTTATAGCGGATGTTCGCGTCAAGATCCGAGTCAAAAAGCCAGAAAGGAACATACATCCCTTTGATCTCTTCGATATGGTTCTGATCTCTGAATACTTTCGGGAGCAGCTTTTTGCCGAGGTAATGCTTTTTTAACGCTGCTACCGCCTCTTCACGACTGACCTGAAACGGAATAACGTAATCAGGTTTAAGCTCGCCGCGGAACTGACCCATCATAACAACGGGGTTACCGCAGAATGGGCATGACGTGGCAGCGGTGTTTTCATCGGCGACCACTTCGCCGCCGCATGTGTTGCAAAGATATACCCGAAGGCCGTTTTCCTCGTCTGCATACCACTCTGCACCAGAAAGCGAATTCCAGGAAACGTTGTCTTTTCCGGCTTTTTTCAGCTCTTCATCATATGCGCGAAGCGTTTCAACGTCAAATTCGGTGCCGCAATAAGGACATTTCATTTTCTGTGACTCACTGTCAAAGACTATTGCTCCGTCACAGCATGGACATTTATATTGTTGCAATGCCGGCATTATATTCACCTGTCCGTTATTTTGATTGATTTTTGCTTTAAAAATGACCGTTATGGCAGAAATTGCGCCACAACGGTCACCATATAAGCTGATTACTTAACTACATCGCCGTCGTCGAACGGGTCGCCGCATTCAGGACAGAATTTCGGAGGTTTAGCTCCTTTTTCAGGTTCCCAACCGCATTTATCACATCTGTACTGAGGAACGCCCGCAGGTTTCTTTTCACCGCATTCGGTGCAGAACTTACCTTTGTTTATTGTATGGCACGCAGGGCACTCCCATCCTTCGGGAGCGGGTTTCTTTGCGCCGCATTCAGGGCAGAAATTGCCGTGAGCTTCTGCTCCGCATGAGCATTTCCATGTATCTGCAGCAGCGGACTGTGCTGAAGCCTGCTGCTGAGCCTGTTGCTGAGCAACACCTGCATTGTAGAACTGCTGAGCTGCATTGAATCCGCCGCCCATTGCTCCGCCTGCAAGGCCCATACCCATAAAGCCTGTCATAGCGCCTGATTCGTTATTGGCAGCGCTTTCCATAGCGTTTGCGGTTGCAGTTGTCATACGACCTGCCATAGAGAAGGGATTGGAGCCGTAAGAAACAGCTTCTTCGAGCTCGTTGATCTTCTTCATGTCTTCCGCAGTGAGTGTTATGGGGTTGAGTGAAATTCTCTCAACTGAAATACCGCGTGATTCGACCCAGTCAACACCGAGAGCTTCGTTCATAGCTGCTTTGAGCTCGGGAGCCTTTGCAGGAAGCTCATCGGGACGGATGCCGAGAGCTGAAAGTGAACCGAGAGCAGGCTGAAGAGCATCGATAAAGTCTATTTTAAGCGCTTCATCTATCTGATCTCTCTTGAATTCATGCTCAACATTACCGCATACTTTGGTATAGAAAAGAAGCGGGTTCGCGATAACGTATGAATACATACCGTTGCATCTTACCTGAACGGTTCTTGAAAGATTGAGTTCTTTGTTTATAACTCTGAACATTATCGGACTGGGAGTACCGAATTTATTGCCGAGGATCTCCTTTGTGTTGAAGTAGTATACTCTCTGATCTTTGCCGGGGTCGCCGCCATAAGTGAATCTCTTACCGATGGCTTTGAAGGTTTCGAGAATGCTCGAGCCGAGGCTACCTGCGAAGATCGAAGGTTCAGTAGAATTATTGTAGGTAAACTCACCAGGTTCAGCGCAAACTTCGACAACCTTACCCTGTTCAACGATGATCATACACTGACCGTCGGCAACAGCTATACCGGATCCGTTAGAAATAACATTGTCATTTCCCTGTGTGTTGGAAGAACGACCGGTAGTTTTTTTGTAACCTCTTCTTACAAGAACATCTGCAGGAAGTGCGTCACAGTAGAAAAACTCTTTCCACTGATCTGCGAGAACACCGCCGATTGCACCGGCAGCGGCTTTAATAAGTCCCATAGTATTACCCCTTTCATAAAGGTGATTATTTAATGATTTCCAAATAGTTTGCCGTTATCGGCAGAATACGGGTTTTTGTTTTCTTTCGGCGGATCCGGAACAGAGCATTTTGACGCCAGTCCTATAACGGTCATGCCAAGAACGATAAGCAGAATCCATACGGCGAATGCAGCGACAGACCACCAGACGGATATTCCGAAAATAAAGTGAAGGGCAAGAAGAATCCAACCCGGGATACTCCATCGGAAAGAAAGGAACAGATTAAGCAGAAAGCTCAGAATCAAGCTTTTTATTGCGCCTGTATTTTTCATGATTATGCCCAGGGATCTTCTGATTTAGCCTTACGGATACCGACAAGAAGAAATTGTTCGGAAAGGAACCACTTGCCGTCGCTTCCTCTCTGACGGAGAAGGATCTCTCTGGGATTGTCTGCGCCTCCGGACGTAATGAACAGTTTCATATACCCTTTATTGTCGGCAGAGTAGGGATTCGAGAAAACCGTAAGGGTGAAGGGCTCAGAGGGAGTATAGTCGTTTTCGGGCTTAGCATCTTTGAAATATGAAAAGATGACATGATGTCCGTCACGGAAACGGTCGTCGAGGAACTGGATGCCGTATGTGGAAAGAGGCTCAGGTCCGCGAAGCCAGTTAAGCATTTCGATACCTATCTGCTTATCTGCTGCGTAAGCGCAGAGCGCAAGAACTGAAAGCGCCGCAGTTTTGAACGGAGTATCAAGAGATGCTTCCGGAAGTGCCTGTAATTCAGCGAGATTTTCGGGGAGCGCGGCAAAAGTAAATGTTTCACTTTTGTTTGAGAAAGCGTCAACGGCAGACTTTACTGCGTCGGATGCGGTTTTTTTGAACTTGTCGAAGATGGACATGTGGTCTCCTCCTTAACTTATAATTACAAAATATGCCTGAATCGATTATTGATTAATTATAACATATTTCTTATTTGTTTGCAATATGATTCGAAAAATTTTTTTGAGGCGCAAAATGGTAAGATTCGCCGGGTGTGAACGGGTGATCAAGCCCACCACATTCCGCCTTTATCTTCAAACGTCATGGACTCCTTGAGAACGTCGATCGCTTTGCCGAGTCCCTCCGCTGCCGACATAAGGCTGTCTTCATGTTCTATAGACATAACAAAATCATAGTCGATAGTTCTGAGGGCGCTTACGATGTCTTTCCAATATGCGGTCGAGTTGCCGTAGCCGACTGAACGGAATACCCACGGACGGGTAGCGACGTTGCCATAATGAAGAGTGGAAAGGACACCGTTTTTAGCTGTGTTGTATTTATCGATCTTTGTGTCCTTAGCGTGGAAGTGGAACATGCAGTCTTTCAGTTCCATAATAGCGGCAACGGGGTCAATTCCCTGCCATACAAGATGCGAAGGATCGAAGTTTGCGCCGATCTCAGGACCGACTGCAGCTCTGAGGCGAAGAAGTGTTTCGGGGTTGTAAACGCAGAAGCCGGGATGCATTTCAAGGCATATCATTTCTACGCCGAACTGTTTAGCGAATGCAACAGCTTTCTTCCAGTAAGGGATAAGCACTTCATTCCACTGATAATCAACTATTTTAAGGAAATCGTCGGGCCACGGGCAGGTTACCCAGTTGGGAGTGCGGTCTTCCGCTGATCCACCGGGGCAGCCTGAGAAGGTAACGATCCTTTTTACTCCCATTTTCTGTGCGAGTCTGCAGGCGTTTTCGAAATCTTCTTCAAATGCAGCCGCAACGGCTTTATCGGGATGAACGGGGTTGCCGTGGCAGGAAAGGGCTGAAACGGTGAAGTTGTATTTCTTGATCTCAGACATAAAAGCATCGAATTTTGCGCTGTCGGTAAGAAGTTCCTTCGGTTTGCAATGTGCATTTCCGGGGAAACCTCCGCAGCCGAGTTCTATAGCCTGAACGCCCTTTGACGCCAGATATTTAAATGCTTCGGGATATTCCATATCGCCGAGAAGAACAGTAAAGACACCGAGTTTCATAATAATATTCCTTTCTGATTGTAGTGTTAAAATTAAAGATCAGTTATGGTATGCGTTGTATTCACCGTAAAGTGACAGAATTGAATCAACAATGGGAATACAGTCGTTAACGATCAGCTCGTTAAGGGCGGATTCATTTGCGGAAACGAATTCTATTGCTGATTTCTGACCGAGGAAGTTGTTAAGAAGACCTGCATTCGTCCAATGGAAATAATTGTAAACGCAATTATCATACATTCTGAAAAATACGTCTGCATCTCTTTCATCAAAGAAGTAGTTGTAAGACATATATTCCTGAACTGTCTCACGGTCTTCAAAGCCTTCAAGAGGAGCATAAAGCTCGTTGATAATTGTTGCGGTATTTCTCGGATTAGTTGTGGTGAGAGGCATAGCAAAAGCGGAGTATATGTTCTCTATAACACCGTATACGTAATCATCGGGGACATCGGGACCGTGCGGGAAAGGAAGAATGCCGAAATTATAAACTTTCTGGGCAACGATTGCGTCTCTGCCGTAAATATAACCGGTATATACTGCTGCCATCGACGCTTCCTCTCTGCAGAAGCCCTGAGCTATCTCGTCGTGATTATAACGAAGAGCGGCTTTGTGAAGGCACGTATCCTTATACGTCTGATAGAAGTTTATACAAGCGTCAATTGCTTTCATGCCGCTGTTTTCATACATAGAGAAATACGGATTACCGTCTTCATCAAGTGAGATGGGAGCTGAACCGTTTGAGAAAAGGAACATTTCGGTAAGAACGGCAGATGATGCCATGAAACCGTAATGTTTAACTTCCCCACCCTCTTCAAGATGGGCAGACTGAACAACTTCGCTGAACTTATTCCAGTTCCACGTATTGGTCTCAACATATTCGCGTGGATCGGCAAGTCCGTTTGCAGTAAATATCGTTCCGTTAAAAACTATGGGATATCCGAAATTTATCTGAGTAAGTTCAGGCCAGGCTGCGGGTACAAGACCGTAAAGATCGTTGTTATAGAACATCGTTTCGAGGAACGGAAGTTCTCCCCATTTAGAAGAATCGGTAATATCGATTATATCCGATACTTCGCTCATTCCGACATAAAGACCCGCACGGCAGTTATCGCCTATCATGTCAGAGATGCCTGAAACGATATCGGCAACATAAACGCCGGAGAAAACGGGGGCTTTAACGTATTCATGAAGTCCTGAACGCGATTCTATTATGAGCGTGCAGTTATGATTCTCTTCAATCTCTTTTACGCGTTTTATCGCTGCATCTGCAAGAACGGTATTGTAAGTATAGCCGAGAAAAGAATCGTTGGAGGCCGATACCGCCCAGTTCATAACAGGATCGAAAAGATATTTCAGCTTCTGTCCTTCAAAATCAGCTTCGTTTACTTCGCCGATTCCGAAATCGAGATCAAAAACCTCATCGCTATGCGCTGCACATGAAGCACAGGCAAACAGAACGACTGAACATAATAAAGCGGCTATTATCCTTTTAATTTTCACGAAAGAATACCCTCTCTTTAAAATTATTGCGGGATGTTTATTTATTCTCTATCGTAGCGGGAACCCACGGAGCATCAAGGAAAACCTTTTCCCTGCCGGGGTTTGCCCACTGAATAGCATTCTTGACGACTGTAAGATAGTTTTCGTCATAGAATGTCGGATTCGTTTCATGGCCGGGCTGGAAATAGAAAATCTTACCGAGTCCTCTTGTGAAAGTCAGGCCGGAGCGGAAAACTTCTCCTCCGGAGTACCAACCGATGAATATATTGTCATCCGGTCTGGGAACATCGAAAAATTCGCCGTAAGTTTCTTCGTGGGGAAGAATAAATTTATCGCCGATTCCCTTAGTGATCGGGTGAGCAGGATTGACGTTCCAGAGAACCTCCGTATCTCCCGATTCACGCCATATAAGTCTGCCTGTAGTGCCGAGAAGACGGGTGAAAGGCTTGGAATAATGAGCAGAGTGAAGAGCGATAAATCCCATGCCTGCCTGAACGTGACGGATAACGCGGGCGACAACGGCATCGTCAACAAGATGATGTCCGCAATGGCCCCACCAGATAAGAACGTCGGTTTTAGCGAGAACTTCTTCTGTCAGACCGTGTTCGGGCATATCCTGCGTAGCCTCGGTAACATCAAAGAGATCGTTGCCCGCAGTGATGCCTTTTTTGAGAGCCGCATTCATTCCGTCGGGATAAACCTCTTTTACAGCCGCCTCTGTGGCATCCTGCATATGTTCGTTCCAAACGACGACATTTATTTTTTTCATAATCAATACCTCAACTTTATCTGTTATTTATTGAATTTCGTTAACGTTTATCCAGCAACGGTTTTCGATGGATCTGTCTACGGCGTCGAGTACCTGGCAGCACTTATAGCCGTCGTAAAAATCAGGACACGTATCTGTATTATTTGCAATCGCTTCGTAAAATTCATAGAATTCATGTGCAAACGTGTTTTCATAGCCGAGAACATGACCTGCCGGCCACCAGTGTGACGCATAGTTATGGCAGCCTTCGGACGCCTGAATGAGACGGAAGCCCTGCAGGTCTTCTTCGTCCTCGCGGCTCATATACCAAAGCTCGTTCATTCTCTCAAAAGAAAATTTAAGCGAGCCCTTATCACCGTTTATCTCGAAGGACATATCGTTTTTATGTCCGGCAGCGAAACGCGTTGCTTCAAATACGCCGAGAGCACCGTTTTCAAACTCCGCCATAAAAATAGTGGCATCGTCAACGGTAACTTTTCCGAGCGGAGCATCCGCGCCGGCTTTTCCGGAAAGGCCTGTCATTCTTTCTACAAGAGGTCTTTCGGTAACGAAAGTTTTTGACATGCCCATAACCTTTGCAAAATCACCGACAAGATATCTTGCGGCATCTATTACGTGTGCACCAAGGTCTCCGTGAGAGCCTGAGCCGCATACTGATTTGTCCAGCCTCCAGACAAGCGGGAAATCGGGATCTATGATCCAGTCCTGAAGGAAAGAGCCTCTGAAATGGAATATTTTGCCTATTTTACCTGTGTCGATCAATTTTTTTGCGAGAACAACGGCGGGAGCAAAACGGTAATTGAAGCCTACCTGATGCTTGATTCCCGCATTGCGTGCTGCGTTGAACATTTCTTTTGCATCGGAAGTATTGAGTGCAAGCGGTTTTTCGGAGAAAATATGCTTTCCTGCGGCTGCTGCGGCAAGAGCAATTTCTTTATGGACGTTAGACGGAGCCGTAATATCTATAACGTCTATATCGTCACGCGAAACAAGTTTTTCCCATGATGTTTCGCATGACTCCCATCCGAATTTTTCCCGGCTTTGCTCAACCCACTCGGCATCTCTGCCGCAAATCGCCTTTTTGACGACGTTTGCGCTTGTGTCAAAAAACATCGGCAGCTGAGTAAGTCCGTTTGAATGAGCTTTGCCCATAAATTTGTAACCGACAAGACCGACATTGATGTTCTTTTTCATTGACAATAATCCTCCGTTTCAAATAATTGATTTGATGCGTGGCATTAACCGTTGTATTCTTCGATTGTAATACTGATTATAGTTACATCTTCAAGGGGTTTGCTGGACGCATTTACGGGAACAGCGGCTATGGCGTCGACTACGTCCATACCATCGATGACTTGTCCGAAAACAGTATGATGCCCGTCAAGCCACGGTGCACCTCCGCCCATTTTCTTGTAAAGATCAATCGTTTCTGCGCTGATACCGTATCTGTCTTCGATAAGAGACCATTGTTCGTCGGTATAGCCTTTGTTCTGATTTATAAAGAACTGGCTGCCGTTTGTATTTGCGCCTGCGTTTGCCATGGAAAGAGCGCCCCTGAAATTAAATAGGTATTTTGAGAATTCGTCTTCGAAAGATTTTCCCCAGCAGCTCTCGCCCCCACGGCCCGTAGCGGTAGGATCTCCGCCCTGTATCATAAAATCGTCCATAACACGGTGAAAAGTTATACCGTCATAGTAGCCGTTCCGAGAAAGCGTGATGAAGTTCTCGACGGCTTTCGGTGCGACATCAGGGAAAAATCTGATTTTAATGGTTCCTTTGCTTGTTTCCATAACAGCTATTGTGTCGCCTTTTTCAGGCTGCTGATTTTGCAGTAATTCTTCGAATTTCAATGAATATACCCCTTCTTCCTCTTCTCCGCCTGCGTTATCGGAACATGAGCACAATAAAAAGAAAATGCATGCTGCAACTGCCAGAATGGTAAGGCGGATAATTATTTTTTTCATAAATGTACTTCCTTTGCAGAGTATTGCTATAATTTATATTATTATATACTGTTTTTTTTCGTCTGTCAAGTTATTTTATAAAAAAGATAAAAAAGATAAAACGTTTCTATCCCGTGCGCGGCCGTTTTAAAATAAAAGAAAATGCGCCCTGAGGGCGCAGAATCAGATAAGTTTTTCGATATAGGCTAAAAGATCGTCAAAATCACCGTGAGAATATGCAGAGATATCTTCACATTTTTTGTTTATCAGACAATTCGTTAAAAGAAAAACGTTCATGCCGGTCATTCGAGCGGGCATATCTTCGGAAACATCATTGCCTACCATCAAACAATCTTCGGCAGCCATTCCGATTTTTGACAGTATTTCGAGGTAGTATTCAGCAAAAGGTTTGCTGCGGCGGCTGTTTTCGTAAGCAGTAATAAGACTGAATGCATTCTCGTCCACACCTGCCCACGACAGTCTTGCACGCATGGCAACGTCAGGAAGCAGAGGATTCGTGGCGCAGACGAGTTCAAGTCCCCTATCTTTCAGGTAATTCACGGTTTTCGACGCCTTCGGGTCATATCCGCAGACCTCTCTGGCAAGCATATATTCGTTTCTGTAATACGAGTCGAAAACACTTTTATGTTCATACGACTTTTCACCGTATATCTTTGCAAACTCAGACCAGAAGACCTCTTCGTTTGTGCGCTTTCCGTCATTTTTAACCATATATCCTGTAGCCTTCCACAAACTTGAGATGAAATCGCTTTTGTCATAACCGAGCGGTTCTGACTTTTTTGCGAGATTGGAAAGATATACGTTAAGGTATTTTTCAAGATCCATGGGAAGAAGAGTTCCGTCAAGATCAAAAAGAACTGCTTTCAGCGGCATTTATTTGTTTCTCCGTTTTTTATTTTTCAAAATGTTCACTGATATATCTTGCAACGTGGACACCGCTTGCGGAAGCATGCGAAAGAGAATGTGTAATTCCGCTGCAGTCGCCAATAACAAAGAGACCGGGATGTTTCGTTTCAAGATTTTCGTCAAGCGTAACTTCCATATTGTAGAATTTTACTTCAACGCCGTAAAGTAGAGTGTCACCCGAAGCAGTTCCCGGAGCGATCTTGTCAAGAGCATAAATCATTTCAATAATTCCGTCAAGAATCCTTTTCGGCATAACAAGGCTCAGATCACCCGGAGTTGCGGCAAAAGTGGGTACGGTAAACGATTCGCTGATTCTCGCAGCAGTGCTTCTGTGGCCTGAAACGAGATCGCCGAATCTCTGAATGATGATCCCGCCGCCGAGCATATTCGAAAGTCGCGCAATGCTTTCGCCATATCCGTTGGAGTCCTTGAATGGTTCGGAAAAATGTTTGGCGACAAGAAGAGCGAAGTTGGTGTTTTCAGTCTGAAGAGACGGGTCTTCATAGCTGTGACCGTTTACGGTAACGATACCGTTCGTGTTTTCGCTAACAACTGCACCGCGAGGATTCATGCAGAACGTTCTGACAAGGTCACCGTATTTTTCGGTTCTGTATACTATCTTGCTTTCGTAAAGCTCATCGGTAAGATGTGAGAAAAGAACTGCCGGCAGTTCAACTCTTACGCCGATATCGACTCTGTTGCTTTTGGTAGGGATATCGAGGTCGCGGCATACTGATTCCATCCATGAGCTGCCGCTTCTACCCGCTGAAATAATGCATTTTTCAGCTTCGAAGACATCGCCGTTTTCAGTGGTTATCCTGAATAATCCGTCCGCCTTTTCGACCTTAACCGCCGGTGAATTGAATCTGAATTCAACTTTATTTTTAAGCTCGTTATAAAGGTTGTCGAGAACAATATAATTTATGTCTGTACCCAGATGGCGGACGGATGCGTCGAGAAGATGAAGGTTATTCTGAAGGCAGAGAGTTTTTATTGAAGTGTTTGCGGTGCTGTAGAGTTTTGTTCCCTGTCCTCCGAAAGCAAGATTTATACCGTCAACGTAATGCATCAGCTCGATTGCCTGCTGTTTGCCGATATATTCATAAAGAGTTCCGCCAAACTGATTTGTAATATTGTATTTTCCGTCCGAAAATGCACCTGCCCCGCCGAAACCGTTCATAATGGAGCAAGGTTTGCAATTGATGCAGCTTTTTATCTTTTTGCCGTCGATGGGACATTTGCGTTTATTAAGCGGATTTCCGGCCTCAAGAACCGTGATTTTAAGATCAGGACGAAGCTTTATGAGCTCGTAAGACGAAAAAATACCGCCGGGTCCGGCACCGATGATAACTATATCTTTTTTCATTGATTGATTCTCCCTGACAATGATTGACGTTATAATTATACAACATTCAGCAAAAAAAATCAAGCAAAAGGCAAAAAATGATTCCGAAATGTCAAAAAACGCCCCGAAGCTTTTTGAAAAAATAAGAAAAGTTATAAATATTCGATTTTTTTTAGCAATGAGGTATTGACATTTCAAAAAAAGGGGCTATAATATAGTTGAACGATTGCTCAACTATTCTACAAAGGAGACAAATTATGAAAGACGAAACAGTATGTGCGTGCGAACAGGTCCATGAAGATGCCGTCAACGGCGCAAAACGAACGATGCTTGAAGAAAACGATTACATTGCGCTATCCACCCTGTATAAAATGTTTGCAGATCCGACGCGTATAAAGCTTCTTCATGCGCTTGAACAGAGTGAAATGTGTGTCTGTGATCTTGCCGCCCTGCTCGGGATGACAAAATCCGCGATATCGCATCAGCTGAAAGCGTTAAGACTTCTTGACCTTGTTAAATTCAGAAAAGAAGGACAGAACGTATTTTATTCGCTTGCAGACGACCATGTGAAACTGATAATAGATATGGGTCTTGAACACATAAACGAATAACGACTTTCAACACGTTAAAAACAATACCTGTCAGCAATAAGTTGAATAATTGAGCAATTATTTGTTTGAGAGAGGCAAAAATGAAGAGAGAATATTTACTGAAAGGGCTTGATTGCCCGAATTGTTCCGCAAAAATTGAAAATGAAGTAAAAATGCTTGAATACGTCACCGCTGCAGCAGTTGATCTTATGAAGCAAAAACTTTCGGTTGAGTTCGGCGACGAGATGAATGAACAGATCGACAAAGACGTTAAAGAGATCGTGGCTTCTCACGAACCGGACGTTGAAGTATCATATTTTCATTCAAATGGCAGTCATCAGACTCTGAATGAGCATACCGAACACTGTTGTGAGCATGATCACTGCGCCTGTGAAAACGATGCTGAGAGTGAAGACGACAGCAAAAAAGATCTTATCAAAATAATAATCGGAGCAGCTCTGTATTCGGCAGCATTAATACTGAACGCCGCAGTATCATTCCCCTTTCCCGCATATATTTCAATGCTTGTCACAGCATATCTGATCCTCGGCGGCGAGGTTATATTAAACGCTTTCAAAAATCTGATCAAGGGACATATATTTGACGAGAACTTTCTCATGACCGTTTCGACTCTCGGTGCATTTGCCATTAAAGAATACCCCGAGGCGGTCGCCGTTATGCTGTTTTACACGATAGGCGAATATCTGCAGGGACTTGCCGTTCGCCGTTCAAGAAGGTCGATTGCGAAGCTTATGGATATACGTCCCGACAAAGCTACGGTTTTGCGCGACGGAAATCAGATCACTGTTTATCCGGACGACGTAAAAACGGGAGAAGAGATAATCGTCCGCCCGGGAGAAAAAATACCTATTGACGGAACAGTAATCGAGGGCGAATCGACGCTTGACACAAAGGCGCTTACCGGAGAATCGGTTCCGCGAGACGTAAGAGCAGGAGATGAGATCCTCTCGGGATGCATAAACATAAACGGCGTGCTGAGTATCAAAACGACGAAAAGTTTCGGCGAATCGACCGCTTCAAAGATCATAGAACTTGTAGAGAACGCTTCATCAAAGAAGGCTCCTGCAGAGAGCTTTATAACAAAGTTTGCAAAATACTATACACCGGCGGTCGTTATCGCGGCGTCCCTTCTTGCATTAATTCCTCCCCTGTTTTTTAACGGTCAATGGTCAGACTGGCTTTACAGAGGCTTTTCGTTTCTTGTAATATCGTGTCCCTGCGCACTTGTGATCTCCATTCCCCTCGCCTACTTCGGCGGTATCGGCGCGGCATCGCGCCACGGCATACTCGTTAAGGGAGGCAACTGTCTTGAAGCGCTTAATAAGATCGACACGGTGATATTCGACAAAACGGGAACAGTCACAAAAGGAGTATTCAAGGTTTCAAGGATTATTCCCGACAGTGGCAAAAGCGCAGATGAACTGATCAAAGCTGCCGCGCATGCAGAATGCTTTTCCAATCATCCTATCGCTAAATCTATCGAGGATTATTACGGAAAAGAGATCGATACAAACAGTGTCACAGACTATGAAGAAATATCAGGATACGGTGTTCGCACAAAATACAACGGTATTGAGTTAGTTGCCGGAAACGACAAGCTGATGGATATGACCGGAATTAAATTCTCTCAATGTAATGAAAGCGGAACCAAAGTATACGTATCGTCAGACGGTGTTTGCTGCGGTTGCATAGTTATTTCTGACGAGATAAAACCTGACAGTAAATCTGCTGTTTCGGAACTGAAAAAATCGGGCATCAAAACTGTCATGCTTACAGGTGACAGCAATGATATCGCGGCAGATATATGCGCAAAGACAGACATAGAAGAATATCACGCCTCCCTTCTTCCCGGAGAGAAGGTAAGCATTATAGAAACGCTAAGAAATAAGGACGGAAGAAAAGTTGCATTTGCAGGAGACGGTTTGAACGACGCACCGTCAATCGCTTTGGCTGACATAGGGATCGCAATGGGTGGAATAGGTTCCGACGCAGCAATTGAAGCGGCTGATTTTGTGCTGATGCATGACAAGCTGTCAGGAATTACCGATGCAATGAAGATATCGAAATCAACAAAAAAGGTAGTTGTGGAAAACATAATATTTTCTATAGGTATTAAAGCGATATTTCTTATTTTGAGCGCTTTGGGGATCGCAAGTATGTGGCAGGCAGTTTTTGCTGACGTCGGAGTCGCGATGATAGCAATTCTTAATTCGATCAGGATACTCAGGAAATGATCTTCCATAATCAATGAACAATAAAACGAGCGTTATACCGCTCGTTTTATTGTTTTGAGCAATCGTCAATCTACTTGACAAAGATATTTAATTGTAGTATTATGTATTTGATAAATTTGAATATAAACGCGTGTAATTCGGACGGAGGTTCACTATGAAGAAACTGATAATGATGATAATCGTTCCTGTTTTACTGTTTTCGATTGTTTTCTGCGGCTTCGGTTGCTCTAACGAAAACAATACCGAAGAATCAGACACAATGTCACAAACAAATACCGGCGACTCGAAAGATCTTCCCGGCGGGCATAAGAACACAGAAAATAATGAAGAGAAAAGCAATGACGGATTTGTCAGCGTATGGCCGGATGAACTTCCATTTGCAGAAATGAACGGATATGTTTATAATACCGAAAGACCCATTCAATTTACATATGAGCTGTCTCCGGGTATGTGGACCTTTGAATACAATTACAAAAGCATGTATCTATACGACTTTCCTGATCCTGAACCTTATTTTCACAAAACCGGAAACAGCTATAAAGAAGATTTAAAAGCCATTTATTTCGAATACGACAATGTGCTGGAAAAGGATGAAACTGAAAGAACACACACTATCAGCAAGGAAGATTTCGACTCGTTCATAAACGCTGTTATTGAAGCCGGATATACCGACAACAGCGTAAGAACCGAAAGAAAGTATTACTGCGAAAAATACGGCGTTGGAATAACGATCGTTCTCGCAAACGCCTTTCCGTTCACAGACGATGCTGAAGAACTTCGCCGTTTTCAGACGGAAGCAGAACGCTGTTATGTGAAGCTGCAGCTCATAGACCCCGACTATGTGATGGATCTTGAGCAAATCAAAGCAGAAGAATATCAGAAATGGCTTGAAAAGCACTAATGAAAAAAACCGAGACGGATTCAGCTGCAGCTTGTATGAATTTTTTTTGACAATTAACGATGCATTGTTGACATTATGTAAAAAAAAATGATAGTATAAAGTAGCAAAACAATATGCAGAATCAGAAAGGATGCTTTAGAACGAAAAAATTGTTTCATTTTTGCTTCTCGTTGCATTAGTATTTGCTAACTTGGCGACGTTCTCGGAAGAATCATTTGATGGTGACAACATGCAGGAAGCATTCAGCTTTTACTATTCTTTTTACGATACGATTGAATGGTCCTATTTTCTTGAAGCTCGACTCGACGCTTACTGCTCTGGCGGGCAAACAGGCAAGGGACATGCAATCACCTCTGTTGCATATGACAATGTTGTGTTAGACTTTGATTATGACACAGGAGCATTTGTTACATCATGGTCTTATGCGGAAACTTTTCAGAATCCTGGAAATAACATCTTTCCGATTGGGAGCAAGAGAGATGCTCAGGCATATGTCATTGAATACAGAATAACCGACATAATGAACAACGATTTTTCCGATTAACTTCTACCTTATTCTATTTTTGAGGAGTATCTCTATGAAAAAAATTATTATTATGCTTTTTGTTTCAGTTTTTCTCCTATCGATTGCAGCTTGCATTTCCGGTTGTTCTGACGAAAACAATACTGAAGAACTTGATACATTGCTTCAAACAAAAGATGATAACTCGAAAGGTTCTTCCGACGAACAGCAGACAATAGAAGATAATACAGAGGAAAGCGATGATGATATATTTGTCAGCGTATGGCCGGATGAATTGCCTAAAAACGAGATCAGCGAGTTTTCTCCGGATGGCGGCAGACCTATTCAATACAAAATCGAAGCTGAGCCCGGGAAATGGACGGTGGATTTTGATTACACAAGTATGTATCTGTACGACTTTCCCGATCCGGAACCAGTCTTTCATAATTTCGGCAATGCCTTCGTCCATGATATCAAAGCCATTTATTTCAAATACGACAAACTGACAAGTGCGGATGGAATCGACAAAAAAGTCGCTATAAGCAGAGATGATTTCGATTCTTTCATAAACGCTGTTATTGAAGCCGGATATACAGACAACAGCGAGAGAACGGAAAGGACGTATTACTGTGAAAAATACGGAGTGGGCATAACGATCGCTCTCGCAGACGTTTTTCCGTTTGCGGACGACGATGATAGGCTGCGTGCTTATCCAACGGAAGCAGATTGCTGTTACGTCAAGCTGCAGCTCATAGACCCCGACTATGTGATGGATCTTGAGCAAATCAAAGCGGAAGAATATCAGAAATGGATTGAGAAGCATAATTAATTGTTTATAATGAGTTAATTATCAAAAAAAACAGAGGATAGCCGCTTCCTCTGTTTTTTATAAATACAGGAGGTTGCAGCATGAATCAATTTACTGAATTTGCAAGATGCGTAAAGAAAAATACTGTGTCGACAATTCTGACCATACTGCTTATAGCATGCTGTATTTTGTTTTTCTGTTATATTATGTATTATTATGATGTCGATGACGGTTCGGTAATAATCAAAGAAAACGAAATGTTTATGGATCACACCATATTCAGGTTCGGACAAGCGGATCCAAGTCTGTTTCAGATCGAAGTGAACGGCAAATCCATGGGATACGACCCGTTTATTATGAATAAAACTGATGAGGAGCTTTACGAATACGGACTTAATCTTGAAAAAATGGTCGAAGAAATAAGAGAAAACGGTTTTCTTGATTACTGTTTTTCAAACACAAGCGAAAAAATACCGTTTTCGGATGTAAACAATGAACCTTACGTGTTGAGAGGATATGCGGAACAGGGTGAACGTGCTTTAGAGATGTGGCCCTCTTTTTATAAAGACGCAGGCTATATAATAGTAGAAGCAGCGGAAGTTGACTTTAATTTCGTTAAAAATTCTAATCTGATTCTTTCTTCCGGCAGGTTGCTGACGGAGGATGATTACATAAACTACGAACATGGAGAGCCCGTTCCCGTTTTATTGGGGCATAAATATGCAGACTATTATAATGTTGGCGATCTGATTTATCCATACAGTTCCGCAAATAACGAAATAAGTACGGGAAGAGGAGCAAGCTGTCCGCTGAAAGTTATAGGAATATTAGAAAAAGATACAATAGTTTTCAATGCTTTCGTATCTTCGGGAACCAATATGCTTGAAAATCTTGATTATACGATAGTCAAACCGCTTCTTACAAGAACAATTGCGGAAGTGCCAAAAGACAATACAGCGGCAGTGGCAGCAGCAACGGTTATGCAGCATACACGTTTTTTTTCAACAACCGCTTTTTATTTTGAGCGCAGCATGCTTGAATACGGCGAAAAAAAGCTGACGGAAATACTTGATAAATACGGATATACCGGGTATTATACGGTTCAGAACAGCGATTATAACGTTGAACTGTCTGAATCGATAATGAGGGAAAGGTTGACGGGACTGTCGGTAATGACGATCCTTGTAGGATTTTTCACTCTTTTTGCCGTGTTTGTAACGCAGTTGCATAAATATAACCGCAATCTTAAAACATATGCGATATATTTTCTGACGGGAAAAACCGTAAAGGACATAGTTTCGATGGCAGCAATCGATATGGCCCTCCTTTTCCTGATTTCATTTTGCATAAGCCATATTCCTCTTCTTATCCTGTTTTTTCCGGACCAATACGGAGGAACACGGATTTACGGAATAATAAAATCCGTCTTCAGTCCGCAGCTATATATATACATATTGATACTCGGTATGGTATTTGTGCTTTTAAGCTCGTTGATTTGTTTTTTCACAGTAAGAAAAGCCGATTTCCCGACTATAATAAAAGGCGGTGAGTAAACTTATGAAGAAAATCCGAGTTGAAACCGTTCTTCTTGTTCTGATGTTTGCGGTAATGACATTTTTCTTTATAGTTTTGATAAATCAAGTAAAGATTAACGATATCAACAATCTTTACTATAATAATTTTTATTCGCAAAACGCCGTCAGATTAAGAATTTCAAAAAGCGCAACGGCAGATCCGAACAGAGCGTTTAAGCTTCCCCTATCCGATTTTCCACTCAGTTTTGCTTTTTATAATGCACTTGACGAAATTATCGATCCGACTTACAAACAGGACAGAGTCCGTGTTATTTATTTCAAAGGAAACGACTTTCCAAAGCCTAATATCATAGCGGGCAGATTTTTTACAAACGAAGATTTTTTATCCGAAGAGCCGCTATGTGTTGTAGGAATGACTGTTTTTGACAGGAATGTAACTTCAGAAGGATTTTATACTTATTTTGACGCAGTAAACTCGCGCACGATTAAATGCAGGGTATTAGGTGTTATGCAAATGCAAAACGGATCCGCAAGCGACATTGACGTTACGGTAATGATAAACTGGAACGGTTATTATAAAGATATTGATAAGGTTTCCGGGACATTTTATATTGATTCGTACTCAAAATCGTCATCGGACTCGGTTTTCAACAAATTAGAGGAATATGTGAAAGATTATTGCGCTGAAGAAAATGAATTTACCGTAACGGAAATGCTTATGGTTGGGAATATTCGCAGTTTTTCATATTTTACACACTATCTCTTCATTCTCGGCGCAATAATAATGACAATTTGCATAATAATGATATCTCTTCGTTACTGTGATTCACAGGCAAGGAAAATAGCGGTAAAAAAGCTTTGCGGATACAGTTCTTCAATGGTATATGCCGAAACGACCTTCCTTATTACGGCGATATCGGTTGTGGGATTGACAATCGGACTTATTGTGACAGCGTTATTACGTTTTTCCGTAGAATTCAGATATTCGGAAACAGGATATTATACAAATCTTTCGCCCGGCATAATCGCCGCGGTATGTGCGACAGTTGTATTATACTCAATCGCGGTCAGCTTTTTTCCTTCGGTAAAAGCGTATACCACCGATACTTCGGATTTATTAAAGTGATGTATAACGTTTCAGACAAAAAGTATTGACAAATACGTTCCGATGGATTATAATAACTGAAATAATCCTTAAAGGAGACAAGAAAATGCGCCTCAGAATGCCCGACCATATGTCGGTTTTTACCGATAAAGAAGCGATAAAAAAGCCGTATACAGAAGTATTAAACGAAAACGATATCCGTCTTTCTCTGAAAGAGGAAAACGGAGAGCTTGCCGTAAAAATAAGCGCAGTCAGAACACCTCTGAAATATATAAGGCTGAGATGGAATTTACGCGCAGAAGAAAAGAGAACCGAACCTTTTAAAATACTCGGGGATACATATGAACGCGGTTACGCCGATCTAAGATGGGCAGGTATAGAACCGGAAAGAATGATGCCGTGGTATATTCTCGTTTCGAACGGATCGGATTCGGTAAAGGATGTAAAAGGAAGATTTATAGAAGGTTATGGAGTAAGAGTGCAATGCTTTTCTATAGTAACCTGGCAATATGATGAAGCGGGAGTATCTATGTGGGCGGATATTCGCTGCGGCGGTGAAGGAGTTATTCTTTCTGGAAAAACACTTGATGTATGCACGGTCGTATTCGGAGAATACCGCGATATGTCCGCATTTGACGCAGGAAGAGAATTCTGCAAAGCAATGTGCCCGAACGCTACCCTGCCGAAGCACAAGGTATACGGCTCAAACAACTGGTATTATGCATACGGCAAAAGTTCGAGAGAAGATATTCTCAACGATACGCGTATAGTTGCAGACCAGTGCAAAGGGCTTGAGAACATCCCGTATATGGTAATTGACGACGGATGGCAGAAATACAACACCGAAGCGCCATGGACAAGCAGAGATAATTTCGGGGATATGAAAACGCTTGCCGATGAAATGCGCAGTATGAACGTGCGTCCGGGTATATGGGTCAGATACCTTGCGAACGCAAAACGCGAGATCCCAGAAGCTACTGACGAATGGATGATTGACCGTTACGGCAAAAAAGAAATGCTTGACCCGTCTCACCCCGGAGTTATCGAGTATGTAAAGAAAGTAACAAGAGATATTCGTTCATGGGGATACGAACTTATAAAGCACGATTATTCCGCATTTGATACGTTCGGCGGATTTGCTCCGCTGAAGTATCTTGAAAATCAATATGCGAGAGACGGCTGGCATTTTTATGACAGAAGCAAAACTACCGCGCAGATCACCGTTGAGTTTTACCGAGCGATAAAAGAAGCTGCGGGAGACGACTGCGTTATAATTGGCTGCAACACGATTTCACATCTTTGCGCGGGAATGTATGAGCTTAACAGGACCGGTGACGATACAAGCGGATCAGACTGGAACAGAACTCGAAACTTCGGTGTTAACACGCTCGCTTTCAGGCTTATTCAGAACGGCATTTTTTATATGGCAGACGCGGACTGCGTTGGAATCATGGGTCCGATTCCCTGGAAGCTGAACCGTTTATGGCTCGACATACTTTCAAAGAGCGGATCGCCTCTTTTTGTTTCGTGCAAACCGGGCGTGCTTAATGATGCCGAGCTTGCTGAGCTTAAGGAAGCGTGGACGGTTAACTCAGTACAGAAAAACGATACGAGACCGCTTGACTGGATGGAAAACCAGTATCCCGCTCACTGGCTTATAGACGGAAAAGAACAATATTACAACTGGTATGATGAAGAAGGAATAGATTCTTTCAGACCTTCCCGAAACGTTTGATATGGAAACAGTTGTAAAAACATTCAACGAACTTTCCGCATATGAACTGTTCGAGATAATCAAGGCAAGAATAGAAGTTTTTGTTGTAGAGCAAAACTGTCCATACAGAGAGCTTGACGACACAGACAAAGTATCCACGCACGTATATTTCAAAGAAAACGGCAGTATTGCTGCATACATCCGTGTAATTCCGCCCGGAGTTAAATTCAGCGAAGCATCTCTCGGAAGGATATTCACCGCCCTGCCCTATCGCGGAAACGGACTAGGAGCACAGATCCTTGCTAAAGGGATCGAAACGGCAGAAAAAATGTTCGGGAAACGCGCGATCCGCATAGAAGCGCAGAAATATGCGCAGGGATTTTATGAAAAGGCCGGATTCATCAGGGATTCCGACGAGTTTGACGAGGACGGCATCATTCATATAGAAATGATAAGAAATATTTAAAATATACCTGCATGCTTTTAAAGGTATGCAGGTTATTTCTGTAAATTTTTCGTTTTTTCACTTGACGCGAATGGCAATATATGGTATAATTCAAAAAGCACATTCAGGGGAGATGCAAAAAACGCAATACTTCATAGCTTTTTTAGAGGGAATAATAACATTTATTTCCCCTTGCCTTCTGCCGATGATACCGATATACGTTTCATATTTTGCAGGCGGCGGAGAGAGAACTACGACCAAAACGCTGAAAAACGCACTGGGCTTCGTTCTGGGATTCACAACGGTTTTCGTTTTGCTCGGCACCCTTGCCGGAACTCTCGGAGGACTTCTGATAAAATACAGAATTGCAGTCAATATTATAACCGGTCTTATCGTTATTTTTTTCGGACTTAATTATCTGGGCGTATTCAAGCTCAATATCTTCAGAGGTATAGGGAAAAACGCTTCGACGGACAATCTGGGATTTTTTTCATCCGCGCTGTTCGGCGTTATTTTCTCTGTTGGATGGACGCCGTGCGTAGGAGCTTTTTTGGGCTCCGCACTGATGCTTGCATCACAGCAGGGGCATATTCTTGCCGGTGCCGCAATGCTTCTTCTCTATTCTCTCGGATTGGGAATCCCGTTCGTAGTGAGCGCTATTCTTATAGATAAGCTGAAAAAAACTTTTTCGTTTATAAAAAAGAATTACGGAATAATAAATAAAATTTGCGGTATTCTGCTGATAGTTGTCGGCATTTTAATGATGACCGGACTTACCGGAATGCTTGTAAATATTCTCAGCTGAGGTATAACATGAAAAATAAAATCGGACTTGTTATTATTATTGTGGTTGCGGTTGCCGTATTTCTCGGCATTTACCATTTATACACTTCTTTAAGCAGTGAATTTGCTCCGACAAACATTGCTTTGAATGACAATAAACAGGAAAGCGGCAATAATCTTTCAGAAAACACGGAAGATACGAAAAAAGAGTATTCGGCAGATAATTTTGTTGTTGTCGATGCAAACGGAAACAAGGTTGAACTGTGGGACTGTATAGGCAAGCCACTGATAGTGAATTTCTGGGCCAGTTGGTGCGGTCCGTGCAAAAGCGAAATGCCGCATTTTGAGAAGGCTTATGCGGAAAACCCGGACGTAGCGTTTATGATGATAAATATCGACGAAATAAAGACGAACGGAGAAAAATACGTTGAATCCCAGGGCTTTACTTTTCCGGTTTACTACGATACAACCGGTGAGGCGGCTGAGAAATACGGAATCATGTATATACCGATGACGTTTCTTATTGATAAAAACGGGGAGCTTGTCGGGCATGTTGACGGATCAATGTCCAAAGAAGACCTTGACAAATGCATCAGCCTTGTAAAAGGCGAAGAAGAACTTATCATTCAGTAAATATGGAGAAAAAATAAATGACGAATAACACGATAAAGAAAGAATATACTAACGTTAAAATGCTTTTGAGGGCGATACCTTCCGTTGTTGTCGCTTTTTTTGCCGTCAGCGTTGTATGCATGAATATTCTTGCCAACAAAACAATAGTACAGACAGACTGGATAGCACTTGACGGAGGGATAGCTGTTTCATGGCTGTCGTTTCTCTGCATGGATATAATCACAAAGTACTTCGGTCCGAAAGCTTCGAATATAACCGCGATCCTTGCAACGATCATCAATCTTCTGGTGTGTCTCATATTCTTTGCGGTAAGCATCATACCGTCAACAGCTGACGACTATACCGCTCTTGACGGCATTCTTGGCGGAACATGGTTTATCCTTTTGGGAAGCACCGTAGCGTTTATTGCTTCCGCATTCATAAACAACCTTCTTAACTGGCTTATAGGAAAATGTTTCAGAAAAAATCCGAACGGTAAGCTCGCATTTATCGCAAGCTCGTATATATCAACGTTTATCGGACAGTTTGCCGACAACATCATTTTTGCGGTAATAGTTTTTGTTTTTTTTGCGCCCATTTTCTGGGACGGTTTTCACTGGACGCTCATTCAGTGTGTCACATGCGCACTCACGGGTGCGGTAGCAGAGCTTCTGATGGAAGTATTATTCTCCCCCATCGGCTACAGAATAACAAAAAAATGGCGTGAAGACAACGTTGGTAAGGAATACTTTGAGTTTATAGGAAAAGAGCAATAACAATGAAAGTTCTGATCACGGGAACATCCCGCGGAATAGGCAAAGCTGCCGCCGTTTATTTCCTCGAAAAGGGCCACACGGTTATCGGTATTGACAGGCATGAAAAAACCATAGAGCATCCTCTATACTCACATTATGTCTGTGATATCAGAAATACGGAAATGCTGCCCGATGTATGCGGAGTGGAAATCCTTGTAAATAACGCAGGGACGCAAAATGAAAATGATATAGACACTAACCTGAAAGCGCTTATTAAAGTAACGGAAAAATATGCGCTTCAGCCGCAGATCAGATCTGTGCTTAATATCGGTTCCGCATGCGCGCATACCGGTTCAGAATTTCCCGAATACTGCGCAAGCAAGGGCGGAGTACTGGCATACACAAAAAACGTTGCGATAAGGATTGCGCAATACGGAGCGACCTGCAACAGCATAGACCCTGGAGGGGTAATCACTGAACTTAACGAATGTGTTATTAATTCCGCAGAACTCTGGAATAAAGTAATGGATGAAACACCGCTGAAAAGGTGGGCTACCCCGGAAGAAATTGCAGAGTGGATATATTTTATGACCGTAACGAACAGATTCTGTACGGGACAGAACATAATTGTTGACGGCGGCGAATCGATAAACTTCCATTTTATCTGGAAAGAACAGTAAAACGCTGATAAATAATTCGGAGGTATGAATATGTATCTGAGACATCTTTATCCGTCCCCAACGATATTTGCTGAAGACGAATCAGAAAAATTCGTTTTCGGTTCGCAGGTCAACGCTTACATGAGCGGACTATCCGCCGATTGTGCAGAGCGAGTAAAAGCACTCTGGAAAAGTTTTTCATTTACATCTTCAACACTTACGCTGGTCGAAAAGGGCAATGGATTCTGTTTCGGTACAGGCGAAGCCGAAGCCACTCTGAATGACGCAGATACTTATTCCGTTAAAGTAAAAGCATCAGGCATATCGGTAGCAGCGCGATCCGAACAGGGACTGATGGACGGAATAAAAACGTTGGTCCAGCTGATATGCCCCGTTGAGCTTGCAAACGGGAAAGAGTCTTTCTATATTTCATCGGCGGAGATTCATGACTCGCCCGCTATCGCCTTCAGAGCTGTCCACATCTGCATTTTTCCCGAATCAAAGCTTTATAACATCGAAAAAGCGATCCACCTTGCCGGATTTCTGAAAATGACGCATATAATTCTCGAGTTCTGGGGAACATTCCGATACGAATGTCTTCCCGAGCTGTCATGGAAAGACAGATCATATTCACGATCCGATCTTTCAGCGCTTGTTGATATTGCCCGAAGCTACGGCATGGAGATCATTCCCATGGTAAACCATTTCGGACATGCCTCACAGTCAAGGAGCACTTACGGAAGGCACGTCACGCTCAACAGCAATCCGCGTTTTGCACGTCTGTTTGAACCGGACGGATGGACATGGTGTCTTTCAAACCCCGACACATATAAACTATTGAGTGAAATGCGAGCTGAAATGACAGAATTCTGCGGCAAAGGCAGTTACTTTCACCTGGGGTTTGACGAAGCCGCATCATTTGCGACCTGTGACAGATGCAGGAAAAGAGTTCCTCATGTGCTTCTTGCAGAATTTCTGAACAGACTTACCGATGATTTATGGAAAACGGGACGTCGCCCGATAGTCTGGCATGATCAGTTCATTCGAAGGTCCGATTTCGGAGAAGGACCCATAATAGCGAGCGGAGATTATCAAAACACCGCTGCAGCGATTGATCTTCTGGATCGAAGGATCATAATCGCAGACTGGGAATACGGATATACAGACGGATTCAACGTTACCACCGAGGTATTTATAAAGAAGGGATTCGATACCGTAATATGTCCGTGGGACAATCCCGAAAACGTGATTTCGATTGCTAATGACGTCAAACGTCTCAACGCATACGGTATCATACTGACAACATGGGATCATCTGCCTATGTGGCTCAAAAAAGCAACATTCTCGGCGGAACAGGTCTGGAACAGCAATCCCGGCAGATTTTATTCCGATATCGAAAGCGCATATATTCTCAGAACTCTTTATCCCACACAGGGAGATTATGAATCCTCGGGATGGAACCTGAACGAAGTACTCCAGTAAAAATAAAAAATATCCTTCCGTACTCAATACGGAGGGATATTTTCTTATTTATCTGATGTTTTCAGCGCATTCAACGGGCGCTGTTGCCCCATTCACGGTTCGGGCGGTCGCTCATTTCAAGAACAAGCTCGCCCCCGGCAACGATGTCTTTATGATCTATGAAAGCAGAGTCAAGATAACGTCCGTTGACTTTTGCCGATCTGATATATTTTTTACCGCTGCCCGTTCCTTCAGCACGTATAACGAATGTTCCTCCGTTGACCTTTATGCTGATATCGTCAAATATCGGAGAAGAAATTGCATACTCTGATTTACCGGGGCATACGGGATACAGACCTATTGCTGAAAATGCGAACCACGAAGACATTGCTCCGCCATCCTCATCTCCGCAGACGCCGAGAGGAGAATTTGTAAACCACGTTTCCATGATCGTTCTCAAACGTCGCTGAGTCATCCATGGTTTACCGCAGTAATTATAAAAATACGGGATATGAAAACTCGGTTCATTGCCCATGCAGAACATACCCATAAGTCCGGTTGAGTCCGGAAACTGACGGAGGAACGTATACTTGTTGGGCAGGCACGGAGTTGTAAAAAGCTCGTCAAGACGGTCGCAAAGCTTTTCTTTTCCGCCCATAAGAGAAGCAAGGCCATCGACGTCGTGCCAGACAGAGAAATTAAATGTATAGGCGTTGCATTCAGCAAAATAAGCGCGTCCCCCCTGCCCTCCGCTCAGCATCGGATCGTAATCCTTTATCCACTCGCCTTTTATGTTTTTCGGAGCCATAAAACCGATCTCCTTATTGTAAACGTTCACATAGTTTTTAGAACGTTTCATAAAAAGCTCATAATCCTCTTCTTTACCGAGATATTTGGCTATCTGCGCCACACACCAGTCATCGTATGCATGCTCAAGAGTGACAGCTACGCACTGACGGTTTTCAAAATCGTGAACCTCGGGTATATATTCCTCTTTATCGGGCTCAAGTCCAGGGAAATAGCCATTTTCAAAATAGCATCTGTCAAGTTCGGTAGCAGGCTTATCTGCGACCCACGGCAGCATGGTAATCTGCGTTGCGTTTCTGTAAATTCCCTCGTATGCTGTTTCATAATCGGTCTCTATACCTTTTGCAAGTCCATCCGCAAAAAGTGCCGCCGCATGAAAACCGAGCATTACCGGAGAATCGCCCTCAAAACCCGGGAACGATGGCATTGCCCCGGACTGACGATACATTTCGACATAGCTGTCAAGCATTTGTTTATGATTTTCCGGCTCAAGGAGGAGTTGAAGGGGATGCATCGATCTGAAGCTGTCCCAAAGCTGATCGCCGCAATAAAAGTAAGATCCTTGATGAATTTTTTTATCATAACCGGAATAGTATTCGCCGTATTCGCTCATATCAGTCATCTTGCCGAAAGAACGGTAAAGAGATGTATAATAAACGGTTTTCATATCTTCCGAACAACCGTTTACTTCGACCTTGCCAAGAAGCTCGTTCCAGATACGTTTTGATTCTTCAACGATTTTTTCAAAGGATTTATTTCCGATTTCTTTTTTGTATATTTCAAAGGCCTTATCATAAGAAATATTTGACACTGCCGCAAATACAACGCACGTTTCCGGGATATTAGATACTACGGCTTCATTTCCGTTGACCGACATACAGGCGTTCTTGGGAAGTCTTATAATGATATAAATATTATGAGCTTCACGGATTTTAAGCAAAATAAATCCATCTTCAGCGTTTATTTCATCAATTTGTTTTGAGCGAATAAAAAACCTTTCTGCGCCGGTTGATTTATAAGCGTAGCAGTTTTTTGTTGCAGACGCCTCAACCATGATATCGGGATCCTCGAGTAAAACGCCGTAAGAATAAGGATGCGAGCTTACTGTTCCCATATCAAATTGAGAAACAGAGTCTTCAAATTTTCCAGCGTTTTGATTGGCAAACATTATTTCAAGAGGTCCGACAGGGAATGAGACGATTTTTTCAGAAAAGAAGTAGTCGTGCTGAACAGGAGAAACATTGGGGAATATCTGCGCTGCTCCGTGAGGAAGCATTACTTTGGGACGCGTTCCGGTAAGAAGATGTCCTACCGTGCCGATATAGGGATTTACGTATTCTGCAGGGGTCTTGTTTTTCATGATCATACACTCCGTTCCGGTTAAATTTATAGGAAAAATATCAGGATAATAAACAACCTTTCGTCACAGTTTTATTTGCGGTACAACAAATTGTATCAAAAATATAATAATATACCATAACAATCGGGATTTGTCAAGAAAAGGCACTTTGAGCATGCATTACGAAAATGCAGAAAAAAAAGGCAGTTCGCAATGCAGACTGTCTGTTGATTGTAATTAACCGTATAATTATCATTCGCAATCGGACAGAACGGTGTAATGTCTGTGTCTGTCTTCGGAGAAAGAACTAAAAAGACCCTTCTCTATTTCCTCCCACGTCAGATCTTTTTCATCGGTCAGAACATACCGGCTGTATTCAGAATAAACGGAATCTGCAGGCAAGCTGCCGGTATAATGGTTTAAATACCTGAATGAACCGCTGTAATCTGTTTCGGAAAGGTCGGATCTGCGGACAGTCAATGAAAATGATTCGCCGTCAAATTCAAGCAAACAGAAAAAGAGATGAGGATAAGAATCTTTCTCTGACTCGTATAGTTCCGGTGAAACATGTTTTTCATCAAGTGTGTAATAATGTGCGATACCGACAGAACAAGGTGTATTTTTGTCAACGTTTTCAAGGAACTTTGCCCATGTGTCATCGCCTGACGTAAACTCCATTCCCTCGCAAACGGCAATTTTGTTTTCTTTTGCCCATAAAAGAGCATCATCAGCCGACAGGAGCGGGAAAGCGTCGTTTGAAACAGTTTCTTTTGAACAGGATACCATTAAAACAACGATTAACATAGAAACGAGCGCCGCCAACATTTTTTTCATTTAAGAATACCTCCCATATGATGCTTTTACTGATACCGATTATAAGTATAATTGGCACTTGTTACAGAAAAATCGCACAAATCGAACAAAAGTATAACCAATATTATTGTAAACACATTTTTTTTCGTTTTATCTATTGACTTTTTTTTCAGATATAATATAATAAACCTATAAGATATGCCCGATCTTTCGGCATAGACCATGGCGTCAGAGAAAATACATCAGGTTTCTGAAAGGAAGATGAAAATGAAAAGGCCCTCGTATTTAATATCTGCGGTTATGATACTGCTCGTCCTTGCATTTTGCATCACATCATGCGACGGCGCAGCACAGATAAAGGAGACAATAAAAATGACATCTCTTACACTGAACAAGAGTGTTTTGGCACTCGGAAGGAATATGTCATACGGTCTTTCGGCGATATACGGTCCGGATCGCTCATGGCCAAACGGAATAATCTGGTCGAGCGACAACGAGGAGGTATGCACCGTTGACCAGAATGGCGTGATCACAGGTGTCGGTACGGGAAAAGCGACCGTAACGGTAAGCTCGGAAGCATATCCGGAAATAAAAGCCGAATGTGAGGTTGATGTGATGACCGCCTATTTCGTCTCGCCTGACGGAAACAATGAGACAGGAGACGGAACTGCGGAAAATCCATTTTTGACAGCCGAAAAGGCACGAGATACGATAAGAAGTCTTGATAATATCCCTCAGGGCGGTGTTGCGGTATTTTTCAGAGCGGGCGAATATGATCTTGACGAAACCCTTCTTCTTACTCCGGCTGATTCAGGAAAAGAAGGCAGTCCCGTTGTTTATACTGCTTACCCTGACGAAAATGTTAATATCGTTTCAAAAGAACATATAACCGGATGGCGCAAGCTGACTGACGATGAGCTCGGATCGGATATTTTCGGAATGAGCGACACTGCAAAGAAAAACGTATATACCGCGGATATCCCTCAGGGATGGCGTTTTCACTATCTTTATGTCAACGGCAAGAGTATGCAGAACTCACGCATGATAGAATCGACAGACTGGGAAAGCGACTGGCCGAGAGCAAAAGCGACAAGCAGAGATTACGGCACGGAAGGGCTTAAAGCAAGGTTTGAAAAGGGCACTTTCGAAGGTCTTGGGGGCTGGGAAGACATAGAACTCAAGCTGCTCACAGCGATATGGTGGAACGTAAACGCCCCGCTGACAAATGTGGACGTTGATAGCAGCATAGGATACATACAGTCGAAAATAACATCTTTCTACCCCGACTTTTCAAGCTGGGGCGGTCAGTATAACGTAATGAACACGCCGAAATATCTTGACTGCGAAGGAGAATGGTGCGTTGATTCTGTTCGCGGTAAAGTTTATTACTGGCCTGAAAACAGCGAAAACCCGAACGATGCGGATATTTTCGCACCGAAGCTTTACGAGCTTGTAAGGCTGCAGGGAGACGAGGAAGAGGACGGCTGGGAAAAGCAGGTTGAATACGTTTATTTCCGCGGCCTTAATTTCCTGTATTCCGACCGTATTCCGGAAACAGAATATGACCCAGAATGGTTAACAAGAAACGCAGAAAGCCCCGACGGAATGATCTTTATGGAAGGGGTAAAGAACTGCGCTGTTGAAAACTGCGTAATCGGTTATTCTGGCGCACAGGGAATAGTTCTTAACCATTACGCTCAGAATTGCAGTATCACCGGCAATGAAATAGCCCACTCCTCTTCAGGCGGTATATATCTGACGGGATACGGACCCGGAACGAAAGACCTTAACAAAAATCACTATATTGCGAAAAACCATATTCACCACACCGGTGTTGACTATATGCATTCATGCGCCGTTCAGTTTTACGGAAGCAATCATAATACAGTGGAATACAATTATTTCCACGATCTCCCCTACGCAGCTGTTTCTATAATCGGAATGGCGTGGTCTCAGATGAAAGAAGGACCGAGCTACAGAGATACAATAAATACGTACGGCGAAAATGCAACGATGTATAATCCTCGCTGGGATGAAATCGACAGAGATTCGATAAAAACATATACCGACTCACACAAGTATATGCACTCGGGAAACAACATCACGCAATACAACATTATAGATGACTATATGCAGACAATGCGTGACGGAGGATCTCTTTATGCATGGTGTTCGGGCGGAGACAAAACGTGGCAGTTCAACGTAGGGTCACGAGAATTTACAGACGACTGGGCCGTACGTGCTATACACATGGATGACTATGACGGACTGAATTATTTATATAAAAATCTTTTCCACGCAAACGGCGCGACAGACAACAGCCACACGAACGGAACGAACGGCGGACGCGGTGACGGAGGCAAGACCGATCTTGACGTATGGGACGATACTCTGAGCGATAATACGTGGAAAGAAAATATTATCACGCCTTACGACTTCCCCGAAGGTTATCTAGAACTGCGAGCGCTCATCAGTAAAACCGCAGGCGGCTGGCGCAGCGAATTGCCCGGTGCAATAAAAACGACCGCAGACGGTATACTTGCGGAAGCGACGATCATGCTTGACGCTTCCGGAATAACCTCCGAAAGTGCGGATGGAGCGGGAGTATGGAATTCGCTTACAGGCGGATATTCCGCTCAGCCGGGAGACGCGGACACAATGCCCGATACCGTAATATACAAAAGCTTCAACGCACTGCGCTTTGAAAAAGGAAAATCAATTAAACTCAGCGATGTTGAAGGCCTTTGCGGAACGTCTGGAATAACGGTAGTAACGGTAAGCCGTGATGCTGTAAACGAAGAAGACGAACCATACCTTTTGCAAATCAAAGGCAATGACGGTAAGAGCAGCGTGTGTTTGCGCGTTACAAAAAACGATGTAAGAGTAAAAACGGACGGCCCCTTTACCGAGGTAGAAAGAACTGTTCCTGAAGAAGGTTTCACCTCCACCGTTTTTGTTGCGGACGGAACAAAGAAAGCTCTCTATATTGACGGAATTGAGACAACCACTTTCGAAGATGAAGGCAAACTGTTATCCGGCGACAAAGCAGAAATACAGATCGGCGATTTCAACGGAGAGGTCTGCGAAGTATTTGTATTTTCAAGAGCGCTGAATGAAGAAGAGATATTTACCGTAAACAACTATCTGAAAGAAAAATTCTTTACGGCAGAAGATCCTTCCGTTAACTATGAACTTGACGAGAGCACAGGTAAAAGCACTGTAACCATCGACTGTGAAACTCACGGGGCGACAGTATACTATACTTTGGACAGGTCGGAACCCGACAGGAACTCGACCAGATACGAAGGCCCGTTTACTATCGAAGGAACAGCGGTTTTGAGATGCATTGCCGTAAAAGACGGATGGTCAGACAGCCGCCAGGTCAGCAAGGTAATAGGTGTGACTGCATCTGTTCCGGCTGAAAACCTGCTGATTCATCTGGATGCAGCAGACGCCCCCGTTCAGGTAGGCAGCAAGGTTGACGAACTGATATCCAGGGTTAACGGTTATACGGCAAAACAAAGCAATGCAGGAAACAAACCTACGCTTGTAGACTGCGGAGGTTTTTACGCTTTGAGTTTTGACGGTGACGATTTAATGATAGTCAACGATTTCCTTAATCTTGAAGGGCATACCTCTATCACAGTGGCAGCTGTAAGCCGCTGCAACGAAAAGTCTGCCGCGGGAGACGGATGGTGCAACCGTCAAAGTCTGATAATGATAGATGAGTCTGGAGGATATGGAGCGATATTTGTCGGATCATACCGTGAGGAAATACGTGCCAGATTCGGTATAGGCACCGGAAATAATTTCGATTCACATACCGTTCAGATAAAACGTTCGGCTCCCATCGAAGGATTTACGTCGACAATTTTTATCAAGGACGGCAAACAGCAGTCTGTTTATGCTGACGGCGAACTCGTTTTCAGCGAAGAAAACGGCAGAGACAAGATATACAACACCTCGAATACCGATTTGAGGATCGGAACAGGTATAAGCGGATTCAACGGAGAGATCGCCGAACTTCTGATTTATGATTCGGCACTTACCGAAGAACAGGTAGCCTCGATAAACAGATATTTCGAAACAAAATATTTCGGTGAGACCGCAGATAATTAACAGAAAAAAATATAATACCTCTTTTGCCTCGGCAGAAGAGGTATTTATTTTAAAAAAATCAGAGAAAAAACGAATAATATTCACCTGTATATACACGAAAATTAAGAGCAGATATAGTCAGTAATAAAAAATATTACATTTTATATCCCGGAATATGTGCTTCATATGATCGTGAAACCGTTGCAAATCAGCGCTTTTTCTTCATTTTGCCGTATTATTCCGCATTATTACAAAAATGACGGATTTTTAATAACAGTATTGACAAATCCGTATTTTTATGATATATTATGATTTATAGTATTACAAACCCGTTTTGAAACGGAGATCAGGAGAATATCCACGGCGATTGATAGTTCCGGATGGATCTGAAGATCGGGAAAGGTCCTTAAAATGAGCACAAAAACATTCTTTTATATATTAAAACGTATCCTGTTGGCGATACTGACTGTCTGGGTGGTTATAACGGTAACGTTTTTTGTTATGCACGCCGTTCCGGGAGGTCCGTTTTTGGGAGAGAAAGCGATTTCCGAGCAGGCGCTTGCGGCACTCGAAGCGAAATACGGTCTTGATAAGCCCCTTCTTGAACAGTACGGAACATATCTTGGCGATATAGTAACGAAATTCGATTTCGGTCCTTCTCTGAAACACAGAGGAAGAACGGTAGTTGATATAATATTAGACGGTTTAAAGACTTCGGCTCAGCTCGGTCTTATAGCAGCATTTTCTGCGCTGGTATTCGGAATCGTTCTCGGTTCCGTAGCTGCATTGAGGCGAAACAAACTGATAGACAGAGTAATAATGGTTATCACGACTGCCTTCGTGTCGATGCCATCGTTTATTATGGGAACGATCCTACTGCTTCTTTTCGCCGTACTGTGGCCGATTTTCCCTGCGAACGGAGAAACCGCGGCAGGACTTGTAATGCCCATTATCACACTTGCTCTTTACCCTACCGCTTATATCACACGTCTTACCAGATCATCTATGCTTGACGTGCTCGGACAGGATTATATCCGCACCGCAAAAGCAAAAGGCGTTTCGGGGCCTAAAATAATATTCGGACACGCACTCAAAAACTCGTTGATACCCGTAATAACTTATTTCGGACCGATGCTGGCGTATATTGTAACAGGGTCACTTGTTGTTGAACGTATATTCGGAGTCAAGGGGTTGGGAGAAGCGTTCGTAACCAGTATAACAAACAGAGATTACCCGCTTATCATGGGCACCACGATCATCCTTGCAGCACTTATAGTAATAATGAACCTTGTAAGCGATATTTTATACAAAGTTGCGGATCCGCGCATCAATCTTGAATAAAGGAGGAACGATCAATGAAAAAGAACCCGTTTTCACTTCATATCGATGTTGACTCGTTCCTTCCCGCATCAAACGAAGAAAAAGAATATATGGTGCAGATGCGCAATTCTTCTACATTCTTTAAAGACGGTATGAAACGGCTGATGAAAAACAAAGTTGCCGTTGTAAGTTTTATTATTATAGTTACTCTTACTCTCACCTGCATCATTCTTCCGTTTTTCTGGCCGTATTCATATGAGCAGATGCTCGGTATGGGCAAATACGGAAAGATGGACTCCTCTTATAACAATCTTGCTCCCTTCCAATACGGAACTACGGAGCTTCAGCGAATCGAAAACGGCGAAAAGATTTTTCCGCATATATTCGGAACCGATTCGCACGGCAGAGACTATCTTATCAGAATAGTTTACGGAATGCGCGTATCACTTTCTGTTGGTCTTTTTGCCAGTATAATAGTTCTGATAATAGGCGTAATAGTCGGTTCTGTTTCAGGATATATAGGCGGAACCGTTGACATTATCATTATGAGAATAGTTGATATTATTTATTCTCTGCCCGATATGTTAATGGTAATTTTGCTTGCGTCCGTCCTTAAACTCACTCTGGGAAACGCACTTGTAGGAACGGTATTTGAAAAAATCGGCGGGAACATACTCAGTCTTTTCATTGTTTTTGCATTACTTTACTGGGTTTCCATGGCAAGACTCATACGCGGCCAGATACTTTCGCTTCGTGAGCAGGAATACGTGCTTTCAGCAACGTCATCCGGAGCCAAGAGCGGATGGATAATAAGAAAGCATCTTATTCCCAACAGCATAAGTGTAATTATTATTTCAACAGCATTGCAGATTCCGAGCGCGATCTTTACCGAAAGTTATCTTTCCTTCCTAGGTCTCGGCGTAAATGCACCTATGCCCTCTCTCGGTTCACTTGCGTCTGACGCACTGAACGGAGTTTCATCCTATCCATACAGACTGTTCATTCCGGCCATCGTTATATCGCTGATTGTTCTTTCACTGAATCTTTTCGGTGACGGTCTTCGCGATGCGTTCGACCCGAAGATCAACGGTTAGGAGGGCGGTAAAACATGGCATTGCTTGAAGTTAAAAATTTACAGACATCTTTTTTCACCGACGCAGGCGAAGTACGTGCAGTAAACGGAATATCCTTTCAGCTTGACAGAGGTAAGATTTTAGGGATCGTTGGAGAGTCCGGTTCCGGTAAATCGGTTACTGCTTATTCAATCATGCAGATACTCGCATCGACGGCACAGATAAAAGAAGGCTCTTCGATTAAGCTTGACGGTCGTGAACTTGTAGGCGCAGGCGAAAAAGTAATGAAAGACGTAAGAGGAAACAAGGTCTCTATTATCTTTCAGGACCCGATGACATCGCTGAACCCCACTTATACCATAGGTCATCAGCTGATGGAAGCAATAATGCTTCATACTCCACGAAACAGAAAACAGGCAAGAGAACGCGCTATAGAGATGCTCAAGCTTGTCAATATAAACGAACCTGAAAAGAGGATGAAGCAGTACCCCTATGAACAGTCAGGCGGAATGCGGCAGAGAATCGTAATTGCCATGGCGCTTGCATGCGAGCCCGATATTCTGATCGCAGACGAACCGACAACCGCGCTTGACGTTACCATTCAGGCTCAGATACTTGATCTGATGTCGTCTCTGCAAAAAGAACTTGGAATGGCTATAATCATGATAACTCACGACCTTGGTGTTGTAGCGCAGATGTGCGATGAAGTTATAGTAATGTATGCCGGCTCAATATGCGAACAGGGAACGGCAGACGAGATATTCTATAACCCGAGGCATGAATATACAAAGGGACTGATGCGTTCGATCCCGACTACGGAAAACGACGGACAGCAGCTTCAGCCTATATCGGGTACTCCGATCGATCTGCTGAATATGCCCGATGGATGTCCCTTTGCGCCCAGATGCGACGCTGCTATGAAAATTTGCATTAAATGCTGCGCAAAGCCTATGGATATAAATGAAAATCACCGGGCGGCATGCTGGATGAACGTAAAAAAAGCCGTTGAAGACGGAAGTATCACTGTTGACGAGATAAACAAGGGAGAGGAGAATTCCGAAAATGAGTGAAACAGAAAAAAGCGGCACTCCCCTTCTTGAAATAAAGGACCTGAAAGAATACTTCAATATAAATATCGGAATGTTCCGTACAAAACCGCTGAAAGCTGTTGACGGCGTTTCATTTTCGATAAATAAAGGCGAAACGCTCGGGCTTGTAGGAGAATCAGGCTGCGGAAAGACGACGGTAGGACGCACCATAATGCATCTGTACAAACCGACCGGCGGAGAAATCTTTTTTAACGGAAAAAAAATCGAAACGAAGCAGGATATCAACGAATTCAGAAAAAAAGCATCGATAGTCTTTCAGGACCCATACTCCTCTCTTAACCCGAGGATGACGGTATCTGACATTATCGCGGAGCCGCTGGATATCCACAAGCTTTATTCCTCCAAGGCGGAGCGCAACGAAAAGATTTTGTCGCTGATGGAAAACGTTGGATTGACGAGCGAGCACGCTTCAAGGTATGCTCATGAATTTTCCGGTGGTCAGAGGCAGAGGATAGGAATTGCCAGAGCCTTGGCAATAGACCCCGAGTTTATTGTTTGCGATGAACCGGTTTCAGCGCTTGACGTTTCAATTCAGGCGCAGGTAATAAATATGTTCGGCGAGCTTCAGAAAAAACTCGGATTGACGTATCTTTTTATCGCGCATGACCTTCTTGTCGTCCGACATATAAGCGACAGAATAGCTGTTATGTATCTTGGAAAGCTTGTTGAGCTTGCAGATGCAAAAGAAATATACGACCATCCGCTTCATCCTTACGCAAAAGCTCTGATTTCAGCAGTTCCTTTGCCCGATCCTAAAATTGCAAGGGCAAATAAAAGAATTGCTCTCGGCGGAGATATACCGAGTCCTCTCAATGCACCGTCCGGCTGCCCGTTCAGAACAAGATGTCCTTACGCTACGGATGTATGCAAAGAATCAATGCCTCCGCTCGAAGAAGTATCCAAAAATCACTTTATCGCATGCCATCGCACGGCGGAAATCAATTAATTAAGTTCTTTACGCACGGGAAGGGGTGCAATGCTTCCCGTGTATAATGAAGATACATCTTATAAGATAATTAAAAAGAAAGGAAAACACTAAATGAAGAAGTTTTTAGCAATTGCGCTTGCTTTACTTATGTGCCTCGGCATTCTTGCCGCATGTTCAGGTGAAGGCGAAACAAAGCAGGACGTAAAAATCAGCAATTTCCCCACGCTTACTTACCTTTACAACACAAGTGACGGTCACAAGGCGATCGGCGAATACATTCAGGCCGCTCTTGCAAATGCAGGCATTACAATTAACCTTGAAAACCAGGAATGGGGAACATTCCTCAACACCCGTAAAGACGGCAACTACTCCATTGCACGTAACGGTTGGCTCGCCGACTACAACGACCCGATCTGCTTCCTCGATATGTGGACAAGCAACTCGGGCAACAACGATATCCAGTACGGTAAAGGCGCTCATGCAAACCTTGCTATGTATGACCTCGACCTTACTCCTTACGGATACGATACAAAAGTTGAAGACGGAACATGGGCACAGACATATGACGTTCTCATTGCAACGATCAAAGGCTGCACTAACACCGAAACACGTTATGCTCTTATGCACCTTGCAGAAGACATGCTGATGGATACCGGATGCATTGTTCCTCTTTACTTCTACACAGACCTTTACATGATTGACGACTCCGTAAAAGGCTTCTTCTCGAATCCTCTCGGATATAAGTATTTCATGTATACTACAATTGATGGCAAAGATACTATAGACGTTTGCCTTGCTTCCGAACCGGACACTCTTGACCCTGCTCTTAACAGTGCCGTTGACGGTGCAACAATGCTTGCTCACCTGTTCTCCGGTATAGCTAAATGGGCTCAGGACAGCAACGGCGCTCTTACAATCCTTCCTGACTGCGCTACAGACCTTCCCGAAGGTGTTCTCAACGAAGATGGCACAGTAACTTACACCTACACTCTTAAAGATGGTCTTACATGGTCCAACGGCGATCCCCTCACCGCTTCTGACTTTGTATTTGCATGGAACCGTGCTGCATCTCAGGCACTTGGCGCAGACTACGGATATATGTTCGAAGTTATCAAAGGTTATGGAGACGTTGCCTCAGGTGTCGAAGGCGCTAAACTCGCTGTAGAAGCTCCCGATGACAAGACTCTTGTTGTAACTCTTGCAAACTCAATCTCTTACTGGAATGAGCTTCTTGCGTTCCCGACATACTACCCTGTTCATCAGGCTACAGTAGCTTCTGAATCATGGGCAACAGATCCTTCTACTTATGTTTGCAACGGTCCTTACACAATGGCCGGCTGGGAACATGGCAGCATAATCACCCTTACTAAAAACGACAGCTTCCACAACGCTGCAGAAGTTACAATGCCTACGATCAAGTGCCATCTTTCCGATGACTCCAACAACATGCTTGCTAACTTCAAGAACGGCACATGGCTGCTTATCGATGACGTTCCCACAAACGAGATCGCAGCTCTTAAAACAGATTATCCGAACGAATTCGTTGTTGCCGGTCAGATCGGTACTTACTACGTTTGCTGGAACATCAATGAAAGAATTCTTCCTGCCGACAGCACACTTGAAGGCGTAGAAGCTGAAACAGCTCAGGCTGAAATCCGCAGAGCTATATCGCTTCTTTTCGATCGTAACTACATAGTAAACGATATCGCTCAGGGCGGACAGGTTCCTGCATCCTCATTTGTAGCAATGGGTATGACAAACCCCGACGGAACTCAGTTCTATAAGACAGCTCACAGCACAAACGATGCTTTTGACGGCTACTACGACGTAAGCGAAGCAGCTTTCGAATCCAACGTAGATAAAGCTCTCGAAGTACTCACGAAATACTATAAATAATAGCACTGTTTGACCTCGGCATTTAAGATAACATTGCACATAATAAGCTTAAATGCATACAGGCAATCATAATGCCAGGATTCCTCCTCTGTTGAGGAGGAATCCTTTATTTAATCAATAAATATCGTCGGTCAGATAAGAGAAAAAATGGCGCGCTTCGTGCACCTGAAATCAACGAATTCACAAAAAGTTCACACCGGACATATTGACCTTTTTCTTAAAATGTGATATAATATTTAAGCGTTGAAAAACAGATGAATTTAAACGCTGGTGTGGCTCAATGGCAGAGCAGCTGATTTGTAATCAGCAGGTTGATGGTTCGACTCCGTTCACCAGCTCCACCGGACTGTATTCATCCGATAAAAATGAATATTTGGGGGAATTCCCGAGTGGCCAAAGGGGGCAGACTGTAAATCTGTTGTCAGTGACTTCGGTGGTCCGAATCCACCTTCCCCCACCAGAAAAAGGACTTGCATCGCAAGTCCTTTTTCAATGAAGTCGCCCCTTGCGGGGCTAATGAAGACGCTTCGCTAATGAAGAAATGAAGACGCTCCCTGCGGTCGCTAATTAAGGAGCGGGGCGACTTCGCTTCATTAGGCGGCGTCGCCGCCGTCTTCATTAGTGAGCGAAGCGAACGACTTCATTAGGCGCTTTGCGCCGTCTTCATTAACTCCTGTATTTCATGTTCTCTTGACTTCGTAACAATTATATTGCGGTTATGATTTGTCATCTTTTAACCGATGCCGCTTTCTTTTTTAATATAACAATGATAACGACTGCGATTATGACGGCGGCGGCTGCGGGGATTATTATGAACAGCGGATTGAATTTGCCCGTTTTTGTGACGTCTTTAGCGCCGGTATCCGGCTTTTTCGTTTCGGGAGCGTTGGTCGCCGCGTCCGTTACGGTCTGTGTATCGGTCTCCGTTTCGGCCTCGGATTCCGTCCCGGTTTCCGTCTGCGCCTCCGTTACGGCGCTCTGTTTTTTGTATATCATGTCCGAATACATAGCCCGCGGATCGTCCGTATAGCCCTTGATCCACGCTATATC
>JAEEJO010000036.1 GCA_016281915.1 Clostridiales bacterium
AAAAAAATCTTGACTTTTGCCCCTGAATACTCTATAATAATCGTACCAGACTACGAATAGAGATATTCGGAGGGTAAGCATTGCAATGGTTGTTCCAGCAATCAGTGCAGTGCTTTTCCTTTTATTTCGACAACCAATTTGCACCAACTCCTTTCAGCCTCTGTGATTATGCTGATAGTCTGCGGCATCTATCGAAACGCCGCAAGCTTCGACAATTTCTGACACGCTCATATCTCCAGTGAGATGATGGGCAACCATAAACTCTCCCGCGAAACATTTTGCCTGCCATTCGGGATCATTGAAGGGTTTTACTTCCTGACGTTTGAAATTGCGCTGCAACGAGAATCCGCAGAAGCAGAGCGTGAAATAATGACCGATTTCGTGAGCAATGGTCATACGGTCACGTCCTTCGCCATTACACGCCCTTAAATACACGCTTTCTTTGATTTTTATATGTCCTGTCCGAATGTCAGTTTCTGCATGAGTTCCGTTCGGGAGTTCGTTATCTCCGACGATTTCATAACTGAAATCAGAAAAAACCTCTGCCAACACATCCAGTAGTTCAACAATAGGTATCCACAGCTCGTTTTCCAGCCCGAGATGTTTCCTTAGAACCCTTGCAAGGCGGCGTAATTCTTTTCGGGATTTTGATTCGACGATGTAATCCGACAAGTATTAATCCTCCTTGTGCTTTTTCAGAATGTCAAACAGCTTTTTTGCGGTTTCTTCGTCAAGCGTGTCAAACTGACGCGCAAACGAAACCGCGAGCTGACGGTTGGGGATAGAAGCGTTGTGGATGTTGATTTCAACAGTATCACTCGATTCAACAATGGCAGCTCTCAGCTCTTCCATTTGCTCCGAGGTTAACGAATACAACTCTTCCAGTTTTGGTATCCACGCTTCCGGTACCTTTTTTTTGCCGTTTTCTACGGCAGAGAGGAAAGCCGACGATACTTTAAGCTTATCCGCCATGTCACGAAGAATCTCTCCATTGTCTATTCGTAGCTTCCTCAAAAATCTTCCTACGCTTGTAATCATGATTCTTTCCTCCTTAACCTGTTCAGATTAACACGATTGTATCACATACTTTCGTGTTTGTCAACCCCTTTGGGTTAATTTTTTTCAAGAAATTAGGTTAATTCAGAAAAGCGGCAGGGGGATCACTCTCCCTGCCGCCGCCGTTAGGCTTTATTCGTTGTCAGCGTCACCTTCTTCCTCAGTCGGTTTCTGACGGTATTTATCTTCCTTCGCCTCGTCCATATCGAAGTACATAATCCTGCCCTCGTTGTCGAAATGACCGGTCACGCGGTAACGCTTATCGGTTTTGCCGCCCTCCGGCAAAAGCGCGCGGACGGCGTCAACGATGTTCTTGTTGGTCGTGTTCAGCGTGTTGACCTGCTCACCGCGGGGCTTGGAGAACGGAGCCGGTTTCGATTCGTTGCTCTTGCAAGCCCGGATTGCGAAAACGCGGTCAGGCGCGGAGATGGAATACTGAACGTTCTGAGGATAGTTCAGATCCTCCAAAACGCGTCTGGAAAAGGTGATACCGTTCTTGTTGATGTAGATATCGGGGGTAGCGTTGACGTTGATGTCGATGATCTCGAAGGTGATGTTTTTAAAATCTTTCATTGTTATAATTCCTTTCTGAATTTGAGTTTTCTTGTATTTCCGCTTTGACGATATCGAGGAATTTTTCACGTTCCTCTTTGTTCCACGCGGGGTCAAGCAGATAAAACCCCGCGAGCTTGCCGGAGCGCACACGGGTGATGACAAAGCCTTTTTCCCGGACGAGCGGCGTAGCGCGGTTTCTGCGCCAAGTTCCGCTTTCAAGGAGTTCCTGTGCCTTATTCCAGATCTCTTTGTCAACAATCGCCGTGTGCCGTCCTGTCCATTGCCACTTTCGCAAAACGCCTTTATTGCGCTTCGACTTGTGCTTGATATAGCTGGGCGTGTACGTTTTCTGATAAATCACATCGCCGCAGTATTTCTCGTTGGACAGGATGCCTTTTACAGTTTCGGGACGCCATATCGGTTTTTTGCCGGTCGGGGTTGAGATACCGCTCTCCGTGAGCGCCGCCGCTATCTGCGTCGGGGACGCACCGGCGATAAACTCCTCGTAGATGTATCTCACGATTTCGGCTTCTTCCTCTATGATTTTCAAATACCCGTGCTTACTGCGCTCGAACCCGAGTGTGTTATTTACGGAGAATTTGTATGTCCCTTCCCGCATCCGATAGACGATACCGGCACGGATCGCTTCGCTTTTGAGCTGCGATTCCAATTCCGACAATGCTGCCATTATGGAAATAATCAGCTTGCTTTTGCCATCCGTAGTCGAAATATTGTCCGTTTCAAAGATTACGGGAACAGGCGGATTCAGATTGTCAAGCAGTTTCAAGGTTGCAAGAATATCCGCCGCGTTTCGCCCGAAGCGCGTCATGCTTTTCGTCAATATAAGGTCGAGTTCGCCGTTTTGAGCGGCTGCGATCATCTCCTGAAAGCCTTTCCGGTTTTCGATCTGAGTGCCGGAAATGCCGTCATCTTCGTAGATCTTCACAAGCTCATAATTCGGATTTTCTTCGATCTCCTGCCGAAAATGCGTTCTCTGACCGTTCAAACTGCCTTGTTGCTGATCCTCCTGCGTGCTGACACGAATATAAGCGCCGACTCTCAATTTCTTTTTCGACGTGTCCTCCGCCATAGCAGCGACAGGCTCGATGATTTTCAGTTCACCGCGCCTGTCCTTTTCCAAAGCGGCAAGTTTTGCGTCGTCCTCGTCGAGAATCTGCTCTTTTTGCTCGCGCCGCCTACGGGAGCGCACTTTTTCTATGCGCTCTACATCCAATTTGCGTGCCATAGACGTCTGTCCAAAGTGCCCTCCTTTCGCTTATTTTTTCGCATAAAACAATCAATCGCATCACCTCCAGTCTGCAAAAGCGGTATTTATATCCGCCCGCCGCCGTGAGATACGTCGAGGAATATACAAAAAAAGCGGGACAACAGATCGGATCTGCTGCCCCGTTGCGGAAGGTTTTCATTACGCTCCGACATTGATGATTTTGATTTTCTTCTTTTGAGCGTATTTGAAGGTTTGTGCAGCGCCGCCCCAGTCGTGCTTAACATAGCACAGAGCGTAGGCGACGTTGTCAACGAGAAAGTGATTTCTCTTTGTGATAGCCGCTTTGAAATAATACTTTTCAAAGCCCTCCGGATAAATGATTTCATCGAATATATCTTTGTTGCGAATAGTGAATGAGAGATACGGAATGACGAGGTAATTTCGGATGTGCGGAAACTCCGCCTTCAGCTCGTAAACGGCTCTCGCACAGACCCAATCAAAGTCGCCCATACCGCCTGAATAGAAGGTGTCGATGCCCTTGTCGGCGATCAACGGGCGCAACACGGTTTTTATCATTTCTTTGTCGATACCGTAGCAGGTACCGTGTCCAATGAACGTTAGAGCTGTTTCTTTCACGGGATCACCTCAAAAATGGGCTACAGATAGCCCAAAAGTAGCATGCGTAGCCTATAATCTGTAAGAAATTCGGCTATCCTATATATGTAGGAATATACGTATATGGGGTAGCCGATTATGATAGATAAACGTACACCGCTCTGCCGGGCGGTCAGAGACAGAATATTGCAATTATGTGAGCAACGAAAAATGACGATCAACGCGCTCGCAACGACGGCAGGACTTCCGCCGTCCTCGATAAAGAACATCCTTTACGGCAAGAGCAAAAATCCAAAGCTCGCTACGATCAAAATCATCTGCGACGGTTTGAATATGCCGCTGCACGAGTTCTTTAACACGCCCGAATTTATAAATCTGGAACAGGAAATCGAATAACGGATGGCAACGGTTTTTGGGACCGCTGCCATT
>JAEEJO010000037.1 GCA_016281915.1 Clostridiales bacterium
ATCATTCTTTTGCACGGGATACAAAATGCTTCAGTTTTGTGAAGCGGAAAGATCTTCATAAACAGCAGTCAACAGCTTTTTAAGAAAATCACGGTCATCAACGTTGTTTACAAGCAGCATTTTTTTTGCGCCTTCATATGGTGATTCCTCGGACGTATCAGGCATCAGAGATCGCGCTGATGGTGTGGGTTTAGCAAGAAATCGGTTGTCGTAAATACCGCCTACTATCTTGCCGCGGCAGTAAATGATGTATTCTCCCATCATTGCACGATAGGTAATGCCACTCAGCCCGGATAATTGCTCCATGATAAAATCCAGATATGCCTTGCTTGATGCCACTGTCTTATCTCCTTGTCTGGCCTGTCAACCGACGCTTCGGCTGCTCAGCTTTCATGTGTAATGTTATAAAACCGTTTATCAGAAACGACTAGCACTGTATTTTTATCTTATTCCTGTCAACTTGCAGACTCAGCGCTATCTTTCAAGCTGAAAGGAAATAATAAAGTCCTCGCCCGACATATCCTGATTTGAACAAATGTTCGGGAAGGACTTTCTGGTGGAGGCGAGGGGAGTTGAACCCCTGTCCGAAAACTCATCCGCGGGACTTTCTACGAGCGTAGCCGGTTGTTCGTTTTCGCCTTTCGCAGCACAGCAGGCAAAGCTATGAAAGGAACATGCCGAAAGCCGTTACCGGGCTACGGCAATCACCCGGTTAACGTTCACCGCTCATCGACGCCTCTTTCCGCGCCGCGGTACTCGCGGAAGAGACGGCCGCCTTTAGTTAGGCAGCAGCTAATTCTGTTCTATTAGCGTTTAATTTTAAAAGTTTGCAGGTTATAGCGGTCTGCGCGCTGCTCGCTTATCCGGCTTCAAAATCCCCGTCGAAATCCGGTACGCCCCCATATCTGCATGAATTACATTATATTATAGCACATTAATGCGGTTTTGTCAATCTCGTTATCCGTAATCCGCCCCACCTCCCCTGCCCGCTATTTTATTCTTTTTTTCCGGAATAAAATTTCTATTGAATTTTTTCTTTTTTTATGTTATACTGTTTTTCGGATTCATTTGCAGACACGGAGGGCGTATGGGACCTTTTGAGATATTCGCGCAGGCTCTCGGCTTCATAGGCGCGGGAATATATATATTTTCATTTCAGATTCGAGACGTAAAGAAACTCTTTATTTTTCAGTCTCTGGGCGCAGTGTTTTTTACCGTTCATTTTATACTTCTTGGCGCATATACCGGCGCTCTTCAGAACTCGCTTGCGATACTGCGCGGAATAATACTTCTTTTTCACGGCAAAAAGTGGGCGAGCAGTAAATTCACACTTGCCGGACTGATACTTTTATTTATTGTTTCGGGCATCATCACCTATTCTGGGCCGCTCGGTCTTTTGCCGATGATCGCAATGATCGTAAGCACGATAGCCATGTGGACTCACGACGGATTCAAGATACGTGTAACGCAGCTTGCAGCGACATCCCCGTTCTGGCTGATATACAACGTATCGGTAATGTCTGTTTCGGGAATAATCACCGAAACGTTCAACATTATTTCGGTAATCATATCTTTTATACGATACGGCAAACATTACGACAGCTGATCGTGAACAATGACTTGAACATATACGGAAAACGGAAAGGACTTATATTATGGAACTGAACGAAGCGCTTGAGCGGTATAAAAAACTTCAGGCAAAAATGGCCGCCTACGGACACGCGATGTCCCTCATCTATTATGACGGTGTAACTGGAGCACCGAAAGGAACTGCGGCAAACAGAGCGCAGACGCTTTCTGTCCTCAGCGAAGAGGACTATGTGATCTCAACCGGGAAAGAGACTACTGACCTGCTTGAATATCTTGACAGCCACAGAGAAGAGCTCGGCGAGAAAGACAGACGGTCGGTATATCTTGCGCTGAAGGGTATTCGTGAAATGCAGAAAATACCGATGGACGAATATATCGAATATCAGAAGCTGATGGTGGAAGCGGACGATATATGGCACAGAGCAAAAGAGACGAGCGACTTTGAGCTGTTCCGCCCCGTTCTTGAAAAGGTTTTCGAATATACGATCCGTTTTGCACGCTACTGTGCGCCGGAAAAAGACGTTTACGACTACTGCCTTGACAGATACGCCGAAGGTCTGACCACGGAAACGTGCGATATGTTTTTTGACGCGTTAAAGGAAAAACTTGTTCCCCTCCTTAAAAGGATATCAGAAAAACCTCAGATTTCCGATGAGTGTATCTGCGGGGATTTTGATGAAAAGGCTCAGGAAGAATTTGCGTATCAGCTCATGAAGATTATCGGGCTTGACACCGATCACTGCGGACTGGCAACAACCGAGCATCCCTTTACGACGAGTCTCGGTTCGCACCACGACGTCCGTATTACGACCAATTATCACCGTGAAAACGTATCTTATTCAATGTACAGCGTTATTCATGAAGGCGGTCACGCACTTTACGACTCCGGCTCGGAGGACGAACTTGCATACACAAACCTTGACGGCGGAGCGGCAATGAATATTCACGAAAGCCAAAGCCGTTTTTATGAAAACATCCTCGGCAGAAGCCGCGGATTCATATCATACATTTATCCCGTTATGTGCAGATATTTCCCGGAGCAGATGGCAAATCACACAGAAGACGAGCTTTATCGAGCAGTAAACGTCGTAACGCCGTCTCTTATACGCACGGAAGCTGATGAGGTAACTTACTGCCTGCACATAATGATACGCTACGAACTCGAAAAAAAGCTGATGCACGGACAGTTGCAGGTCAGGGATCTGCCGAGTGAATGGAACAGACTTTACAGAGAATATCTGGGAATAGAAGTTCCGTGTGACAGAGAAGGAGTTTTGCAGGACAGCCACTGGTCCGGAGGACTTATCGGATACTTCCCTTCATATGCTCTGGGCAGCGCATACGGAGCGCAGTTTTTGCGCAGGATGAAGGAGGATATAGACGTTGAAGGATGTTTGCGCGAAGGAAACTTTGCCCCGATAAACGCATGGAACAGAGAGCGTATATGGATATTCGGAAGATCTAAAACGCCCGAAGAGCTTCTTGAAAACACGCTCGCAGAGAAATTTGATCCGTTTGTTTATACAGACTATCTCGAAAAAAAGTATTCTGAAATCTATAATCTGTGATAAATACCATAAGGGGAGAGCTTATACTGCCTCTCCCCTATCTATCAGAACGAGAAGAGCGATTTAACACAAAAGTCACAATTTGGGACTTGTAATATCCAGCAAACTATGGTATAATAGTTAAGCTTGAAAAAGCGATATCACACAGGGGTATAGCTCAGCAGGTAGAGCAGCGGTCTCCAAAACCGCGTGCCGAGGGTTCGATCCCTTCTGCCCCTGCCAAAAAAGCCTCTTTTGCCAACAGACAAAAGAGGCTTTTTGATTGATTACGGTATATGTTTCAGAAAGGATGTGATCCCTGCATGGATGCATTAGACGCAATCAGAAAAAGAAGAAGTGTAAGAACGTTTGAAAGCCCCGTTACTGCAGAAGACGCTCAAATGATACTCGATTATGCGGAAAACGCTGATAATCCGTATAATATTCCGATCAGCTGGAGCATTCCTGACAGCACGAAATTCGGTCTTTCCAGCCCTGTGATAGTAGGAACAGATACGTTTATCGCAGGCAAGATGAAACGCACCGAGCACGCGGAAGAGGCTTTCGGCTTTTCATTTGAAAAAGTTGTTTTGTTTGCGGAGAGTATCGGCGTAGGAACGACGTGGATAGCCGGAACGATGAACAGAAACGCTTTTGAGAGCGCTGTCGGGCTTGGTGAAGGCGAAGTTATGCCGTGCGTAAGTCCGCTGGGATATCCGGCGAAGAAAATGTCGGTTCGCGAAGCCGTAATGCGCAAAGGTATAGGCGCAGACAGCCGTCTTGACTTCGGCGATCTGTTTTTTGACGGAGAAACCGATAAACCTCTGTCAAAAGAAGCCGCAGGAAAACTTGCAGAAGTTCTTGAAGCTGTCAGACTTGCCCCGTCGGCAGTCAACAAACAGCCATGGCGTGTGGCAGTATGCGAAGATGCGGTTCATTTTTACGAAAAGCAAAGCCGTGGATACGATGACGGCATATGGGACCTGCAAAAGATCGATATGGGCATCGCACTTTGTCATTTTGAGCTTGCTGCGGCGCAGCTCGGCATAGACGTTAAATTTATGATCAAAAACCCCTGTCCTGACAGAGCGGACGGGTTGAAATATATCGCATCGTATTCTGTAAAGTAATACAACTTTACTGTTGTTCGGATCCAGAATAATCCGCGTTGTTTGCGCGTGAAGATAATGATACGGAGGATTTATAAATGAAAGACATTGAAAGAGTTTGCAGCTTCCTTGATGAAGCGGGAACTTATTATCTTGCAACCGTTGAAGGCGATCAGCCGAGGGTTCGTCCCTTCGGAACGGTCCTTCTTTGCAAAGACAGACTTTACATCCAGACGGGCAAGATCAAGCCTGTTTCAAAACAGCTTGCAGCAAATCCGAAAGCTGAAATATGCGCATTCAAAGACGGTCAATGGCTCCGTGTTTCCGGTGAACTTGAAAATGACGATGACCGCAACGTAAAAGTTGCGATGCTTGAGAAAATGCCTTCTCTTAAAGCAATGTACTCACCGGATGACGGAAATATGCAGATGCTCTTTTTCAAAAACGCTGTCGCAACGTTCAGCTCGTTCACGTCTGCACCTGAGACAGTTAAACTCTGATAACACATAAATGCGGACCGTCTTCTGAAGACGGTCCGCAAAACGGAAAACGGGTCGCGGAATACAGCGTTTTAGCCTATTCTGTTAAATGGCTCAGATCAAAAAACGAATTAAACGTATACAAGGTGATAACAGTCATGAAAAAATATATAGCAACGGCAGTATCTGCATGCATTGTGATACTGCTTGCGGTATTGTGCATTTTATTTAGAGGCGAAGGTTTTTCCGCTCTTCAGGAAGAGACGTTCAAACTTCTCACTGTCATTTGCGCCGCGAGCGCTCTTTACTGCTTCGTCGTTGGCGAAATAACGAAGAACTATTCACAGATGGATAAACTCTGGAGCATTCTGCCGATAGTATATGCGTGGATAATCGCAGCTAAGGGAGATTTTTCCTTGCGTCTTATCGTATACGCCGTTATCGTAACCGCATGGGGCATACGGCTGACGGTGAATTTTGCCAGAAAAGGCGCATACAGGTTGAAATTCTGGGAAGGAAGAGAAGATTACCGCTGGTCTGTCGTAAAAAGCAGCCCGGTATTCAGTAACGGATTTTTATGGACACTTTTCGATCTGTTTTTTATCAGTATATATCAAAATCTTCTTGTCCTGGCGATTTGTCTGCCCGCGCTCGCATGCATGGGCTCTTCTGAGCCGTTTGCTGCCGCGGATATTGTCGCAGCGGTCTTGGCTGTGGCGTTTCTGGTGCTCGAAACTGTTGCCGACGAATATCAGTGGAACTTTCATAAAAAGAAACAGGGATTTCTTGCCGAAGGAAAAACGCTTTCCGAGCTCCCGTCGCCATATAATCTCGGCTTTAACACCTTAGGTCCGTGGAGCCGTATGCGCCATCCGAATTATCTTGGTGAGCAGGGAATATGGCTGAGTCTTTATCTTTTCACCATAGGCGCGGGCGTAACAAGTAACGGTATTTTCAATATCACCGCGATAGGTCCGCTTTTGCTTATTCTTCTGTTTATGGGCAGCTCTGCTCTCGGCGAAAAGATTTCTTCGGGCAAATATCCCTCATATAAGGATTATATAAACCAGGTCTATAAATACCTGCCGCTTAAAAAATTCAAACCGTGAAGCGTTTAAAAACATATATAAATATCTCCGCCTTATCAGGGCGGAGATTTGTTTTTTCATTGATTTCCGAGTATCGGTGAAAACGCAGACACTGCCGTTTCGGCTGAAAGCCATAAATCAGGTACAGAGGGAATGTATGCCTATGACCGGTCAACTTTTACGCGTGCAATTTTTTTGACAGTCCCCAGAATGCTATCGAAGCCCCCCAGCTTAAAAGACAGATGGAGATAAGAAATACGAAGCCTATTCCCCATCCCCAGAAAAGAAAACCGTAGATATCCGTTGTCGGGTCTGAATGTCCCTTCCAGCCCACGGCATTGATCACAGAATAGACCGCGCCGTAAAGGAACGTGGGAAGGATTCCCCATAACGTGACGGAAAAGGGGTATGCGCGCCGTGGAGTTATAAGAAGCATTTTAACCATTCCAAGCAGAGGAACGATCAGATGGAACCAGAGGTTTGCGCGAAGATACATAAAACCGTATCCGTATACTGGACCGAGAAAACCGATGACAACAAGAAACGTAACCGTTACAACAGTCGTTCCGACAAGCTGAAAGATGAATAGCCAGTCGGGGATAACGGAATTCTTTTTTATAAGAGAGAAAACGAGCATAACAAGTGATGAAAGCGCACACAGAAGGTTAGACTGGACGGTATAATACTTTAAGGCGCCCCACCCTCTTGCCGACAGAGAATCATCCGTGTGGGCGGTCATCATAAGTATAAGGGCGAATATGACAAAAACGACGATTGCGACGTCAAGAACGATTATAGCTGTTTTTTTCATTTGTTATTCTCCGTAATCCAGAACAGGCAAAGTAAGAGAGACATCTTTGAATCCCTCTGCAGATACTGTCAGGGTCACGCTTCCGCTTTCGGTTTTGGAGCGAACGATTGCAAGAAGTCTGCCCCTGTAAGACGTGAAAGCGCCAGAGCAGTAGTTTTCCGCGGTGATCGGACGTGCTACGCCGAATGCGGCAAGTTCGCCTGCGCCCGAAACGTCGGCTTTACAGAGGATCTCAGCATCGGGAACTCTTGTCCCTGAAGCATCCGTGATTTCTGCAGTGATATACGCAAGAGAGCATCCGTTTGCCAAGAGGGACGCCACGTTAGAAGTCAGCCTGATCGTCTCCGGTCTGCCGGCGGTAAAAACAACGTCGCGGCTGATTTCTTCATTTCCGTTATAGCTTATTGCCGTTAAAGTTCCCGGCGCATAGATAACGTTGAACTCAGCGGTATACCTGTTGCTTTTGCCCGCAGGTTTGCGGCCGAGGCTGACACCGTTGAGAATAAGCTCGACTTCCTGCGCGGCGGAGTAAACATCCACCTGAACCGGTTTTCCTTCATAGCCGCGCCATGTCCAGCTGTTTTCGCGCTCCGGCCATGACCACGCGCTCAGCTCTTCCGCCTTTCCGTAATTGGCGGGGTACCCGGAAGCGATATACGTTTCGTTGGAGCCCCAGACGATTTTCCTGTAATGAAGCTGGGGTCTTTCGAAGCCGCAGATATCAAAATCACTGCAGTTTGCAAGACGCCACGGGAAACCGGACACCATATCGGCAGAGTCTTTTTCCGCCTTATCATAATAAACTGCTTTTCCTATGCCGGCCTCGCCGATATAGTCAAAACCAGTCCATGTAAAATCACCGATGACATACGGCAGTTTTTCCGTTATATCCCATACTCTGTCGATCTCTTTCGGGAAGCTTTCCGTTCCGCATATTATTCTGTCGGGGAACCGAACGCCGTCTTTTTCATATCTTTCGGGCAGATAATTGTATCCCATAATATCAAGAACCGCGCCGTAAGGCTCTGTATATTTTCCCCAGTTGGCTTCTCTGAATGAGGCGGCAGCCTCCGCCCCTTCGGTTTCGGAAATACGTTTTTCTTCTTCGAAAATCCCCTCTGCCTCTTTGGGCACCGTTCCGTTCCAGAGAATGCAAACGGCACTTGTAACGGGACGGGTAGAGTCAAGCGAGCGAACTTTTTCCGCAAGGGCTCGGGCGACCTCGTAACCGTTGCCTCCGCCTCCCCGTTCGCCTACCTCATTACCAATCGACCAGATGGCGACGGAAGGATGGTTTCTGTCGCGCAGAATAAAGCTTTCCATATCGCTTTCCCAGTTATTTCCGAAGTAAAGATGATAGTCGTTCGTGTTTTTTTCGAGATTCCACATATCGAAAGCTTCGTCCATCACTATAATGCCGAGTTTATCGCAGATAGCGAGCATATCGCGCGAAGGCGGGTTATGCGCGGATCTGACAGCATTAAAGCCGTTGTTTTTAAGCAAGGAGAGCTTGCGGTATTCGCTGTCGTAAAATGATGCTGCGCCGAGAAGCCCGTTGTCATGATGGACGCAGGCGCCTTTCAGCTTGACAGTTCTTCCGTTGAGCATAAAGCCGTTTTTAACCTCCGCTGAAACGGTACGTATTCCGAAAGAAACAAAATCGCTGTCAAGGCAGCAGCCATCTCTGTTTTTCACTCTTGCGCTGACGGTATAAAGCGCGGGATTGTCTGTATCCCAAAGGTCGGCATCGGGAATGACAAAACGAAGCCTGCAAACCGTTTTTCCTCCTGCCTCGATATGTACAACCCTTGACTCCGCCGCTTCACCTATCGAAGCGCAGACACGGTATTCACCCGACTCGTCAGTTTCATTCTGCACGGTTATCTCGACGATAACGTATGCCGTGCCGTCTGAAATTCTTTCGGTATGAGCATAGATGCCCCACGGAGCAATGTGTATAAGATCTCCTACGAGCAGATCCACGTGACGGTAAAGTCCGGACCCGCTATACCATCGGCTGTTGAGCTGTGAGGAATTATCGACCGTAACGGTAAGGATACCGTCTTCGCCCGGGGTCACGAATTCTGTAATATCCGCATGGAAAGGAGTATAGCCGTAAGGATGGGAAACGATAGCTCTGCCGTTGAATGAAACATCGGTAAGTCCGTATGAGCCGTCGAATTCTACGATCACTTTTTTATTTTTCCATTCCTGCGGAACTGATAAGGTTTTTTCATAATACCCCGTTCCGCCCGTATAATATCCGCTTGCAGCGGCTGAAGCAGCATCGGCAGAGACGTCTGTGCCGATAGTGAAATCGTGCGGCAGATTAACGGTGCTTGCATCGCCTTTTTTCTCTGTTCTGAATTTCCAGTTTCTGTCGATAGATATGCGGTTCATAGGTTTTCTCCTGTCCGAATTATTTATTTTGAAAATACGGTTTTACGGATCTTATTCTTTTATTGTCAGACTGCAGTTCCCGGTGATACCCGAAAGTGTTTCGCACCTTTCTTCAGGCGTGTTTTCACGTTCCGAATTTGTTGCGACCTCAATACGGAAAGAGTTCTCGCCTTCTTTAAGAAGATTTGCTATCTCAAAACGGTATTCGGGAACGATCTGAACGCCTGCGCTTATGCCGTTGATAAACAGCTCTACGCCTTCATGGGCATCGGTGATCACAAGCACGGCACGTGACGGGATCGTTTTGAGGCAGACCGTTTTTTCGTATCTTGCAAGTCCCGAAAAACGAGGCATCTGCTGAGCAAGAGTATCAGGCAGAGAGATCTCTTTTTCGTTTTCGAATCGGGGGTAATCTATCGCGCGGCAAACGCTGCGTTTCCAGCCTTCATTCAAAGGTATTTCGGTTCCTTCAAACGGTTCGGGAAGGAACTGCGAAGCATCGTGCTTAAATCCCGAAAGAACTATAACGCTGTGAAGAGGTTCGCAAGAGAAAGTTACTCGGGTCCCGTTGGCGGTTTTTTCGGATTTTATATGTCTCAGTCCGTTTTCCCACGCATCGTAGATGCAGCATTCACCGAAAGATCCGATATCCGCGGAGCCGTGCCATGTTTTTGTTCCCTCGTTTACAAACATATAAATATCGCAGTCTCCAGCGACGTGAAGAACGCGCATATCACGGTTTTCGGGGGTTATACGGACTGTAGGGATACAGAGTTTTGCTGTTTCGCAAGGAATAGTATCGGGTGAAACGGTATTTGCATCGAGTATTTTCACGCCGTTTTTCTCAAGATCGGGTAAAGCGTTCTTTACGCAGGGGGCAATAAACTCGCATGCGGGAATTATAAGGGCTTTATAGCTTCTTCCGTTTACGCAAAGTCCGTTTGACAGATCTGTATTATAGCGCTCGGGACGCGAAAAAACGTCTGCGGGGATAAAATCATAAGCTATCTGATTTCTTGCAAGAGGTTCAGCGACGTTTTCGGGCAGCATGCAATCGCCCATCCAGTCGCTTTCTGCTGAATACAGGATCGCTGTTTCGGGAACGGTCGAGCCGGATTGAAGAAGCGTTGCTACCCTGTTCATATAAAGCATAAGCTTGCCGAAATGTTTAAACTGCGGATCGTTGCCGTGATTGTAAAAATGAGGCGGGCAGTCTCCGTCAGGGTATTTTGTCAAAGAAAACGCGTGCGGAACAAAATGGTTTATATTCCTTACAAGGCAGTGATCGGCAAGATATTTTTCAAGACGAACGCCCTCTTTCCAGCCCACCGCCCCGAATATTTCGCACATGCTGTTGCCGTGTTTTTTCGGGTCTATAGCCGCCTGAGACGCCGCAAGAGAAGCAAGAACGAAATGATAGAAACGTCCGAGACGCCTTGGTGCGTCGAATTCTCCCTGAGGGAATACCTGGGCGCCTATCATATCGATGCCGGACATATCCTGTCCGCCAAGACCACGGAAATAGTGACCGAGGCTGGGACCTGTGCGAAAATGCTGGTTTTCGTCCTCTATGATGTGTCCTATATACTGAACTCCGTGATCTCTGCACCATCCGCCTACCTGTTCGGAAAAATTGCGTTCCACAAGTGACGTTACCGCATCCATATACTCCAAACGGACCTTTGCAGAGGCATTTTTGTCAATATCCGTATCCCAGATAAGCGGCATGAAAGAGACCCAGTTTTCTCCGAGACGTTTTTCCATTTCTTTCGTGACGTCGTCGCCCCACGCCTCGTCTTCAAGTTTCCAGATCGGTTTTCCTGTTTCGTAAAGATGTCCGTTTCCGAGTTCGGGCTCATCGGAGAAAAAGCCAGCAATGGTTTTGCCGAAATCGGAAGCGTAATGCTGCCAGAATTTTTCGTGGACCTCGTCTAAAAGGATCCTGCAGGATCTTTGAGAGGTCATGTTAATAAGAAGTCTTCTTGCGCCGCGGTTGCGCGTAAGATGAAGGACGTATAAAGTCCATTCCCCTTCGGGAACACGGAAAGAAAACGTTTCTTTATCGATATTATTGCTAAGGTCTATGATGCCGTCAGGCAGTGTTCCGTTTTTTCTTACCGCAATAATACCGAGAAGCTTATCGTCATGAAAAACTCTCTTATTGCGGTTTTTGACGTCGTATTCTTCCATTTCGTTATACGGAACAAAAGGTGTAGCAGGTCTGCATTCGCTGACGTTGACGGTCATCTCGGTGCCCGAAGGCGGACATTTTACGGTTCTGTAAACAAGGCACTGTCTGCAGAGCTCTTCCGGAGCGGTCGACATTTTTCCGTTTGCAAAACCCGTGGGGAAATGGCTGTCGTCAAGTATCCAGACTTTCATGCCGAGCTTGCGCGCCTCGTCAAGGATTATATCCATATCATGCCACCACTGAGGTCCTGCAAAATCCGGGTGCGGGCGGCTCTCAACGCAAACCGCGCCTATATTTGCGGAATGGACGGCTCTCATATATTCGCGTGTGACCGATTCTTCCTCTCCCCTTATCCAGAAAAAAGGAAGAATATGGTTTTCATATTCGCCTTTAAGAAGTTTTTCAACTGTTTCTGTCATAAACGTTCCCTCTCGTCTGATCTGTATTTTACAAAACAATTCAGCATTTATTGCTGCCCGATCATTTTAACATTAATATATCTCCGTGTCAAGAGAAAAGCTGGAAAGAATGCAAAAATAAGCGGTGATTTCAAAAAAAGATCTTTCCGCAGAAACGGAAAGATCTTTATATTCAACCGCGAAGTTTTTTGTCGATCGATGCCGCAGCCTTCTTGCCTGCGCCCATGGCGAGTATTACGGTTGCTGCACCTGTTACCGCGTCACCGCCGGCATAGACGTTTTCTCTTGTCGTTTCGCCGTTTTCGTCAACTACGATGCCTCCCTTAGGAGACGTTTCAAGTCCGCCTGTCGTTGATTTTATGAGCGGATTAGGCGATGTGCCTATTGCCATGATAACACAGTCAAGAGGTATTTCAAACTCGGAATCGGCCTTTTCTACCGGGCTTCTTCTGCCTGAAGCATCGGGTTCGCCGAGCGTCATTTCAACGCATTTTATGCCGGAAACCGACTTTCCGTCATCAGAAAGAATAGCCGTCGGGTTTGTGAGGAGTCTGAAAACGATCCCTTCCTCTTTTGCGTGCTCGACCTCTTCTGCTCTTGCGGGAAGCTCCTGCTCGCTGCGTCTGTAAATAATATAAACCTCTTTTGCTCCGAGTCGTTTTGCGCTTCGCGCGGCGTCCATAGCAACGTTTCCGCCTCCGACTACCGCGACCCTTTCAGGCCTCATAACGGGAGTTTCGGAGTTTTCCCTGTAAGCCTTCATAAGATTGATGCGGGTAAGAAATTCGTTTGCGGAATAAACGCCGTTAAGACCTTCGCCCGGAATATTCATAAATCTCGGAAGTCCGGCGCCGGAGCCGATAAAGACAGCCTCAAAGCCCTGTTCGATAAGCTCGTCGACCGTGAGGGTCTTACCTATAACAACGTTTGTTTCGATCTTTACGCCAAGAGCTTTAAGACCTTCGACCTCTTTTGAAACTATGTCCTTAGGAAGGCGAAATTCGGGGATACCGTAAACGAGAACACCACCGGCTGTGTGAAGAGCTTCAAAAACGGTCACGTCGTAACCTTTTTTCGCGAGATCTCCCGCGCAGGTAAGTCCCGAAGGACCTGAGCCGACAATCGCAACGCGATGTCCGTTGGGTTTCGGAAGGTCAATTTTTCCGTCCGCAGATGAGTTGTGACGGTCCGCAACAAATCTTTCGAGACGGCCTATGCCGACAGGCTCGCCCTTTTTACCTCTTACGCAATATTTTTCGCACTGTGATTCCTGCGGACAAACTCTTCCGCAGACTGCAGGAAGAGAACTTGAAAGGGAGATTATCTCATATGCTTTTTCAAAATTGCCTTCGGCTGTTTCATGTATGAACGAAGGGATATCTATTGCAACGGGGCACCCCTGCGTACACGGTTTGTTTTTGCAGTTAAGGCAGCGGGCTGCCTCGTCGAGAGCCTGTTCTTCACTGTATCCTAGGGCGACCTCGTTGAAATTTCTGTTTCTTACGTCCGGTTCCTGCGAAGGCATCGGATTTTTTTTCAAAGACATATTGGGCATACCAGCACCTCACTTTGTATTCAAAAGCCGGCAGGCTTTTTCGCGTTCAAATTCTTTATACATGGTATTTCGGCGCATCGCCTCGTCAAAATCGACCTGATGTCCGTCAAAATCAGGGCCGTCGACGCACGCAAATTTCATTTTTCCGCCAACGGTAAGGCGGCAGCCGCCGCACATACCCGTGCCGTCTATCATTATGGGATTCATGCTTACCACAGTCTTTATTCCGTATTCTTCGGTAAGTCTGCAAACGAATTTCATCATTATCAGCGGTCCGATCGCAATGACCTCATCATATTCTGCGCCGTTTTCAATAAGCCTTTTCAGTGCATCGGTGACAAGGCCCTTTTCGCCGTAAGATCCGTCGTCCGTCATAATAACAAGATTATCGCTTGCAGCTCTGAATTCGTCCTCGAGAAATACGAGATCCTTATTTCTGAACCCTACGATAAAATCAACGGATGCGCCGAGCTTCGTAAGCTTTTTCGCTACGGGGTACGCTATCGCGCAGCCCACTCCGCCGCCTACCACCGCTACCTTGCGCAAGCCTTCCGTTTCGGTAGGTCTTCCGAGAGGCCCTGCAACGTCACAGATAAAACCGCCTTCGGGTATATCGTTAAGAGCCGCCGTTGTTCCGCCGACTATCTGGACTATAACGGTGACCGTGCCTGCATCGCGGTCGAAATCCGAAATCGTAAGCGGTATTCTTTCGCTTTCGGAATTCGGCCTTAGAATAACGAACTGACCGGGTTCAGCTTTTTTTGCTATCAGAGGAGCTTCAAACGTAAAAAGTGTGACCGTGGGATTCAGTGCGCGTTTTGTTATTATCTTATTCATGACCCAACCGTTCCTTCCGAGTATAATTACCTGCCGTTCAGTCTGTTTACGGTATCAAATATCTCTCGTGCAGCAGTCTTCTGTGCTTCGGTAGTTTCGGCAAAAGGCTGTCTGCATCCGCATGAAGAGATACCGTAAAGAGCGAGTACTTCTTTGAGAGTTTGATAGATGCCTGCTTTAAGAAGCATATCTGTAACGGTGTTTATTTTTTTCTGTGCCGCAAGAGCAGCGGGGATATTGTTTTGTTTGCAGTTTTCAAAAACTTCTCTGCCCCAGTTCCCGATTATGTTGTAGGTGCTGCCTATCGCCCCGTCGGTTCCGAGTATTGCTGCGGAGAGGAGGGCTTCGTCAACGCCAGAAAAGATGATCTTGTCGGGGAACGCTGTCCTGAGTCTTTCAAGGAAGAAGTAATCCTGTGCCGAATTTTTGACCCCTATGATGTTTCCGTGAGAAAACAGGGCGTCAAAATCAGCCATAGAAAGAGAAACCGACGTCAGGACGGGAATATTGTAAACGACCAGAGGAAGTTTTGATCTTTCGGCGAGTCTGAGATAATAATATACTACCTCTTTGTTTGTGAATTTATAATAAAAAGGCGTGACGGCAGAAACTGCGTCATATCCGTTTTCAGCCGCAAGATCGGCAAGCTCGTAAACCTCTTCGACAACGTTCGAGCCTATATGCGCTATAAGAGAAACCCTGCCTTTTGCGGTTTTTGACACAGACGTTAAGACCTCTTTTTTCTGAGCATGGCTCATAAGGAAGTTTTCGCCCGTGCTGCCGCATACATAAAGCCCGTCTGCTTTACAGTTGTCTATAACATGATCTGTCAGTTTGCCGATAGCCGTGGTATCAGGTTTGCCGTTTTTATCAAAAAGCGTCAGAAGCGCCGGGTAGATGCCTTTGTTCATCTGGATATCCTCCGCAACACATATTTGCATATTATAATATATTTTATCATAAATATTTATAAAAGTCAACAGCCGCCGGGAGTCGGCGGCGGTCTCATGATAATTATTCGGATTTTTCGTTCCTTATCTGGACACGTCTGATCTTTCCGCTTATTGTTTTGGGCAGTTCTTCCACGAATTCAACGACCCTGGGGTATTTATAAGGAGCGGTGAGACGTTTGACATGGTTCTGGATCTCTTTTACAAGAGCTTCCGAAGCTTTGTTTTTATAGTCTTTGGTGAGCACGATGGTCGCTTTGACTGCCTGTCCTCTTATCGGGTCGGGAACTGCGGTGACCGCGCATTCCATAACCGCGGGATGCTCCATAAGAACGCTCTCTATCTCAAAAGGACCGATACGGTAACCAGAGCTTTTTATAAGATCGTCCGTTCTGCCTACGTACCAGAAATATCCGTCCTCATCGCACCATGCCATATCGCCGGTGTGATAAAGATCGTCATGCCAGACGGCGTTTGTTTTTTCGGGATCGTTGAAGTATCCGATAAACATTCCGAGAGGTCTGCCCTTGCCTGTTTTCAGGCATATTTCCCCTACCGCACCGGGTTTTACGCGATTTCCTGATTCATCGGCGATTATCATATCATACTGGGGAGTAGGCTTGCCCATAGAACCCGGCTTGGGGGTCATTCCGATAAGGTTTGCAACGGTGAGGGCGGTTTCAGTCTGACCGAAGCCCTCCATAAGCGAAATGCCCGTGATCTCTTTGAATTTGTTGAAAACCTCCGGGTTGAGCGCTTCTCCTGCGATGGTAGCGTATTTGAGTGAGCTCAGATCGTATTTGGACATATCCGCCTTGATGAAAAAGCGGAATATCGTGGGAGGCGCGCAGAAAGTGGTTATTTTGTATTTTTCTATCATCGAGAGAACGGCATCACCGTCGAACTTATCGAAATCGTATGTGAATACCGCCGCTTCGCACAGCCACTGACCGTAAAGTTTGCCCCAGACGGCTTTTCCCCATCCCGTATCTGCGATAGTAAGATGAAGTCCGTCAGGATCAACGTTATGCCAGTACCTTGCGGTAACGATATGGCCGATCGGATACGTGAAATCATGGACTGCGGCTTTCGGGTATCCGGAGGTTCCGCTTGTGAAGTACATGATCATCGGGTCGCCGTTTTTTGTAGGCACACGCTCGAAAAAGTCGGGATATTCAAGGATTTTCTTATCAAAATCATACCAGCCATCGGGAACAGGGCCTACAGCGATCTTCAATTCGAGTGACGGAGAATCGGGAACAGACTCGTCAACGTGAGACGTGATCTCGCCGTCGCCGGCACAGACGATCGCCTTTATTCCCGCTGCGTTGAATCGGTATACGTAGTCTTTTTTCGTAAGGAGATGCGTTGCGGGAACGACTATTGCGCCAATCTTGTGAAGAGCCACGATAGATATCCAGAACTGATAGTGGCGTTTAAGCACAAGCATTACGCGGTCGCCTTTTTTGATTCCGATATCGGTGAAAAAATGAGCTGCGCGCGAAGAAAGGTGCATCATATCGCCGAAAGTGAATCTTTTTTCTTCACCGTCGTTGGATATCCACAGCATTGCGAGCTTTTCGGGCTTGGTCTTGCCCAGCTCGTCAACGACATCATATGCGAAGTTGAAGTCGAAACCGGATCTCATCTCAAAACCGTCGAGAAAACCGTTTTCATTGAAATGTTCATTAACAAATTTTTTATACAGCATAAAAATACCTTTTTCTTTTGCGGAACGTAACGGGACGTTCCTTCGTTATCTTTTTCAGTTCTTTCCGATAACGACGGCGATAAAGGTGCAGTCTTCCCCGTTTACGGCTATCATTCCGTGTCCGTGAGCGCTGTTGTAGTATATGCTGTCACCGGGGCCTAGATACTCGATATGATCTTCAAGCCTTACTTTGAGCGTGCCGGAAAGAACATAGTCGAATTCCTGTCCTTCATGAAAAGAAAGCGCTATTTCTTTTTTCTGGGCATCTTCATCATATTTGGCGGTGACAAGGAAAGGTTCGCTGATCTTATCTTTTATAAAAGGAGCAAGATGCTGATATTTGAAACCTTTTCTTCGCTCGATCGGCAGACCCTCGCCGGATCTTGTAACGGAATAAAAAGAAAGAGTGGGCTTATCGCCTGTTATCAGTTCTGTGATATCGACTCCGAAGTGTTTGGAACACTTATAAAGAAATGTGAATGAAAAGTCGATCTCGCCTGTTTCGTGAGCTATGTAGTCCTCCTCAGTCGTGTCGCATACTCGCGCCATTTCGTCGGTCGGTATATCAAGTATCATCCGCAGTCCGCGGATTCGTTCGGCTATCGCTCTGACGTGTTCGTTCATCTGCGAACCTCCTCTGTAAAAATTTTTAACATATTAGCACAAAAAAGCGATTTTGTCAATAGATTTTTATTGCCGGGGGACTTGAAAAAAAATATGAAAACTGATATAATATAGCAGAGTATACCGTATCCGTTGATCGCCTGACACATTGGAGGACGCAATTATGGTTTTTATCACCGCAGACGGCGGAGGGACGAAGCTTTCCGCATTCGCATTTGACGAAAAACTGAATATTCTTGCCTCTGCAAAAAGCGGCGGAGTAAACGCACTTTTCATGGATGCTTCTGATGCGAAAAAGAACATGGAAAGCGTTGCGGAGGCGCTGCTTTGCGGGATTGAAAAAACGCTCGGAAAAGTAGCCGACGTTGACGGAGTGTATTACACGATAGCGGGAAATGCCAACGGATTTATCGATGCGCTTGAAAAATATGTCGGGATAAGGCGTTCGGAAAGACTGAGCGAAGGGCAGCTTGGCATACTTGCCGGAACGCTCGGTCAAAGCGGACTTCTTGCCGTTTCAGGTACGGGTTCCGACTGTTTTCTTATCGAAAACGGAAAACAGGTCGGCTTCATAGGCGGATGGGGTCAGTATTTCGGCGACGAGGGCAGCGGCTTTGACATGGGAAGAAAAGCCATAAACGCCGCGATACGCTCCTACGACGGCAGAGGGGCGAAAACAGAGCTTGAAACGCTCGTCTTTAAAGGTCTGGGACTTGAAAAATCGTTATGGGAAGTATGTTCGATACATCAAAGACCCTCTTTCAGAAAAGACGTCTCGGGGCTGACGAAAGAAATAGAAACGGCATGTGGTCACGGTGACGAGATCGCCATGAAAATCGTTGAATATGCCGCAGATGAGCTCGCGCTTGCCGCGGTAACGATGATGACAGATAAAGGGTATTCAAAAGACGACAGTTTTATATTCACGACTTCGGGCGGAGGATGGAAAACTTCATCAGAAATGACGGAACGATTCATCGCCGGCGTTAACGGAAAATTCCCGCGGGCAGTATTCAAACGACCCGTTTTTGAGCCTGTTGCGGGAGGAGCAATAAAATTTATTTTCGACAGCGGAGACATTCCCGACGAAACGCTTCTGAGAGAGAAGCTCCGCAGTTATTTGCTGTAAAAACATGATCACGGTAGAAAAAAACATAAAAACAGAGTTCACGGAAAGAAAATCCGTCTTTATAGGTCAGACGTTCTGGGTGACATCGGAGCATGAAGCCGAGGAGGCGATAGCCTCGGTAAGAAAAGAGTATGCCGACGCCACTCACGTTTGTTATGCGTATATCCTTCGCGCAGGTTCCCTTCAGCGTTTTTCGGACGACGGAGAGCCTTCCGGTACTGCCGGGATGCCCATTCTTCACGTTATTTCCGCAAAAAAGCTCTGTGACACGCTCATAACCGTTACAAGATACTTCGGCGGTATCCTTCTCGGTGCGGGAGGGCTTGTAAGGGCATACTCCCGTTCTGCGTCCGACGCCGCGGAGGAAGCGGGAACAGCCGAGATCGCGCCGTTCACCGAGTTTGAAATGAAATACGGATATGAACTTCACAGCCAGATGGAGCGGGCGCTCATGCAGGCGGGCGCGGAGATAACGGATCGGGAGTTTGCCGAAAGCGTAAGGATATCGGCGGTAATCCGTTCGGATCTGTATGAGCGTTTCTGCGGAGAGATAAAAAGCGTATGGCATAAAAACGTTGAAATAAACGCGCTGAACGTATCAGAAAGACGCCTTACGGAGAAATAGGTCCGCAAAAAACGAAATTATTGTTAAATGAAGAGAATGCTCTTGAAAAGACACATAAAATAGTGTAAAATACCTTTATATTTATATACTGTTAATCCATAAAATAACGAAACGGAGTCAATATGAAAAAGGCAGCTGTAATCATGGGAAGCGACAGCGATCTTCCCGTTCTTAAACCCGCTTTTGCAACGTTTGAAAAATTCGGGATCGAATACACCGTCCACGTAATGTCGGCGCACAGAACGCCCGATAAGGCAGCGGAATTTTCAAAGACAGCAAAAGAAAACGGTTATTCGTGCATCATCTGCGCAGCAGGAAAAGCTGCCCATCTCGCGGGAGTTATGGCGGCGTATACCGCGCTGCCGGTAATCGGCATCCCCGTAAAAAGCTCAACTCTCGACGGACTTGACAGCCTTCTGTCAACCGTCCAGATGCCCAAAGGCGTACCCGTTGCGACCGTTGCGATAGACGGTGCGGAAAACGCCGCGCTTCTTGCCGTTCAGATCATGGCTACGTCAGATGACGAGCTTTACGCCAGACTGACAGACTTCAAGAAAAAAATGGCTGAAGAAATATACGAAAAAGACAGCAGAATAGCTCAGACCGCAAGAGAGCTGTGATGCGTCGTAAAAACTTTTGAAAAATTATTCCATTATCGAAAGAGGTAACATAGATGAAAAAGGATCTACTTTACGAAGGAAAAGCAAAAAAAGTATACTCAACCGAAAATCCCGAGGAGCTCATCGTTGATTATAAAGACGATGCAACAGCGTTCAACGGTCTGAAAAAAGGAACGATAGAGGGAAAAGGCGTTATCAACAACAGAGTAACGAATCATCTGATGAAAATGCTTGAAAAGAAGGGTATCCCCACGCACTTTATCAAAGAGCTTTCCGAGCGCGAAACACTTGTAAAAAAAGTTACGATCGTGCCGCTTGAAGTTATCGTGCGCAACATTGCAGCCGGTTCTCTTTCGAAGAGACTCGGTCTTCCCGAAGGGCAGAAGCTTGGCTCTACCGTGCTTGAATACTGCTATAAGGACGATGCGCTCGGAGACCCGATGGTAAACGATTATCACATAAGAGCGCTGAATCTCGCGACGGAAGAAGAGCTTAAAACAATTGCGGACTACTCATTCAAAATAAACAAATTCCTCACCGAATACCTTGCAGATCTCAACATAGAGCTTGTTGACTTCAAGCTTGAATTCGGACGTCTTACCGACGGAACGATAGTCCTTGCGGACGAGATTTCACCGGACACATGCCGTTTCTGGGACAGCAAGACCCATGAAAAGCTCGACAAAGACCGTTTCCGCAGAGATCTCGGAAACGTTGAGGGCGCATACAAAGAAATAATGAAGAGACTGATGGGCGAATAATTATCACGGAGTAAACATTATCATGAACGAATCAAGTCACAGCGCAAGCTATGCTGCGGCAGGCGTAGACGTTACCGCGGGATATAAGAGCGTAGAAATGATGAAGCAATTCGTCAAAAGCACGTATAATGCCGGTGTTTTACAGGATATAGGCGGATTCGGCGGACTTTTCGCGCCTGACATGAAGGGAGTAAAGCAGCCCGTTCTCGTTTCCGGTACCGACGGAGTGGGAACCAAGCTTAAAATAGCTTTTCTTCTCGATAAGCACGACACCGTGGGAATCGACTGCGTGGCAATGTGCGTAAACGATATTATCTGCTGCGGCGCAACTCCCCTTTTCTTCCTCGATTATATAGCTACGGGAAAACTCGTTCCCGAAAAGGTAGCGCAGATAGTAAAAGGTGTTTCCGAAGGATGCATTATGTCCGGAGCGGCGCTTATAGGCGGCGAAACAGCGGAAATGCCGGGATTCTATCCTGCAAACGAATATGATCTTGCGGGTTTCGCGGTAGGAATGGTCGATAAAGAAGAAATTATAGACGGATCTGCCGTATCTGAAGGCGACGTGCTGATAGGCATGGCGTCTTCGGGCGTTCATTCAAACGGTTTTTCTCTTGTGAGAAAAGTATTCGGACTGAATGACCCTGATGCGGAAAAGACCGTTGAGAAGTATTCAGACGAACTCGGAACAACGCTCGGCGAAGCGCTTCTGACACCGACAGAAATATACGTTAAAGCGCTTTTCGAGATCAAGAAAGACGCAAAGATCAAAGCGATATCGCACATTACGGGCGGCGGATTCTATGAAAACCTGCCCAGAATGCTTCCGAACGGGATATCGCTTGAAATAGACAAGCATTCCTTCCCCGTTCCGCCTGTATTCGAACTGTTGCGTAAATGCGGGAACATTCCCGAACGCGATATGTTCAACACGTATAATATGGGCATAGGCATGGCTCTGCTCGTATCGAAAGAAGACGCTGACGCTGCAGTAAACGCTGCAAAACGCGCGGGTAAGAGCGCATATATTATCGGAAGGGCTGTTAAGGGAGAAAAGGAGATCATTATCAAATGATCCCTACACCCGTGGAGCATAAGATGAAAAAAACATCGATAGCCGTTCTCGTTTCGGGAGGCGGCACAAACCTTCAGGCGCTAATAGACGCGGAAAAGAGCGGAATCATCGAGAGCGGACGTATTTCCGTTGTTATCTCGAGCAAAAGCGGCGTTTTTGCGCTCGAGCGGGCAGAAAAAGCGGGAATACCGCACTTCGTAGCCGAAAAAGCGTTTTTTAGGGACGATGAGGACGCCTTCGGCAGGGAAATAGAAAAACACCTGGAAGAGTACGACGCAGAAGTAATAGTTCTTGCGGGATTTTTATCGAAACTTCCGGAAAAGATCTGCGAGAAATACAAGGGCAGAATACTGAACGTGCATCCGGCTCTGATCCCGTCTTTCTGCGGAAAAGGCTTTTACGGTATCCACGTTCACGAAGCGGCTCTCGCCTACGGAGTAAAAGTAAGCGGCGCGACAGTCCATCTTGTAGACAGCGAATACGATCACGGCAGGATCCTTATGCAGAAGGCCGTTGACGTGCTGCCGGGAGATACGCCGGAGATTCTGCAGCAGCGCATTATGACGCAGGCTGAGCACATAATTCTTCCGCAGGCAGTGGAAATGATCTGCAAAGAAACAGTTAACAATAAACAGACAGTATAAATTGGGGGTATTCATTTGGCTTTCTCCTTTAAAGGCGGTATCCATCCCGACTACAACAAAGAAAGAACATATGCGAGTCCTATAGAGGTGCTTCCTCCCACAGAGGAAATGTATCTTCCCCTCTCACAGCATATCGGCGCGCCGTGCATTCCCACGGTAAAGCCGGGCGATAAAGTTAAAATGGGACAGATAATCGCGGATAATCCCGTTGCGATGGCGTGTCCCATACACTCACCCGTATCCGGAACGTTCAAAGGCGTGATCCAGCACTGGCATCCATCGGGAACACGTCAGCCCACAATGGTGATAGAGAACGACGGACTTGATACGGTAGACGAAACTCTTCATCCATATGAGGGAGATCTTGACGATCTCACGCCTGCGGATATAATACAGTTCGCAAGGGAATCGGGCACAGTAGGCATGGGCGGAGCGGCTTTTCCCCTTCACGTTAAGCTGAAAACCGCATTCGACAAAAAAATAGAAACGATAATAATAAACGGATCGGAATGCGAACCGTTTATTACCGCAGACCACAGGGCTATGGTCGAATATCCGAGCACGATAATAAACGGCGTTAAGCTGATAATGAAATGTCTTAACAAAGACACGGCAGTTGTTGCAATAGAGTCTAACAAACCGGACGCAATAGCCGCAATGTCAAAGGCTGCCGAAGATTCGGATATCAGGATCTGCGAGCTTCCCACAAAATATCCCCAGGGAGGCGAAAAGCAGCTTATAAAAGCGATAACGGGAAGAGAGATCCCTCCCGGAAAACTGCCTATGGACATAGGCTGTGCGGTATTTAACGTTGATACCTGCGCATCTCTTTTCAGATACGTTTCAAAAGGAAGACCGCTGACAAAAAGAGTATGCACGGTCTCCGGGTCCGCGGTAAACAGTCCGGCAAATCTGCTTGTAAGAATAGGAACGCCTTATTATGCGCTCTTTGACTACTGCAACGGATTTATAGAAGACCCGTATAAGATCATCTCGGGCGGACCGATGATGGGCACGGCGCAGCATGCGCTCGAAACGCCCGTTGTTAAAAACACTTCCGCGCTTCTGGCATTTTGCGGAGACGAGGAAGGCTTTGAAGAAAACCCCACCTGCATACGCTGCGGCAAGTGCATAGAAGTATGTCCCATGAGGCTTTTGCCTACATATATTTATCAGTATGCGCTTGCGGAAGAATTTGCCGAATGCAAAAAGCTTAACGTTACGGACTGTATAGAATGCGGATGCTGTTCATACGTATGCCCCGGCAAGCTTCATCTTGTTCAGGCGATGCGTATGGCAAAGGGCAATATCCCGAAGAGCTGACGAAAAGGATATTAAGCGATCCATAAACAGTATTATCAAGATTTTATAAAAAGACCGGAGTGTTTGTTTTGGCTAAGAAATTGCTTGTAACATCCTCACCGCACTACAGATCGGAAAGAACGACGAGCAAAGTAATGCTTGACGTGATAATAGCGATGATCCCGATCTCGGCGATGTCGGTTGTATTTTTCGGCTGGAGAGCGCTGGCGCTGACAGTTGTAAGCGTTGCTGCGTGCATTGCCTTTGAATCTCTCTTTAATTTTATTGTAAAAAAGAAAAACACCGTAGGCGATCTTTCCGCCGTTGTTACGGGAATGCTGATGTCATTCAATCTGCCCGTAACGGCGCCTTACTGGATAGCGGTAGTGGGATCGTTTTTCGCAATAGTTGTTGTTAAAATGCTGTTCGGCGGACTCGGCAAGAATTTCGCGAACCCCGCGCTTGCCGCAAGAGCGTTTCTTTTCTCATGGCCGATGCTTATGACGACATTCGTAAAACCGTTTATCACGCCTATGCTTCCGATTTTCCGGGACCCGATATTCACAAACGGTGCGGAATTGCCTGATTATATAGACACAATAACGACCGCCACTCCCCTTGCATCGCTCAAGACCGGCGCTTTGCCCGACCTGAGCATTTCGGATATGTTTATAGGCAACATGGGCGGATGTATCGGTGAAGTATGCACGGCGGCGATCCTTCTCGGCGGCGTATATCTGCTTATAAGAAGGGTTATTACCTGGCATATCCCCGTTGCATATCTCGGAACGGTCGCGCTCATAACGTTCATATTCCCCCTTACGGGCGGCAATTTCAACTGGCAGTTCATGGTCTATGAGCTTTTAAGCGGCGGACTGATGCTTGCTTCGTTTTTTATGGCTACAGACTACGTTACCGCTCCCGTCACACCGAGGGGCAAGCTTCTTTTCGGACTCGGATGCGGACTTCTTACTGTTTTCCTGCGTTATTACAGCGGATACAGTGAGGGCGTAAGCTATGCGATACTGATAATGAACGTCCTCGCAGTACCGATAGACAAGATAACGAAACCGAGACGTTTCGGAATAGGAGGCGGATACAATGATGCTAAATGATATCAACACGGAAGCATATGAAAATGTAAACGCAAACGCTCCTGCGGTAAAAGAACGTCCCGTAAAAAAACCGGAAAACGAGATCGTTACTCTTTCGTTCCGTCTTATGATAATCATAGCTGCTGTCGTTCTGATGCTTGCTGTCGTCAACGCTTTAACGAAGGACAAAATAGCCGAAAATGAAAAGAAGGCGAACGACGAGGCAAGAGCTGCCCTTTTCCCGGAGGCGACAAGCTTCACACCGATGTCCGTAAGCCTTTCTGACGACCTTGCAAAATACGTAGGCGAGATATATGAGGCTGCCGGCGGACAGGGAAGTTCGGGTTACTGCGTAAATGTTTCCAACAACGGATTCGGCGGCAAGATAAACATGATCGTGGGCGTTTCGACGGACGGACTGATAACCGGAGTTAAGGTAATCACTCATGAGGAGACTGCCGGCGTAGGCGAACGTATCATATCGAACGGATCGATCCTTTCGCAGTTTGTAAACGTTTCTTCAAGCTCAATATCATCTGTTGAAGCAATAACAGGAGCATCCGTAACTTCGAATGCGATCATAGAAGGCGTTAAGAAAGCTTTGCAGGCAGTAGCGCCTATTATAGACGGAGGTTATTGATATGGCTGCAAAAAAGAAAAAAGTATCGTATCTCAATATCCTCAAAGAAGGAATAATAACAAAAAACCCGACGTTTATTCAGCTGCTGGGTATGTGCCCGACACTTGCGGTCACAACTACCGTTGCAAACGGAATAGGAATGGGTCTTTCGGCAACGTTCGTTCTCATATGTTCCAATTTCTTTATTTCGGTGCTGAGAAAGTTTATTCCAAATAAAATAAGAATAGCGTCTTATATTGTTATCATTGCAGGATTCGTATCCGCGGTGGAAATGATAATAAAAGCGTGGCTGCCCGATCTTGCAAACTCTCTGGGACTTTTCATCCCGCTTATAGTTGTTAACTGTATAATACTTGCAAGAGCTGAAGCGTTTGCGTCCAAGAACGCTCCCCTGCCCTCTGCGACAGACGGTTTTGCATGCGGACTGGGATTCACTATCGCCCTCACGATCATTTCGACCGTCCGCGAGCTTATAGGCAGCGGTTCGATTTTCGGCGTGAATATTCTCGGTCAAAACTACTCTCCCGCGCTTATAATAATTCTTCCCGCAGGCGGATTTCTCGTTCTGGGATTTCTTATTGCGCTCGTGCAGTATATTATGTCAAAGCTCGAAAGGAGGAGCGAATAAATGCTTAATCTCCTTGTGATCTCAATTAACGCGATACTTATCGAAAACTTCGTACTGGTAAAATTCCTCGGCTGCTGCCCTTTCCTGGGTGTATCGAAGAAAAGTGAGACGGCGCTGGGTATGGGCATTGCCGTTGTTTTCACAATGACGATCGCCTCTGCGATGACATGGCTTTTCAATGAGTTTATTTTAAAGCCGTTTGACCTTGAATACCTTCAGACGATAGCATTCATCGCAATAATCGCTACGCTTGTGCAGATAATCGAAATGTTTTTGCAAAAAAGCATCCCCTCTCTTTATTCGGCACTCGGTATTTATCTGCCTCTGATAACGACTAACTGCGCGGTTCTCGGCGTTGCACTGCTGAACATAAACAACGAATATGACTTTATAACTTCTGTTGTCTACGGTTTTTCCGCAGGCGTGGGATTTCTTGTTGCCATACTTCTTTTATCGGCGATACGCGAAAGGATCGCATATTCCGATATTCCCAAACCCTTCAGAGGATTTCCGATCGTGCTTATTGCCGCGGCGCTCCTGAGCATATCATTCATGGGGTTCCAGGGACTCAAACTTCCGTTCTGAAAACGGGCGAATGAAATATTTAACATGGGAGTAAATTCGGATGGATTTCGTTCAGATACTGTTAACGGTTTTGATAATGGCGGTTTTCGGACTGATACTCGGTCTTCTTGCCGCACTTGCAAGCAAATTCCTTTCTGTAAAAAAAGATGAACGCATTGACCTTATTGTTGATCAGCTGCCAAAAGCCAACTGCGGCGGATGCGGATATACCGGATGCGAGGCATATGCAAAGGCTATAGTATCAGAAGGCGCGCCGGTAAACAAATGCCCCGTAGGCGGGGATTCGGTAGCGGCTGCGGTTGCAAAGGTAATGGGCGTTGAATCGAAAAAAACGGTAAGAATGAGAGCGCAGGTCCTTTGCAGCGGAACGACAACTCTCGCAAACAGAAAATACAATTATGTGGGACTTGAAGACTGTCTCTCTGTTGCAAAACTCGGAAACGGCCCGAAAGAATGTCCCTACGGATGCATCGGGCTAGGAACGTGTGTAAAGGCCTGCCAGTTCGGCGCAATAAAGGTTGAGAACGGCGTTGCCGTTGTAGAATATGAAAAATGTCACGCGTGCGGTATGTGCGTTTCGGCATGTCCGCAAAAGCTTATTCAGCTTCTGCCGTTTGACACTGAAATATGGGTCGGCTGCAGATCGCACGACAAGGGTCCCGTAGTAAGGAACCTTTGCAAGGTTGGATGTATAGGATGCGGCATCTGCGCGAAAAACTGTCCTGCAGGCGCAATCACGGTAAATGAGAGCGTAGCGCAGATAGATTATGAAAAATGCATCAACTGCGGAACTTGCGTTGAAAAATGTCCGAGAAAGATAATCTGGTCAGGTAAAGTTCAGATGTCGCTCGGAGATACGATAGCAAACGAGCTTATTCCGGACGCTGCGGAAGTAAAAAGAAGACGTCAGAGAACCGACGACACACCGGCTGAAAAGCAATGATTTTCAAAAGACAAAAAAACTATAAATACAAACCGGAAAAAAAACCGCTGACGGGTAAAAGGATCGCGCTTTATGCCGTGATCGCCGTTCTCCTATTTGTCCTCGGTTTTTTTTCGGCGTATCCTATTATGATACTGGTAGGTATGTTTTCATGAACGCTGTAATAAACGGTAAAAAAATAACATTTGAAAAAGGACAGACACTGCTTGAAATACTTGGCAATTCCGGAATAACGCTTGACGCGCCCTGCGGCGGAAGAGGCGTTTGCGGCAAGTGCAAAGTAGCTGCAAGAGGTGTTCTTTCAGCGATGAGCGCAAAAGAGCGTGAGCATCTTACCGAAAACGAAATAAAAAACGGCGTTCGTCTCGCATGTTACTGCCGCGCAGACGGCGAATTTGAGCTGACGACGTCGGATTCGTTTTATGAGATACAAACATCGGCGGAGCATACGGAATTCGACCTTTGCCCCGACGAGGAAACCGTAAACTTCGCAAAAAAGGCAGGATCCGCCCTCGGGATCGCCGTTGATATAGGTACAACGACGGTAGTTGCGGTTCTCTACGATCTTATCTCCGGCAAAAAGCTTTTTGAAACCTCCGCTATAAATGCACAGAAGACATTCGGAGCAGACGTAATGTCAAGAATAGGTTTCGCTCTTGATAACGAAAACGGAGATGAAACGCTTCAGAACGCGATCATCGGGCAGATAAACGGAATGATACGCCTGTCCGGATCAGATCGGAGCAAAATATTCAGAATATTCATATGCGGCAACACAACTATGCAGCTGACCGCTTCAAGGCTTTCTATAAAATCGCTCGGCGCAGTTCCGTTTGAGCCTCTTTCATATTTCGGTTGTTTCTTTGATGCAGTAAAACTCGGATATGAAGCGGAAAACGCAAAAGTTTACTTTATGCCGTGCTGCGGAGGCTTTTTCGGCGGAGATGCCGTTGCATGCATGCTTCCGTGCGGATACGGAAACGGAGACGGCAGAACGAAATTCATAGCGGATATCGGAACAAACGGAGAGCTCTCGCTTGAAACGAAGGACGGGATATACGGATGCTCCACCGCGGCGGGCCCCGCCTTTGAGGGTGCCTGCATACGCTTCGGTACGGGAAGCGTTGAGGGCGCAATAAACGGAGTTAAGGCAAACGATGAAATGCCGAACGGATTTGAGCTGAGAACGATCGGAGGCAAAGCTCCTGCCGGCATATGCGGTTCAGGACTTATAGATATAGTGAATATCTGTCTTGAAAAAGGGTTGATAGACGAATCGGGACATATTGATGATGACTGCCCCGAATTTGAGGGAGACAGTGCGGTCGAGATAACGGACGGTATTTATCTTACGCAGAAAGACGTAAGGGAAATACAGCTTGCAAAATCAGCGATCTGCGCCGGAACAATCGTTCTGAACGGAATGCTGAAATCCAAAGAAACGCCTGAAGTAAGCATTGCGGGCGGATTCGGAACGGCGATCAATCTTGAAAGCGCAAAAGGAATAGGACTTCTTCCCGAAAATTACTGCAACGGAGCAAAAGCCGTAGGCAATGCGGCTCTTGCGGGAACAACAATGGCTCTGCTTTCCGAAAAGTGCAGAAAAAAAGCCGAAAAGCTTGCAAAGAAAGTTACGATACTCGATCTTTCCACAGACCCCGTATTCCAGGACGAATATATCGAAAATATGATATTTGATATATGATTTATACAGACGGTGACCTGAAATAATGAGCACACACGCTGATTTTTACGAAAAAATAAAGGCATACGGAGAAAATGAAACGATCCGCCGATTTCACATGCCCGGGCATAAAGGAAAAACCGTATATTTCGGAACGGACATAGCAAAATACGACGTTACCGAAACAGATAAAACGGATAATCTCTTTTTTCCGCAAGCCGAGCTTAAAGAAGCAGAAGAAAGAGCGGCAAGACTTTTCGGCGTGAAAAAGACCGTATTTACCGCCGGAGGAGCTACCGCGGGAAACCAGACGGCGCTCTCCTTTTTTGCGGGGAGAAAAGTACTGTTTGAAAGAAACGTCCATATCTCCGCACTGAATGCCGCAATGCTTCTCGATATAACGCCTGTATTTGTATACAACGAATTTGACTGTTCCACAGGTGTTGTTCTGCCTGTAACGGCAAGTGCGGTAAAAGCCGGACTTGATGAAGAAAAAGATATTGCGGCTGTTTTTTTGACGTCACCGAATTATTACGGACTTTGCGCAGATCTGACGAAGATAAAAAAGGTCTGCGAAGAACGAAATGTGATGCTTATAGTTGATAACTCACACGGAGCGCATCTTGTTTTTTTTGAAAACGCCCCTGGAATGACCGTTTACGGCAGTCACTGCGCAGATATCACGGTTGATTCCGCACATAAAACGCTGCCCGCGCTCACCGGCGCGGCGATGATACATTTTAATTACGAGATTTCCCGCGAGGAGATCTGCGCGCATATGCTTGCGTTTGTTTCTACAAGTCCTTCATTTCTCATCCTTTCGTCTCTTGACTTCGCTTGCAGCTGGTGCGAAAGAAACAAAGACAGATTTATGCCGGCGAAATTGCGCACAGACGAATTGAGATCAGCGCTTGAAAAATCAGGCATTATTACAGTAAAGTCAGCGATAAGCGATCCGCTCAGGATCTGCATCGCCGCAGGAAATGCCGAGGAAATAAACGCAATGCTTCAAGACAAAGGAATAATTCCGGAAATGCAGTCGGGAAACTGTATAGTTTTTATGATATCCCCCTTCAACGAAGAAGACGATTTTTATGCGCTTGAGTCCGCTTTTATGAATATAAAAACCGATGAGCCGCATCAATGCGATAAAGCATTTCCGAAAGCGAAGATCGTATGTCCGCAAAAAAAGGCGTTTTTTTCGCCGACAATCGAGACCTCGGTTGAAAGCTCTGTCGGTATGACTGCGGCAAGAGCTGTTATCCCCTACCCGCCCGGAGTTCCGATACTGATACCGGGCGAAACAATTACGCGGGAGACTGCGGAATACCTGATAGCGAATAATACTGAAAAGGTGACTGTGTGTGAGATTTGACGGACTTATCGGCAATTACGGAATAAAAAAGACGCTGAATACGCCTTTTCACGCATATATAATTCATGGTCCGAAGGGTTCGGGCAAACACACGCTTGAAAGGATACTGACGGCGTCTCTTCTGTGCCGGAGCGAGGATAAGCCGTGCGGGAAATGCTCTCAGTGCAAAAAATATTATTCGGGCAATCACGTTGACGTTTCATATATTCCCACAGATATGAAGGTCAAAGATTTCCGCGAAAAGTTGAAAGACGCATCTTATCTTCCGAACGAGGCGGAACACAGGGTATTTGTTTTTTACGACGCCGACAAGCTTTCGGTTGCATGTCAGAATGCGCTTCTGAAAATCGTGGAAGAACCTCCGTCAGGCTCCGTTTTTATTTTTCTTACCGAAAATGCGGGAGCAATGCTTGCCACAATTCGCTCACGCTGCAAAATGATAGCAATGGAACCGGTAAGTGAAGATGAAATATACGCCTATCTGCAAACCTCAGCATATGCAGGCGTACCTGACGAGAAAAAAAGAGCGGCAATAGCATTTTCAGACGGATATATAGGCGCTGCGCTCGATTTTTTATCGAAAAAAAAATCAGACGTATATTCAAAATGCCAAAACTTTGCAGATGCACTGATAAACAACCGTATGATCGAGGCGATCAGGCTTTCAACGTTTAAGAAACGTGAAGATCTTGTCGAATTCACAAAAGAGCTTTACGATTATTTTACGGTCCACATGCGTTCCTTAAAGTCGGGAACAACGGAAGGGCTGAATGAAAACGTCATCGCTCTCGGTCAGGAAAAGCTGGCACGGCTGTGCGTCAGACTTGACAAGCTGCAGGAAAAGGCAAATGCAAACGTAAATATTTCGCTTTTCTCGACTGCAATAATCGCAAACTGTCTTCCGATAATACGGGAAAAGCAATAATATGGCTATAATCTATAAATAAATTCAGAAAGAAGCAGACAGATGGAATTAGTGGAAATAGTCGGCGTAAGATTCAAAAGCGTCGGAAAAATATATTATTTCGATCCTTGCGGAAACGAATTTCATAAAGGGGAACGGGTTATAGTTGAAACGATACGCGGACTGGAGATAGGCACGGTCGTTGTTGAAAACAGAACCACCGAAAAACTCGAGAAATTCACGCCGCTCTCCCCTGTTGTCAGACTTGCAACGGAAGAAGACATAGAAACGGACAGACAAAACAGGGAAAAAGAGAAGGCTGCGATAGCGATTTTTGAAGAAAAAACCGCTAAACACGGGCTGGAGATGAATCTTGTAGACGTTGAATATTCGTTTGACAACAATAAAATCATTTTCTTCTTCGTTGCAGACGGCAGAGTAGACTTCAGAGAGCTTGTAAAAGATCTCGCATCGGTATTCAAAACGAGGATCGAGCTCCGACAGATAGGAGTAAGGGACGAAACAAGGATGATCGGCGGTCTTGGCATATGCGGAAGAAAAGTTTGCTGCGCAAGTTTTCTGAGCGAATTTACGCCTGTTTCGGTAAAGATGGCAAAAGACCAGTCGCTGTCAACAAATCCGCAGAAGATCTCGGGAACTTGCGGCAAGCTGATATGCTGTCTGAATTTTGAGGAAGCGGTCTATGAAGAAGCGTATGAAACTATGCCACGGGCAGGATACACGGTAAAAACGCCCGACGGTCAGGGCACGGTCGTTGAGGTGAACGTTTTAACTTCGACCGTCAGAGTAAATATAGGAACGGACCGCAATCAGGATATACGTCCGTATAACGCTGCAGACGTAAAAACGATAAGCAAAAACGCAGAAGAAGAGAATAATACCGAGCTTGAAGCCATCGCAGACGAAGAATAAAGGAAAACTTTTAAAAAATCTGCAAAAACTATTGCAAATACGATTAAAATATGGTAATATATAATTTGAAATCATCAGCAAGGAGGTCTTTTCTATTATGGCACATGTAATTACAGATGAATGCCTGTCTTGCGGCGCATGCCAGGCTGAATGTCCCGTTGACGCTATCTCCGAGGGAGACGGCAAATTTGTTATCGATCCCGAGCTCTGCATCGACTGCGGCGCTTGCGAATCAGTATGCCCCGTCGGCGCTCCGAAACAGGAAGACTGATTAAGCGGGTATAACAGAAAAAGCGGTTACCCAAGGCCGCTTGAAATAAGGATACATTTTCATGCGTTCTTTTTTCAGGCAGTCGAAGGAGCCGCTTTTAATTAAATCGACTTTTTTCAGAAGGGTTCCGCATATGGCGATACGCCTTGACGATCTTTGCATAAACGGTTATAAAATATATCAGGACGACGCCGGATTCCGTTTCGGAACCGACGCTGTTCTGCTCGCCTGGTTTGCGGGAATAAAAAAATTCACAAATTCCGCAGATCTTTGTTCGGGCAACGGAGTAATCCCCGTTATTCTTTCAACGCACGCGTGCTGCAAAGAAGCGAGAGGATACGAGATCCGGAAAGATCAGGTCGAACTTGCGAAAATGACCGCAAAGTATAACGGAATAGATGACAAGGTTTCCTTTTTCGTCAGGGACATACGGAAGATCTCTGCCGACGAGGCCTTTCCCTGTGCATATTTCGATCTTGTGACCGTAAACCCTCCTTATATGACGGAAAACTCCGGCTTTGTCAGCAAGGATCTCGGATTTGCGAGGACTGAAATAACGTGCGGGCTTTGCGACGTTATAAATGCGGCGGTCGTCCTTCTTAAAAACGGAGGACGTTTTTGCATGGTAAACAAACCTGACAGGCTGACAGACGCAATTTGTCTTATGCGTGAAAAGAAACTCGAACCGAAAAGGCTTGTATTCGTATCTCCAAGATGCGGGAAAAAGCCCGAACTTTTCCTTATAGAAGGGATAAAAAACGGAAAACCGGGACTTTTTTGTGAGCCTGTGCTGGAAATATACGGGAAAGACGGGAAATACACCGACACGCTTGAAAAAATATACGGAAGAAAATAAATCATGGAAGAAAAAAAACCGATATCGCTATATCTTGTGGGAACACCGATTGGAAATATGAGCGATATTTCTCAGAGAGCCCTTGAAACACTTGAGAAAGCAGATTTTATCGCCGCCGAAGATACCCGCGTCACAGGAAAGCTTCTGGCAAGGTTCGGAATAAAAAAACCGCTGATAAGTTACTATGAGCACAATATGATGCAGCGCGGGGAAGTAATACTTGAAAGGCTGAGACAAGGCGAGGTATGCGCTCTTGTTTCGGATGCAGGTATGCCTGCTATTTCAGACCCCGGAGAAATGATAGTAAAACAGTGCATCGAAGAAGGGTTCAGAGTAAGCGCTGTTCCGGGACCGTGCGCAATGGTATGCGCATTGGCAATGAGCGGTCTTTCAACAAGAAGATTTACGTTTGAAGGATTTCTTTCTACCGCAAAAAACAGCAGACGGGAGCATCTTCTTTCGCTGAAAGACGATACGCATACTCTTGTGTTTTATGAGGCTCCACACAAACTGCTCGGAACGCTTGAAGATATGCTTGAATATCTCGGAGACAGAAAGATCGCGCTTGTCAGGGAAATATCAAAGATATACGAGGAATCGATTCAGACTACGCTTGCTGAAGCGGTTGAAACATATAAAGAGAAAAACATACTCGGAGAATTTGTTATCATAGTGGAGGGCGCGAAGAAAAAAGAGACGCCCGCCCTCTCGGCAGACGATCTGGAAGAGGAATTCAATGTGCTTATCGGAGAAGGTAAGTCAAAATCTGAGGCAGCAAAAGAGCTTGCAGCCAAATATAATATGCATAAAAGAGATATTTACGAGATGTTCAAATAAAAAAACAGCGGTCTTTCGACCGCTGTGAAAAAATACTTTTTATTATTTGAGGAATTTCAGATTGGATATGATAGCGGGTTCCTTTGCTTTTCCTCCGCAAACCTGGAAGAAAGCGATGATTCCGAGGATTCCGATAATAGCGAGGCATATACCACCAGCGATCCAACCGAGGATCGGAATAACAAACATGATGCAGCAGATTATCTCACAAACTGCCAGCTTAAGAGCCTGTCTTATATGGAAAGCGACATATGGCGAATCTTTTGCGATTATTGCAGCTACAATAATTCCTATATAGCTTGCAAGATAGGGAAGCATTGCAACTACCTTATTTTCGGAAATATCTTTCGGATCGAATTCCGCGGTATGATCCGTTGAGTTGATAACGGTCGCAGCAGCAGGAGCTCCGTTAACCGGTGTACCGCAAGTGGGGCAGAAAGACTGGCTGTCTTCCATCTGAGCGCCGCAATGTGCACAGTATTTCATAATAATTTCTCCTTTTTTTCATAGATTTAGCTTATACTTTTAATAGTATATAACAAAAATCGCAAAAAGTCAATACCTTTCAGCTACTTTTTGTTTTTTTATCGATCAATTAACCGCATAAATATTGAAAATGTGCGAGGCAATAATTTGAGTTTTACAGAGCTTATTTTTCTCGGCGCCGCGCTTGCGATGGACGCTTTCGCGGTTGCCGTATGCAAGGGAATGATCATGCAAAAGCCCAAAGTCGGAAACGCGGCTGTAATTGCCCTGTTTTTCGGCGGCTTTCAGGCACTGATGCCGTTTATAGGATGGCTTCTTGGGAAACAGTTCGAGTCTGCGATCAAAGCGTTTGATCACTGGATCGCATTTATTCTTCTTCTGATCCTCGGAGGCAAGATGATCTACGATGCAGTCAGAAAAGATGAAGAATCGGAAAAATATAAAGACACTATTGACATAAAAGAGCTCTTTCTGCTTGCCGTGGCAACGAGCATAGATGCGCTTGCAGTAGGCATCACGCTTGCTTTTTTAAGCGTATCGGTTCCCGAAACCGTAAGCGTTATAGGCATAACAACTTTCATAATAACGTTCTGCGGCGTATATATCGGCGCAAAAACGGGAGAGCTTTTAAAGGACAAAGCGCAGATAGCCGGAGGGGCTGTACTTATAATTATCGGTATAAAAATACTTATCGAGCACATCACAACGTCAGTCTGAGATAAAAATCATACGGACTTTAAGAATAAAAAATTACTTGAGGGAAAAAAATGAAACTTGACCTTGACATTGAACAATTCTGGAAAGATGAAGAGACCGCACATGCCGAAAACTGCTTTTCAAAGGCTTCAAAGCAGGCTGCGCTCGGGATAAGAATGAGTGACGAATGCGTCTTTGCCGAGCTTGGAGAAGAAGGTCAGCCATGGGGATACACCGATCCGCAAAGGAGATATGAGCTTAATTGCAGATACAATGAAAAGGCGATAAAAATCGTCGGAAGACCGCTTCTTGCCGAAAGAAAGCCCGATCCGAAAAAAGACAGTCTGCCCTCTTTTCCGAACAGACTGCAGGTTGGAGAGGTTTTCGGGGGAAGATATGAGTTTGACGGCAACACAACGTGGCTGAAAGGAACGCTGAACGACGCGGAAGACCTGAAGAAGAAGCTTGACGAGATAGATTATCTTCTTGCCGATAAAGAGCGTTTCAGATCATATATCCTCCCGCCGGACTGGGATGAAAGGTGCAGAGCTGTTTTTGAGGCAACAGGCAGACGACCTGGGCTTGCAAACGGTATAAGAGGTCCCGTAACGCTTGCAACAAGCGTTTTCGGCACTGAAAACCTTATTTTTCTGTATTATGACGATGAAGGTCTCTTCAAACGATTCGGCGACACGATAACCAGGGTTCTTGAAGCGTATGCGGATATTTTTATTATAGAAGCGGGATATACGAAGGATAACTTTCCTCACGGATACTGGTTCAACGATGACGACAGCAATCTGCTGACACCGGAAATGTATAAGCTGCTTGGGTATCCGACTCTGAAAGCGATGTTTGAGAAATATGCGCCCAATCCGGAGGATTCCAGATATCAGCACTCGGACTCGGCGATGGGTCATCTTATTCCCCTGCTGGCGGATTTCAATCTTACGGGATGCAATTTCGGTCCGACGGTAATGGTAAAAGATATACGCAAATATATGAAAACGACACGAATAGACGGTCAGCTTGCCCCATTCACTTTTATGAGAAACAATGAAGATGATATTATCGCCGAGGTAAAGAGAGACTGTGAAGCGGCGAAAGAAGACGACATAAGAGGACTTTCCGTATCAACGGCAGGAAGTATAAATAACGGAAGCCTGCTTACAAGCATGAGAACCGTTATGGCTGCGATCCAGACATATGGAAGATACTGATCTGAGGGGCACGGGAAATCGTAACTGAAAATGAGATTATTAACAAAAGACAGATCGTTTTATAAAACGATGTTCGCCATTGCGCTGCCTGTTGCACTTCAGCAGTTGATTTCGCTTGCGGTAGTGATGCTTGACAACGTTATGGTGGGTTCGCTTGGAGATATATCGCTTTCGGCGGTATCGCAGGCAAATCAGGTGACGGTGTTTTTCACGTTCTTCGTCCGCGGTATTTCCGGAGGAGCGGCGCTGCTTATTTCGCAGTACTGGGGAAAGAAGGATACGGGAAGGATAAAGCAGATATTCTCAATGACATTTATAACCACGGTTATCCTTGCCGGAACTGTCACGCTTCTTGTATTTCTGTTTCCCGAAGCGGTAGTAAAGTTTTTTTCAAACAATGATCTGATCCTCTCCGAAGCTTCGTCATATATCAGGATCGCATGCTTCTCATATATACTTTTTGCGATTTCCGACACGTTTATAGCAATGCTTCGCTGCGTTGAGATAGTAAAAATAACGTTTATTGTTTCCGTGATATCTTTTTTTACGAATCTCGGCGGCAATTACATACTCATTTTCGGCAAACTAGGTCTTCCTGCAATGGGAGTCAGAGGTGCGGCGACCGCCACGGTCATAGCGCGGGGAATCGAACTTATTATAGTAATGATCTTCTTTTTCAAGGGTCAGAAAAAGCTGGATGTCCGACCGAAAGATCTGTTTTATGCAGAAAAAAATATGTGGAAAGACTTTTTCCGTTACGGCATACCCGTTATTGTGGGCGATATACAGTGGGGACTTGTCGGTGTAGTGAAAGCGGTGATCATAGGAAGACTTACCGTTGAAATGATGGCAGCCGTTTCTATAACCGACGTAGTTATGCAGCTGGGACTTATTTTTGCAAACGGTCTTGCAGCCGGGGCATGCGTTATTATCGGAAAAACCGTTGGTGTAAACGATTTTGCAAAGACGAAAGAATATTCAAGAAGCATCGAGATCATTTTTGCGATCGTGGGCGTGCTTATGGGAGCGCTCGTTTTCACATTGCGCTTCATTCCGGTATCGCTCTATACAAACGTTTCAGATCAGACACGATCTCTGGCAATGCAGCTTCTTGCGATTGGCGCCGTTTCGCTTATAGGAACAAGTTACCACATGGCGTGCTTTACTGGGATCAATCGCGGAGCCGGAGACAGCAGATTCGTATTTTTTGTGGATATGATCTGCGGATGGCTTGTTGTTATTCCTCTTTCAGCACTTTCGGCAGCAGGATACCTGAATGCATGGGATCCCCTTTTTACCCTGCCCCTTGTTTATCTCTGCACAAGAATAGATCAATGCTTCAAATGGATAATCGCATTTATACGTCTTCGCGGAAACAAGTGGATAAGAAACGTAACAAGAGACTGAAAACCAAAAAAATATCCGGATTGCTTCAAATGAAACAATCCGGATATTTGCCTGTGGTGACCCGTAGCAGAATCGAACTGCTGCCCCAGCCGTGAAAGGGCCGTGTCTTAACCGCTTGACTAACGGGCCAAATGGTAGCGGAAGCTGGATTTGAACCGGCGACCGTACGGGTATGAACCGTATGCTCTAGCCAACTGAGCTATTCCGCCAGACCGGCTCATCTGAGATCCGTTTTTGCGGAACCAGACAGCTTATATATTATATACCAAACGAGCAGATTTGTCAATACCGTTTTACATGTTTTTTGTGATATTTTTGTGAACTCGAAATCAAGGAGATCATCGGTCCCGCTCTGTTCAAAAATTGAATTTTTTTCTAAAAAGTGATTGACAAGAAGGACATTTTGTTGTATTATTAATATATAAAGAAAAGTATATATAATCGCAGGAAAATGAAGACAGGAGAAAGATATGTCCGAAGCAGAAAGAGACGAAATAATAACGCTTACCGATGAAGACGGAAATGAGACAGACTACGTTGTTATAGACGGAGTTGAATATAACGGCAAAGATTATCTCGCGCTCGTTGAAGAAGAGCATTATAACGACGAAACGTGTGAATTTACGATCCTCAGGGTTGATGAGTCTGAGAATGAAGAAGCTTTTCTTGCAACTATCGAAGACGAAGAGGAATTCAACAGAGTGCTTGAATTGCTTGAAGAAAAGCTTGACGACGAATACGATTTTGACGACGATGCAGAATAAACGAATTTCCTGCGCGGTTCGTGTTCCGACGGTATAATTAAAACCTACACCTGTTTATTGGGATTCCGTCTTCTGCTGCGGGGGAGCAGACCTCTCGGACTAAGTCCGAACGTTGGGAGCACAAAACAGCAGAGAGGAATTAACCCACTTTTTAAGCAGGGCTTATATTTGCCCCGGAATTACGCATTCTGCGTATTCTCCACGGCCGTGCGGGAAATTCTTTTATTATAAATGAATACACAAAAATCGCGGGCTTTCTGTCCGCACAGGTGAAATATGACTAATGATATAAGTCTTATACGTAATTTTTCGATAATCGCGCATATAGACCACGGAAAATCAACTCTTGCAGACCGCCTTTTGCAGCTCACTAAAACCGTTGCGGACAGGGACATGGAAGAACAGTTTCTTGACAACATGGATCTTGAACGCGAGCGCGGAATCACAATAAAAGCAAGAGCGGTAAAAATGCTTTATACGGCAAAGGACGGCAAAACGTATACGCTGAATCTGATAGATACTCCCGGTCATGTGGACTTCAATTATGAAGTATCGCGCTCTCTCGTTGCATGCGAGGGGGCGGTTCTTGTTGTTGACGCATCTCAGGGCATTGAAGCCCAGACGCTTGCAAACACATATCTTGCCGTTGACAACGACCTTGAGATAATGCCGGTGATAAATAAAATAGATCTTCCGTCCGCGGATCCCGAAAGAGTAATAAAAGAAATCGAGGATACTATCGGTATCCCCGCTGAAAATGCGCCGCGTGTTTCGGCAAAAACGGGCGAAAACTGCGAGGAGATACTTGAACGTATCGTATCAGATATTCCTGCGCCGAAAGGTGACAGAAACGCGCCTCTGCGCGCACTGATATTTGACAGTATATATGACTCATACCGCGGCGTTATAGTATATGTCAGGGTATTTGACGGAACGCTTCGTGCGGGAGACAGAATCAAAATGATGTCTACCGGTGCGGAATTTGACGTTGTTGAAACGGGCTGTCTGCGACCCTTCGGCTTTGAAAAGGAAGATGAAATAGAAGCCGGTGAAGTCGGATATATAATGGCTTCGATAAAAACGGTTCAGGACACTCAGGTCGGCGATACGGTCACAAATGCCGAAAACCCGTGCGATGCGCCGATGCCCGGATATAAAAAGGTTCAGCCGATGGTATTTTCGGGCATATATCCTGCAGACGGGGCAAAGTATGAGGATCTTCGCGAAGCGCTTGAAAAGCTGCAGCTCAACGATGCGTCACTCTCATTCGAAAAAGAGTCCTCTGCTGCGCTCGGATTCGGTTTTCGCTGCGGATTCCTCGGTCTTCTGCATATGGAAATAATTCAGGAACGCCTTGAGAGAGAGTATAATCTCGACCTTATCACCACCGCTCCGAGCGTTATTTACAAAATAAAGAGGACGTCAGGAGAGGAAGAGTATATTTCAAATCCCTCCGCCTACCCCTCCCCTTCGGAGATTATGACGGCTTATGAGCCGTTTGTAAGGGCAGATATTTTTTCGCCCACGGAGTTTATCGGAACGGTAATGGACCTGTGCACCGAAAGACGCGGCGTTTTCAAGAATATGACGTATATAGACGAATCGAGGGTCAATCTTCATTACAGTCTGCCTTTGAACGAGATAATATACGATTTCTTCGATGCATTGAAGTCCAGAACGAGAGGATATGCGTCTCTTGACTATGAATTTGAAGAGTATAAGGAAAGCAAGCTTGTAAAGCTTGACATTCTGCTCAACGGCGATATTATCGACGCGCTCTCATTTATCGTTCATTCCGACAGAGCGTATTCAAGAGGAAGAAAAATTGCGGAACGTCTTAAAGAGAATATCCCCAGACAGCTTTTTGAAATTCCCATACAGGCTGCAGTGGGAGGGAAAATAATAGCGAGGGAGACTGTCAAGGCTCTTCGCAAGGACGTTCTGGCAAAGTGTTACGGCGGCGACATAACGAGGAAGAAGAAGCTTCTTGAAAAGCAGAAAGAAGGGAAGAAGAGGATGCGCTCTTTCGGCACGGTAGAACTGAGCCAGGAAGCGTTTATGTCTGTTCTTAAATTTGACGAATGACCGAATATGACCAGATAGCCGTGATATATGACGATTATACGGACGGCTTTGACTACGGGCTTTATCTTGACAAGATATTTGCAAAGGCGCAATATCTGCCAAGGAAAGGACTTGCTCTTGACTGCGGCTGCGGAACGGGAACGCTTATAACGGAGCTTGAAAAACGCGGGTATTCTTGCACGGGCGTGGATATCTCTCCCGAAATGCTTGAAACAGCTGCCGAAAAGATAACTCAACACGGGTTTGAGCCGCATCTTGTCTGTCAAAGTCTTGAAAATATAGATCTTTACGGCGCATACGATATCTGTTTTTGCACTCTTGACACGATAAACCACCTTTCCGAAAAGCAGCTCACACGTTTTTTCGGGAAACTTATATACTTTACCGAACCGGGCGGATATTTCATTTTTGACGTAAAAACAGAAGCCATGATGAAAAGATCCGCGCAGTTGAGAGTGATTGATAAAGACAGCTCAACGCTTATTCTTGACGGAGTTTTTTCAAAAAACCGCCTGACGAACTATATTACGGTATTTTCAGAAGAAAACGGGGTTTATGAGCGTTACGACACCGTGATCAAAGAAAACCTCTATAAAAAAAACGAACTTCAAACGCTTCTGAAAAACAGCGGCTTTACGCCTGTTGCCGTTTTTTCCTTCAAAGGCAGAGAAATTTATATATCTCAGAACAAAAGGACATTTTATGATTTTCAGGAAAATAGAGCTTGACGATATACCTGCCGTTCGTCCGTATCTGGAAAAGATACGAACACGGATAATGGATACCACATTAGGCGAGATATTAATGTGGCGCGACTATATGAATATCCACTATGCAATAGAAAACGACATTCTTTTTTTTAAGGCACGATATACAGATCAGCAATTATCGTATTTCGTTCCCATAGGCAAAGACCGGGATGAAGGAATAAAAAGACTTATCGCCCATTGCAGAGAAAACGGGGAAAAGCTTCGCCTCATATCGGTATCGGATGAAGAGCTTGAATGGCTCAAAAACGGCTACGACATAAAAGAGACGGCAGAAGACACAATAGACGCCGACTATTTTTACAGCGCGCAGGATCTGCGGCAGTTTGCCGGAAGAAAGTACCATACGCAAAAAAATCATATAAACAAATTCATCAATACTCATACCGATTATTCGTTTGAAGAAATAAACGAAAAAAACATTTCCGAAGTAATCTCATTTTACAGAGAATATACCCTGAACTACGAAAAAGACAGCGCATTTGCCATGATAGAGGGTGCCGGGGTGTTTGAAGTGCTTGAAAATCTTGGAAAATACGGTTATTTCGGAATGCTTTTAAGAGCAGAAGGCAAGGTGATCGCTTTTTCGCTCGGAGAAACGGTCAATGATACGATGTTTGTTCATATAGAAAAAGCAGATAAATCGATTCCCGGTGCATATCAGATGATAGTCCGGGAATTTGCAAACAGATATACTGACGATAAAGTTATCTACATCAACAGAGGCGACGATGCGGGCGACGAGGGGCTGAGACAGTCCAAGCATTCATATCACCCGATCGCGCTGCTGAGAAAAAACATAGTTGAACTGGAAATATAGAGTATTGCACGGAGAAGTCTTATGAAAAGCGAGATAATCCAACGTTATATACACGGGGACACTCTGATAATAGTATCCTCTCTGCGTGAAATATGTGAAGAGATCGCGAAAAATCAGGGCATAACGCTTAACAGCGATTATATGTCGCTCGGTCTTGTTGCATCGTTTACGGCTGCTCTTGCGGCGGAACAGAAGGAAGACGAAACGTATCTGACCGCCTGCTTCAAGTGGCCCAAGGCAAAGAAATCGATCGCAGTAACGGCATTCGGTGACGGACGAATGTGCGCATGCATAGAGCCGTTCTTTCCTGATCAGGGCGACGAAAACACGATCCTTGAAGTAACAAGGCATTCGGACGTAGGCGGCGAATACCGCAGCGTTGTGCTCGGCAAAAACGTTCAGGGCGCGATAAACGCATATATAACTGAAAGCATGCAGAGAAATGCAAAATGGAAAGCTATCAGGGACGGAAGGATGACCGCAGGAATTTTTGTTCAGGAGCTGCCAGGTTCCACGGATTTGAGAAAGACCTGGGATGAGATAAAACCGTTTTTTAAAGCCCTTGACGAGAATGAACTGATAAACGCAGGCTGCGAAAAGCTTGGCGAGCGCGAGCTGAAGTTCGGATGTCACTGTTCCAAAAGAAGCGCACAGAGAGTGCTTGAAGCGATCCCGCCTTCAGAAAGAGCTACACTGGGAGAAACAGCTGAAATAGTATGTAAATTCTGCGGAAAGAAATACGAGATAGAAAATGAATAAGAATCATTATTTTTGCGAAATCACGGAAAAAAGAACATACAACAAACTTACGGACATAACGGTCGCATTCCCAGACGCAGACAAAATCTGTGCTCCGGGACAGTTTCTGCACATTCTTTGCGGAGGTAATTCATTTCTAAGAAGACCGATAAGCATCTGCGACGTTTCAAAAAGCACACTCCGTTTCATTTTTGAGATACGCGGCGAAGGAACAGCCGCGCTTGCCCAAAAAGAAGAAGGAGATATCGTTGATATGCTCGCGCCACTCGGGCACGGCTTCGATCTTATGAAAAAAGATGAAAAGGTTATTGCGATAGGCGGAGGTATAGGCTGTTTTCCGCTGCTTTATGCGGCAAAAAAATGCGGAAACGTAAGTGCGATACTCGGTTTTCGCAATGCTGAAGCAGCATACCCTAAATTTGTTGACGATTTCAAAGAAGTCTGCGACGTTATTCTTATGACGGACGACGGATCGGCAGGCATAAAAGGGTTTACGCCTCAGGGACTCGAAAAAATGATAGCAAACGGTGAAAGACCGGATAAGATCATTACATGCGGACCGATGGTGATGATGGAAAAGATCATTTCTATCGCACGGGAAAACGGAATAGTATGTCTTGCGTCCTATGAAGAAAGAATGGGATGCGGTATAGGAACGTGTCTTTGCTGTTCAACTAAAATCGACGGAAAAATGCGCTGTGTCTGCAAAGAAGGACCCGTATTCGAATTTGCTGAATAATTCCGGATAATCTATAATGTAAACTTTTTTTAAATTCCGTATTATTCGATTGACAAAAGGCAATAATTATGATAAAATACCCATACTTTATTGTGATAAAGTGATAAATCGTTAAAATATGTGGGTGTGTGTTGTATGAAATCTATTGATTACGGAAGAACAGACGGAAGAAGAGATTATATTTTCGGGGACGCGGAGCTAAGGCGCGAGATATGCGAAAAGCTTATTTCGCTGATGAAAAAATCCGGATATAAAGAAACCGTCACGCCAACAGCAGAGTATTATGACGTATTTTCCGCAGATCCGACAAGGCCGATGGGTAACAGCGTTTATAAATTTACCGACGAACAAAACAGGCTTATGGCGCTACGATGCGACTGCACTGTTCCCATTGCAAGGATCGCTGCTACGAAACTCACCGATACTCCCCTTCCCTACAGACTTTTTTACTGTCAGAACGTTTTTTCCGCTCCTACGCTCGGAAATCGCCTTACGGAAGAGACGCAGTGCGGAGCAGAGCTTATCGGAACAGATCCGCAAAACAGCATGGATGCGGACACCGAAATACTTGAACTTGCAGCACAGTCAATGAAAGCGCTTTTCGGTCTTGATTTCAGCATTGAGATAGGTCACGGAAAGCTTTTTACCGCCCTTGCCGACCTTTACGGGATAGACGGAGGCACGGCAGAAACGATTCGAAAGCTGATAGAAGCGAAAAATTTTGCTTCCATCGAATCGATGAATATCCCAAAGCCATTCAAAATGCTGCCGAAAATGTTCGGTAACGCAACAGATGAAGATCTTTCAGTGCTTGATTCGTTTGTTGAGGAAACAGGTTCTGAAAAGATAAAAGAAATAATAGAATACATAAAATCCATAATAATAAAGCTTAAAGAAAAAGGCTATGGCAACTGTTTATCGTTTGACCTGGGTCTTGTGGGACGTCTTGACTACTATACCGGAATCATTTTCGGCGGTTTTGTGAAGGGAGTGGGTCATTCCGTTCTTCTGGGCGGACGCTACGACAATCTTACCGCCAATTTCGGACGCGCGCTGGCGTCAACAGGTTTCAGCATCACGGTCGACGATATTTTCGATCTGCTGAAGGACAGAAAAAACGGTAAAGCGCCAGAAGAAACTTTACGCCCTATTAGCATCGCGCTCACAAAAGGCAGACTTGAAAAAAAGACAATAGAGCTCTTTGAAAAGAACGGGATAGACTGCTCATCGCTTATAAACAAGGGACGCAAGCTTGTTTTTCCGCTTGACAACGGCAGATTTGAAGTAATGCTCGTAAAAAGCCGCGACGTGATAACGTATGTGGAACGCGGAGTATGCGATCTGGGCATCGTTGGAAGCGACACGATAGCCGAATACGGCTCATCTGTCTACGAGCTTGCCGACCTGGGGTTCGGAAAATGCAGAATGGCGCTCGCGGGCAATGCAAAATATAAAAACGACCCGGAAGCATTTTTCGGCGGTTATTCGAAAAAAGTAATTGCAACAAAGTTCGTCAACATTACAAAAAGATACGCCGCAGCAAGGAAAGCGGACGTGGAAACGGTTTCAATCGAGGGCTCAGTTGAGCTTGCGCCTATACTCGGTCTTGCAGACGGGATAGTTGATATCGTTGAAACGGGTGACACACTCAGGGAAAACGGACTTGAGATAATTGAAGAATTATTCCCGATCTCGGCAAGAATAGTGGCGAACATAGCGGCGACAAAACTCAGGAAGAAAGAGATAGACTGTATACTTTCGGACGTAATGAAGGTCTGAGAGAAACATTCGGAGAAGAAGATATGCTTAAAAGATACACAACAGCGGAGCTCGACGTTTTTTTCAACCGTCTTGACAAAAAAAGGAATTCTGTTGAAGCGGACGTTGCGGCAACGGTATCGGAAATAATAAATGACGTCAGGCTCAACGGGGATAAGGCTCTGAGAAAGTATACGGAAAAATTCGACGGAGTATCCGTTGAAAGTTTTGAGATTCCTGTTGCTAAGGCGAAGGTAGCCCTCGAAAGATCCAAAATTAAAGGTCCTCTTACCGCAGCCGCTGAAAACATACGCAGATACCATGAAAAGCAGATCGCTCACGGTTTCAGAACGGAGACCGCAGACGGCTGCGTAACGGGAAGACGGATCCTTCCTCTCAAGCGCGCAGGACTTTACGTTCCGGGCGGCAAGGCTGCCTATCCTTCATCGGTGCTGATGAATGCCATTCCCGCAAAGGTTGCCGGAGTAGAAGAGATAATAATGGTAACCCCGCCTCCGAAAAACGAAGATGAGAACACAGATATTCTTGCCGCGGCGGCTGTTGCGGGAGTAGACAGAATATTCTATTGCGGAGGAGCTCAGGCTCTTGCGGCGCTTGCATACGGAACGGAATCGGTGCCGAAGGCAGATAAAATAGTCGGTCCGGGCAATATTTTTGTTGCAACGGCGAAAAAGCTGCTTTTCGGAACGGTAGACATCGATATGATAGCCGGTCCTTCGGAAATATGTGTTATTGCCGATGATGATGCGCCGGACGAATATGTTGCGGCAGATCTGTTATCGCAGGCAGAGCATGACGAGCTTGCATCGTCTGTTCTTATTTGTTTTTCCGAAGAAAAGGCGGACAGAGTGGAAAAGCAGATCAAAAAGCAGCTTTGCGGTCTTTCGAGAGCGGAAATAATAACAAAATCGCTCAACAACAACGGAACGGCTCTAATATGTGAAAGTATGGAAAATGCAATAGAAATCGCAAACGGGATCGCTCCCGAGCATCTTGAGCTGTGTGTTGCCGACCCGTTCAGATACCTTGACGACGTAAAAAACGCGGGATCGGTATTTTTAGGCTATTATTCACCGGAACCGCTTGGGGATTATTATGCGGGGCCGAACCACGTTTTACCCACGTCTGGCACTGCGAGATTTTTCTCGCCGCTCTCCGTTGAAAGTTTCACAAAAACAAGTTCTTTCATATATTACACCGCCCCTGCCCTGTCAGCGGCGGCATCAGACATCACCGCGATTGCTCGCGCCGAGCGATTAACAGCGCATGAAAACGCGATAGAAGTAAGGAACGGTAAATAAAATGACATTCGGAAGCAACATCAGGGATATGGAGGAATACGTTCCGCAGATATACACCCCGGGAATGATCCGTCTTGACGCAAACGAGAGTTATGCAGACATGCCTGACGAGATGAAGAACAAAGTTCTTTCGGAAATAAGCGCGCAGGCATTCAACAGATATCCCGACCCTGCGGCAAACGCCTTATGCAAGGCTTTTGCGGATTATTACGGTCTGTATGCGGCGAACGTCGTTGCCGGAAACGGAAGCGATGAGCTGATATCGATAATGTGCTCTTCGCTGCTCTCTTCTCATTCAAGAGTTCTCGTTATTTTTCCGGATTTTTCGGTATATAAAATATACGCCAATCTTTATGAGAATACGGTCATCACCGTTGACAAAGATGAAAATCTCAATTTTGATGTTGAAAAAGTCATTTCCGTTGCAAAATCACGTGCAGTCGATCTGATAATTTTTTCCAACCCCTGCAACCCCACGGGACAGGGAATAACTGCAAAAGAAGCTGAAACTATCATTTCATCGGTAAACTGCGCCGTATGCGTTGACGAAGCGTATATGGAATTCTGGACAGACAATGAAACCGTCCTTCCTCTTATAAACAAATATGATAATCTGATCGTATTGAAGACATTTTCAAAAGCGTTCGGGATGGCGGCGTTCAGGCTAGGATTCGCTATAGCCGGAATGAATACGATATCGCTTTTCAGAAAAGCAAAAATGCCCTATAACGTAAGCGTGCTTTCACAGGCGGCAGGGCTTGCGGCGCTGAAAAACCGTGAATATCTCAAAAACATGACGTCACAGATCATAGCAAGAAAGAATATGCTTTATCAGTCGATCAAACCGCTTGAAGCTCCGGATTTCCGTGTTTTTGACACGAAAACCAACTTTATCACAGTAAAGACGTCAAAAGCATCCGAAATACATGATTATCTGCTTAGCAACAATATTTCAGTCAGATATATTTCGCCTGATTTTCTGCGGATCACAGCAGGAACAAGAGGCGAAAACGACATATTGAAAACTAAACTGGAGGCAGCGCTCAATGAGACAGGAATTCATTAACAGACAAACAGCCGAAACAAGGATCTCAATAAATCTTTCTCTTGACGGCACAGGATCTTTTGACGGGTCGTCCGGAATAGGTTTTTTTGATCACATGCTCAATTCCTTTGCGGTCCACGGCGGATTCGACATCGTTTTAAGCGCAAAGGGCGACCTTAACGTTGACTGTCATCATACCGTTGAAGATATCGGCATAGTGCTCGGCAAAGCTTTTTGCGGCGCATTGGGCGATAAATGCGGAATAGTGCGTTTCGGCAGCTGCGCGATACCTATGGATGAAGCTCTCGCAAGAGCCGTTGCCGATATTTCGGGAAGGCCGTATCTTGTTTTTGACGCTAAATTCAATGACAGCAAAGTAGGCGAATTCGACACAAGTCTTACCGAAGAATTTTTCAGAGCATTTGCTTTCAATGCGGGGATCACTCTTCATCTGTCGCTTTTATACGGCAAGAACTCGCATCACTGCATAGAAGCTCTTTTCAAGGCTGCCGCACGGGCACTCAGAGCGGCGGTCAAGATAGAGGGCGACACGATACCGAGCACAAAGGAAGTTCTTGAATGAAGCTTGCGATAATCGACTACGGGGCAGGGAATTTACGATCCGTTGTCAAAGCATTTGAATTTATAGGACAGGAATGTGTTATTACGTCCTCAAAAACCGAGATCGACTCATGTGAAGGTATAGTTTTGCCCGGCGTAGGTGCGTTCAGAGAAGCGGTAAACAGGTTAAAAGAAGCCTCGCTCTGGGACGTGCTCAAAAATGAAGCGGAAAAAGGAAAGGCGCTCTTCGGTATATGCCTCGGGATGCAGCTTTTGTTTGATGAGAGCTCGGAGTTCGGAATTACCGAAGGGCTTAAGCTGATAAAAGGAACGGTTGATAATATAAACACCGGCGGTTTGCCGCTCAAAATACCGCATATCGGCTGGAACACCCTTTGTTTCAACAAAAAATCCCCTCTTTACGACGGGATAGAAAACGGAACATACGTTTATTTCGTTCATTCGTTCTCAGCAAAAACAGACGCTGAAAACGTTACCGCTTTTACCGATTACGGCGTTTGTACGGTTGCGTCCGCAGAGAAGAAAAACATACTCGGAACGCAGTTTCATCCCGAAAAAAGCGGAGATAAAGGTTTGAAAATTCTTAAAAACTTCTGTAATATGGTGGAACATGATAATTTTACCTGCGATTGACATAAAAGACGGGCAGTGCGTACGTCTGCTTCGCGGTGAATTCGGCACCGTGCATAAAGTTGCCGAAAGTCCCGAAATATCGGCGCTGAATTTTAAAGAAAACGGCGCTGGATTTCTGCACATTGTCGATCTTGACGGGGCGCTGATGAAAAGGCCCGTAAATACTGAAACAGTAAAGAAGATTATAAGCCTCGGTATTCCCGTTGAAATAGGCGGAGGCATCCGATCCGAAAAAGATTTTGAAACATATGCCGAGATGGGTGCAAAAAGGATAATCCTCGGTTCCGCAGCTATGACAGACAAAAATCTCATCAGACAATGCGTTGAAAAATACCCCCTGCTCACCGCTGTCGGGATAGACGCAAAGGACGGATACGTTGCAACAGAAGGATGGATCAAAACCGGAAACGTTGAATATACTGAACTTGCAAAAGAAATGGAATCGCTTGGTGTAAAGTATATTATTTTCACAGATATATCGAAAGACGGAACTCTGGGCGGTCCGAACTTAGCTCAGCTTGAAAATCTGAAAGAAACGGTTGACGTTAATATTATCGCATCCGGCGGAATCCGTGACATAAACGATATAAAAGCATGCAGATCGCTTGGTATTTACGGTGTTATATGCGGAAAATCACTTTATTCGGGAACTCTTGACCTGCGGGAGGCGATTGAATGCTCGCAAAAAGAATAATACCGTGTCTTGATATAGACGGAGGCCGTGTTGTAAAGGGCACAAACTTTATACAGCTTCGGGATGTCGGAGATCCGACCGCAATCGCAAAAGAATATAACGCTCAGGGTGCGGATGAAATAGTATTTCTCGATATAACTGCGTCGAGCGAAGAAAGAGGAACGCTTCTTGACGTTATAGAGCGCACGGCAAGCGAAGTTTTTCTGCCGGTAACTGTAGGCGGAGGAATAAGGACGACTGACGACATAAAGGATATCCTTCGCGTTGGAGCGGATAAGATATCAATAAATTCCGCCGCGGTCAAAGACAGAACGCTTATTTCACGCGCAGCGGATATGTTCGGGTCGCAGTGTGTCGTTGTTGCGATAGACGTGAAGCGTGTTCCGGCAAAAACGGACTGCAACGGGGTTTACCCGACTGATCTTGGAACGGATATAAACGATTTTCACGTTGTTATTCACGGAGGAAGAACCGATACGGGAATAAACGCCGTAGAATGGGCAAAAACGGTCGAAAAGCTCGGCGCCGGCGAGATACTGCTGACGTCGATGGATACGGATGGCGTAAAAAAAGGCTACGACCTTGAAATCACGAAGATAATCGCAGATTCCGTTTCCATACCCGTAATTGCCTCGGGAGGCTGCGGATGTCTCGAAGACTTTTACGATGTTTTTACGCAGACAGACGCGTCCGCCGCTCTTGTGGCATCGCTTTTTCACTTCGGGGAGCTTTCTGTGCCTCAGGTTAAACAATATCTTAAAGAACGGGAGATACCTGTAAGATGAACTGGGAAGACACGATCTTTAACGGCAGGCACCTTGTTCCGGCAATAATAACGGACTGCGAAAACGGTGAAGTGCTGATGCTTGCATATATGAACAGAGAGTCGTTTAAAAAAACCCTTGAAACGGGTCAGACGTGGTTTTTTTCACGTTCACGCAACACACTCTGGAACAAAGGAGAAACAAGCGGACACAGGCAGTATGTTAAATCAATTAAAAGCGACTGCGACAACGACACCCTGCTTATTTCGGTAAAGCAGATAGGTCCCGCCTGCCATACGGGAGCCCGCAGCTGCTTTTTCAATATTATTTCGGAGGAAAAATGAAAGATACGTTAAACGAACTGTATGATGTTGTCCTGTCAAGGAAAGAAGAAAAAACAGAAGGGTCGTATACCTGCTATCTTTTTGAAAAAGGGCTTGACAAGATACTGAAAAAAGTCGGCGAAGAATGCGCGGAAACGGTCATAGCGGCAAAAAATGCCGAAAAATCAGACGGAGATGAAAAGGCAAAAGCAGAACTTGTGGGAGAAATATGCGATCTTTACTATCATCTGACCGTTATGATGGCACAGCTCGGCATAACGCCTGACGAGATAAACGCCGAGCTTGAAAAAAGATCGCTGAAAACCGGAAATCTTAAGACTTTTCACCAAACGGATAAAAACACCTGATAATACGTTCAAATTTGAAATAAATGTAAAATCGAAAAACAGGAGCTTGACAAAAATGATTTTTGTGCTATAATACTCGCATATTTATTTAGCACGGAGCAGGCTATGACAAGGTCCCGTAATTTTACAGCTGAATATTACTTTTTCGGTTTTGCATTTTTCTTTACGCAAAGCCCGGTCGTGTTTAGCTGAAAAGTGTAGGGATTAAGATCAAAAGCTCCTGACAATACACGTTATCCTCACAGCTGAACACAGGCTGTGAGATTTTTTATTTTCGGAGGAATTATTATGATAGTACTTCTCAAACCCAATCCTGACAAGGCGCAACTTGACAGTCTTATTCAATGGCTTGAATCAAAGGGCGTTGAAATTCATCCTACAGTAGGTAAGACCCAGACGATACTCGGTCTTGTAGGCGATACTTCACATCTTGATATAGATCTCATTGCGGCACTCGATATCGTTGCGGGCGTTCGCAGGGTCCAGGAGCCGTATAAAAACGCAAACAGAAAGTTCCATCCCGACGACACAGTCATCAAGGTTGGAAACACATATATAGGAGGAGGAAACCTGACGATAATCGCAGGCCCCTGCTCCGTTGAGTCTGAAGAACAGATTTGTCAGATAGCCGAACAAGTAAAGAAAAGCGGCGCCACGCTTCTTCGCGGCGGAGCCTTCAAGCCAAGGACGTCCCCCTACTCGTTTCAGGGGTTGAGAGACGAAGGGCTGAAGCTTCTGTCGGTTGCAAAAAAGATGACGGGGTTGCCGATAGTTACCGAGATAATGGATATCGCTCATCTTGATTCTTTTGACGACGTGGACGTGATACAGGTCGGGGCAAGGAACATGCAGAATTTCGAGCTGTTAAAGGCGCTTGGCACGACCCGAAAGCCCATACTTTTAAAAAGAGGTCTTTCTTCGACATATGAAGAGCTTCTTATGAGCGCCGAATATATTATGGCGGGCGGCAACAATAATGTTATTCTTTGTGAACGCGGAATACGCACATTTGAAACATATACAAGAAACACACTTGATATTTCGGCAATACCTGTTCTTAAACAGCTCAGCCATCTGCCGGTAATAATCGATCCGAGCCATGCTTCAGGCAAATCCGCACTTGTCGCTCCCCTCGCGTGCGCTGCCGTTGCAGCAGGAGCGGACGGATTGATAATAGAAGTCCACAACGACCCTGAACATGCTCTCTGCGACGGTCCGCAGTCGATACGTCCGGAGGCGTTTGACAAGCTTGTAAAGAAACTTGATAAAATCTCAATGGCAACAAAAGACTGACACGGTCTCAAAGGAGAAAACTGCGATGAACAGGCGAACCGTAAGGATCAACGTTCAGAACGGATATGACGTTATAATAGAAAACGGAATACTCTCTTCATGCGGAACGATAATCAGGCCAACGGTCAAAAACGGACGGGCAGCTGTAATTACCGACTCAAACGTAGCGCCGCTCTACCTGCAGACCGTTATTGCCGCTCTTGGTAAAGCGGATATCAAAGCTGACAGCTTTATTATCGAAGCCGGTGAACGCTCAAAGAATTTAGACACTCTTTCAGAGATACTTGAATTTCTGGCAGAAAAAAGATTCACGAAATCCGACACGGTTATCGCGCTGGGCGGAGGAGTTGTTGGAGATATCGCCGGATTTGCAGCCGCCGTTTATCTTCGCGGGGTAAGTATAATCCAGATACCCACAACGCTTCTTTCTGCGGTAGACTCATCCGTGGGAGGAAAAACCGCTGTAAATCTGCGTTCGGGCAAGAACCTTGCAGGAGCGTTTATGCAGCCGGCTGCCGTTATATTCGATCCAGATGCGCTTTCGTCGCTGCCGCGCAAAGAATTTGAGAACGGTATGGCGGAGGTTATAAAATACGGAGTGCTTTTCAGCGAAGAGCTTTTCGAAACCGTTAAAAACGGCGCAGACAGTAATAATATTGCCGAAATAGCAGAAAAATGCGTTGTTTTCAAAGGAAGGACCGTTGAAAACGATGAGTTTGACGCGGGAGAGAGAAAACTTCTGAACCTCGGTCATACGATAGGTCATGCAATTGAAAAATGCAGTAATTATACGATTTCTCACGGGTTCGCAGTAGCGTCGGGAATGGCTATGGCGGCGCGAGCAGGAGAAAAAATGGGGATAACGCAAGCAGGAACGGCAGAGGCAATAGAAAAAGCGCTTGAAAAATATTCACTTCCGACCGATACGTCATTTGATCCCTGTTCCCTTGCGTCATGCGCTTTATCGGACAAAAAGCGGGCAGGCGAAACGATCACCGCGGTAATTCCCGAAAGAATAGGAAAGTGCAGGCTTCACGGCATATCGGTAGGCGAGCTTGAAGATTTTATAAAAAAAGGTAAAAAACAGTAAATGGACGTAATGATCACACCGTCTGCGCTATCGGGCAGGATAAGCGCCATCGGTTCGAAATCGGATATTCACAGGCTGCTTATCTGCTCTGCCGTTTCTGACGTGCAAACAACAATAGACGGTTTTTTTTCGTCGGACGATATTGTTGCAACGGTAAACTGTATAAGGGCGCTTGGGGCAAAAGCTGAGATTTCAGGAAATATTTGCGCCATAACACCGATCGGTTCCCCAGAACAACGTCCTTCATTTGATTGCGGCGAAAGCGGAACCACGCTACGGTTTATCCTGCCCATCGCATGCGCTCTTTGCGAAAATGCAGAGTTCAGCGGAAGGGGACGTTTACCCGAAAGACCGATCAGCGAGCTTATGGAAGCTCTTGAATCGGGCGGAGTGATTTTTTCGAAGACAAAGCTTCCTTTTTCCACCAAAGGCACGCTTTCGGCAGGAAAATTCTTTTTGCCGGGGAACGTAAGCTCACAGTACATATCTGGCTTGATGACAGCGCTTTGTCTTATTAAAGGTAAAAGCGAAATATCTCTCACCTCCCCTCTTGAATCTGCCGGTTACGTTGATATGACGCTGTCATCGCTTCGTCTTTTCGGCGCAGATATTTCCGCTGAAGGCGGGAAATATACTGTTTACGGAAAAGAGCGGCTAACCTCGCCCGGCAGCGTAAAGGCGGACGGAGACTGGTCAAACGCACTGTTTTTTATGACGGCAGGCGCAGTATGCGGCGATATTGAGATAACAGGGCTGAATACGTCAAGCGTTCAGGGAGACAAAAAAACGGTTGAGATCTTGAAACGGTTCGGCGCAGAGATATCATTGAAAAATGAAGTAATCAAAATAAAGAAAAGCGTTCTTCACGGCTGCGACACCGATATTTCACAGATTCCGGACAGCTTACCGGCGCTTTCGGTCGTTGCCGCATTTGCAAAAGGCGATTCAAGATTTACAGGAGCGGGAAGGCTTCGTCTGAAAGAAAGCGACAGGCTTACGGCTGTTTGCAGAATGATAAACGCTCTTGGCGGAAAAGCGGAAGAAACGGACGACGGAATCACCGTTCACGGCACCGAAGGACTTTCGGGCGGAACGGCAGAAGGCGAAAACGACCATAGAATAGTAATGGCCGCCACCGTTGCGGCATTTGCATGCAAAGAAAAAACCGTTATAAAAGGAGCGCAAGCGGTCAATAAATCGTATCCGACATTTTTTGAGGATATAAGTAAACTCGGAGGAGTAACAAATGTCATCTGAATACGGCAAAGCACTGAAAATATCCGTTTTCGGACAGTCGCACGGCAAAGCGATCGGTGTAAATATAGACGGTCTTCCCGCAGGCGAAGAAATAGATGAAAAAGAGCTTATTTCTTTTATGCAGAGGCGCGCACCGGGGAAAAGCGACGTTACGACGCACAGAAAAGAGGCTGACACGCCTGTTTTTTTATCCGGTATAGTGGACGGGAAAACCTGCGGGGTACCCGTATGCGCAGTGATTGAAAATAAGGATGCTCATTCCTCTGATTACAGCGGATTTTCAAATACGCCTCGACCGGGGCACGCAGATTACACTTCCGTGATAAAATACGGCGAATCTGCGGATATAAGAGGCGGAGGTCATCTTTCGGGACGGCTCACTGCGCCAATCTGCATAGCAGGCGGGATCGCAAAGCAGATCCTTGAAAAGAGAGGAATTTATATCGGAGCTCATATTTCTTCGGTTTGCAGGGTAAAAGATGACGGATTCCCGCTTTTTCCGACTGAAAAACTGTTTGAAGAAATAGCGAAAAAGCCGTTTCCCGTTATAAACGACGAGATCGGGGATGCGATGAAAAAAGTGATCCTTTCCGCAGCAAACGATCTTGATTCGGTCGGAGGATGCGTTGAATGCGCTATTATCGGATTACCTGCGGGAATAGGTTCGCCGATGTTTGACGGCATTGAAAACCGCATTGGAGCCGCAATATTCGGAATTCCGGCAATAAAAGGGATAGAGTTCGGCGCAGGATTTCGATCTTCCGAGATGTACGGGTCTGAAAACAATGATCCGTTTTATGCAAAAGACGGCAAGGTAATGACGGAAACGAACAACTGCGGCGGTATACTCGGAGGAATATCCACAGGTATGCCGATAGTGTTCAATGTCGCCTTCAAGCCAACTCCTTCTATCGGGAAGGAACAAAGAACGGTAGATCTGAAAAGCATGACCGACACGCATATAACCGTCGGGGGAAGGCATGATCCCTGCGTTGCAGTGAGGGCTGTGCCTGCGGTTGAAGCAGTTGCGGCGACAGTGATACTTGATATGTTGCTGGAGGAGAATAATGGAATTATCTGAGATAAGAAAGAAAATAGACGAAACAGACGAAAAGCTTCTGCCTCTTTTTCTGGAAAGGATGAATCTTTCCGCCGAAGCGGTGAAATATAAAAAAGAGCATTCACTCCCGATCCTGAACAAAACAAGAGAAAATGAAATACTCCAGCGCGTAATGAGTGAAAGCGGAGATATGGAGCAATATGCGCACAGGCTGTATATGATGATTTTTGAGCTAAGCAGAGCATATCAGGCAACGCTGTTCAAAAACGGATCAAAAGTCAGAGAGGAAGCGGAAAGAGCGCTTTGCGAAACCGTAAATGAATTTCCGCAAAGAACCTCGGTAGCGTGTCAGGGAGTAAGAGGGGCTTATTCCGAAGAAGCAGCATCAAAAATGTTTCCGAGGGGCAATCTGATTTTTTTCAACTCCTTCGATGCTGTTTTTGAAGCGGTCGCAAGCGGATTTTGCCGTTATGGAGTAGTCCCCGTTGAAAACAGTTCAAACGGTTCCGTAAAAGCCGTATACGATCTTCTTCACACAAAAAACGTTAAGATAGTAAAGAGCGGAAGGCTCTGCATACGTCATGAACTGATCGGTCTTCCGGGAACAAAGCCGGAGGATGTAAAAGAAATCCGTTCACACGAACAGGCGCTCGGTCAGTGCAGCGAGTACCTGAAAAGTCTTGGTACGACGGTAAAGATACAGCCTTTTCCCAACACGGCAACAGCGGCGAAATCGGTGGCTGACGGAAAGGACAAAAGCGTTGCGGCGATAGCATCCCACAGTGTGTGCGAGCTTTACGGGCTCGAATGCATCGCCGAAAACATACAAAACAGTGATAACAACTATACCCGCTTTATCTGTATTTCAAATAAAGCCGAAATATTTCCCGGTGCAAACAGGTTAAGTTTTGCCGTAGAATGCGAAAACAAGCCGGGAACGCTGTATTCGATAATAGCAAAGATATCTGCGCTTGGAACAGATATCCTCAAGCTTGAAAGCTGTCCGATAACGGGAAGAAACTTTGATTTTGTTTTTTATTTCGAGATAGCGGCGAGCGTGAAAGACCCAAAGATAGTTTCTATGCTTGAAAGCCTTGAATACGAGTGCAAGAAGCTCATTTTCCTTGGCAATTATTCGGAGGATTGAATGGAAGGCAGGATTTACGGACTTCTGGGCAGAAAACTCGGCCACAGCTATTCTGTATACGTTCACAAAAAACTCGGGAACAACGATTACAAGCTTTATGAAATTGAACCGGAAGAGCTTGGCGATTTTATAAGGAATGAAAACGTCGGCGGACTGAACGTGACAATTCCGTATAAAGTCGAGGCGATGAAATACTGTGACGTTATATCGCAGGAAGCCGAAAAGATCGGTGCTGTCAACACGGTAGTCAGACGCGGCGGAAAGATATACGGCTACAATACCGATAAATTTGGATTTATCAGCATGCTTGAAAAGGGCGGCATAGACTTAGAGAATAAAAAGGTGATAATTCTCGGCAGCGGGGGCGCAAGCAAGACCGCATTATACTGTTCCGAGCTTCTTGGCGCAAAAGAGACAGTAATAATTTCAAGAAGCGGAGAGAATAATTACGGCAACATAGAAAAGCATTTTGATGCGGATATAATTATAAATGCCACACCAGTTGGCATGTTTCCCGAAAACGGGAAATCGCCGATAGATCTCACAAAATTCACCAAATGTGTCGGCGTTGCCGATATGATATATAATCCGTTGAGAACGCAGCTGCTGCTTGAGGCCGACGCGTTGGATATTCCGTGTATCGGAGGACTTTCCATGCTCACGGCGCAGGGAAAGAAATCTGCAGAACTGTTTTTCAACACCGAATATCCCGACGATGCAACAGACAGCATAACACGTGAAATAGTCAGCGAAACAGAAAACATAGTACTGATCGGGATGCCGGGAAGCGGCAAGAGCGTTATCGGGCAAAAGCTTGCCGAGATATCGGGAAGAGAAATCATCGATACGGATGCGGAGGTTGAAAAGGAAACGAACAAAAAAATACCGCAGATATTTGCGGAATACGGTGAGGGAAAATTCAGAGAGATCGAAAGCAAAATAATCGCTTCTGCGGGCAAGCTGCACGGAAAGATAATAGTAACAGGCGGAGGAGCCGTAACGGTCGAGAAAAACTACGCTTCTCTCAAACAAAACGGACGTATCTATGAAATAATACGCGACCTGTCGCTTCTTGAAACACGCGGACGTCCGCTTTCGGAAAACGCGAATCTTTCAGAAATGCTCGGCAAAAGACGTCCTCTTTACGAAAAATTCAGAGATACAGCCGTAAACAACGGAAAAACGCCGCTTGAAGCGGCGAATGAGATTTGGGGTGATTTCATTGAAAATTCTTGTGATTAACGGGCCGAATATAAATATGCTCGGAATACGGGAGCCTGAGATTTACGGGAACAGAACATATGCTCAGCTGATAGAAATGATAAAAAAAGAAGCGGATACTGTCGGAGCCGAAGTTGAGTTTTTTCAGTCGAACCATGAGGGCGCGATAGTGGACGAAATACAGAGAGCGTATAACAGATTTGACGGTATCATCATCAACCCTGCGGCATATACACATACAAGCGTTGCGATAGCCGACGCGATAAAGGCCGTTGGAATCCCTGCCATTGAAGTGCATATATCAGATCCTGACACCCGTGAGGAATTCAGAAGGATATCCTACGTCAGACCCGTATGCGCGGCAACTGTAAAAGGAAAAGGATTTGAAGGATATATCGAAGCGCTTCATATGTTGATAAAGTAATAAAAATGCTTGCCATAAGACAAGCATTTTATTTTATCTGCTTTCAAGAGCGGGATCGTAATCTTTATCTGCTTTGACGTGTTTTCTATAGTAAATAAAAAATGCTATCAGCTGTGCGATAAAGGTGACTGTCCAAGAGAAGGCATATGAAAGATAGAGAACTTCGGGCGTGTGAAACTGTTCGATCTGAAAAACGGAGAATATCCATGCGATTCGCAGTCCGCAGATACCGATAACGGAAATGATCATCGGAATAACGGAAGAGCCCATTCCCCTGAGAGATCCTGTTGTGACGTCCATAAGACCGCACAGGAAATAAGGCAGAGAGATGTAAAGGAGTCTGACAAGTCCTGCTGAGATCGCCTCGGCAGAGTCTGTGATATATATTGAAAGAAGCTGTTTTCCGAATATATTTACAAGAGATCCGCCTATGATACCAACTACGGTAACGCATGCCAGGCAAAGCCATATAGATCTGACTGCGCGCTTGTATTTTTTTGCGCCGGTGCACTGACCGACGAAATTGACCGCAGTCTGTGAAAACGCATTGATGCTGACGTAAACGAAACCTTCGATATTGCCTGCAGCGGCATTTCCTGACATGAATACGTCGCCGAATGAGTTGATAGACGACTGGATTATGACGTTGGAAATGGAAAAAAGCGCTCCCTGAATTCCTGCGGGCAGACCGATGCGGATTATTTTGAAAAATTGTATCTTATAAAAGCGCATTTTTGAGAGAATGAGGCGGCAGGAATCGGTCCTTTTCATAAGCGCAAGTATTACCAGCACTGCAGAAACGCCCTGAGAGATAATGGTCGCCAGCGAAACGCCCGCCACGCTCATATTGAATGCAGTGACAAAGACGATGTTGAGTATAACGTTAATAACGCCTGCGGTGGAAAGGAAAATCAGAGGTCCCTTTGTATCTCCTACGGCACGAAGGATAGAAGAACCGAAATTATAAATCATTGAAAACGTCATTCCGCAGAAATAAATGCGCATATAGACGGTCGAGAGCCCCAGGACGTTTTCAGGGGTTTCCATCATGCGAAGGAATGATTCGGAAAAAATAACGCCTATAAGCGTAAGGGTAATTCCGCTGACGAGAGCCGTGGGAATGGCTGTATGAACCGTTCTGTGAACCGCTTCGTTATCGTTGCCGCCGTAAGCATGAGCGACCGATACGCCTGCACCGACTGAAAGACCGACAAAAAGGTTTATGATAAGATTGGTTACTGAGCCTGTGGCACCTACCGCAGCAACCGTTATGCTTCCGCAGAATCTGCCCACAACAACAAGGTCTGCGGCGTTAAAAAGAAGCTGCAGAATGCTGGTCAGAATTATGGGGATCGTATATTTAACAACGTTCCAGAAGAGCGGTCCCCGAAGTATCGAGTTGTTACTGTTCATTGATTTTTCCTTCGTTTGTTAATGCGCGGTTATTATATCATATAATAAAGAACAATTCAACAAGTTTTTGCAAATCGACTGATTTGTTGAAAATATTTCGATTTATAGAACGCAGAAACGGTCCGGTAAAACCGGACCGTGATTTTTATATTTTTCCGTATAATATCGGATACTTCCCGAATCGAATGAGAGCATCCGCGGATATTTCTATGCTTGTCTATCTGAAAATGGCTGACAATAAAACAGATCAGCTGTTTTTATTCTTCTTTCTTCCAGAATTGACGAGTTCACAGGCGAATTCCTCGGGATGCTTAAGATAGTAATCCTGATGCTCTTTCCCTGCTTCATAGAAGTTTTTGAGGGGTTCAATACTGATATAAACTTTTCTGCCGCTGTTTTTTTCAAGCTCGGATATCTTTTCATGAGCTATGCGTTCTTCCTCGGGTGCTGAGAAATACAGAGCGAGCGTATAGGAATGACCGCGGTCTATATACTGTCCTTTGTCGTCAAACGGGTCAACGTTTGCGAGAAAAACGTCAAAAAGCTCTGAAAACGAAACGATACGGCTGTCATAATCCACCTTTATAGTTTCACGGTGCCCTGTTTTCTGATGTTTCACATCCGAATATGAAGGATTTATTTCATCGCCGCCCGAAAAGCCCGCGATCACGTTCAGTACCCCGCCTTTTTCCTTAAAATCAGGCGTAATGCACCAGAAGCAGCCTCCGGCAAAGTATGCGGAAGAGAAGCTCCGATCTGTTCTTATGCGCTCGAAAATGGCGTATTCTCCATGCTCGCGGGCAAAAGACAGTTCGTCATCGTCCGTAACTGTCCATACAAATTTAGCAGCGCGGAAAAACTTTGTTGTAAGCAATACCGGAAATGATTTTCTGTATTCTTTATTGTAAGCGATAAAATCCGGTCTTGAAACGATGTTGAACGCCATCAGAGTAAGAAGGAAAGTGACCGGATTATATTTTTTCTGATCCTTGTAAACATTCGTATAAAGCTGACCTGCTGTTACGCCCTGTACAAGCTTTTTGATTTTGTTTATCAGAAAAGGATTGAACGATTCAACGAGATACGGTCCACGGTAATCATTGAGAATCGGCGCGACCTTGTCGCAGAGAGACGTGTCAAGGTTTTCACCTTTAAGCTCAACGAGAACGGGAACCTGACCGTTTATAAGTTTCAGAACGTCCGTAAAAAGCGGTATTTTTTCATCAGTGTCTGAAAGACGAAGCGATTTAATTTCTTCGGCTGTCATGCTGCAAAAAGCTCTGTCACAGCCCGTCATTCTGTTGACATTGCTGTCGTGAAAAACGAATACTTCCCCGTCCGAAGAGAGCTGAACGTCAAGCTCTATACCTGTTCCCTCTTTAATTGCGCGTTCAAAGGCGGCAAGGGAATTTTCCGGGATATCGCCGCCGTAAAGTCCCCTGTGGGCATATTCGCGCAAAAGACCGGAGTTTTTATCTGTTGCGGCACGCGGACGGGCGAGAACGAAAACATAAAGTAAAAACAGCACTGCCGCCGCCGAAATCAAAATTACTATCCACACGGTCAGTCACCCACGTCAAGATGTTCAAGCACGCTCTTCTTCTCTATTTTTTCGGGATCCCCGTGCTTTACAAACAGCATAGTGACAAACGAGAATAACACGAAAAGAACGCCGAACGGGAAGAAAACGTATCTCATGCCGATGATATCGTAAAGAAAACCTGAAAGGATCGGCGCAATTATCTGAGCGGACATTGATGCGGTATAGTAATAGCCTGTATATTTGCCTGTATCGCCGCGTTTTGCAAGCTCAACGACCATCGGGAAAGAGTTTACGTTAATCGTTGCCCAACCGATCCCTGCAAGAGCGAAAACAGGATACATAATGATCTCAGGGATATCGGGAGTGATGAAAATTCCGATAAAAAATGCCGCAGCAAGAAGCAGAACGCCGGCAAGAACGGTCTTTTTTCTTCCGAATTTCGATGAGATCAGTCCGACGGGAACATATGCTATGATAGCAGCTGCCTGAGCTACGATAAGCGTCAGGTTGAAATCAAAGCCGAGAATATTTGACGCGTATACCGAATATTTACTGGTTATAGAGTTGTAGCCTATAAACCAGAGCGCGACAGACGCAAGAATCAGAAGAAGAGAACGCCGTTCCGAAGATGAAAGAACGTGTTTTTCTCCCGGGGTTGCGGGTTCGTCGGAAATACCGAATTCTGCAGACTGCTTTTCCATATCTTCCGCCCATTTTTTTTCTTTGACAAAGATAAGAAAAACGGCAAATCCGAGAAGCATCACGGCGCATACAGCCCCTATATAGCCTATATAAGGCATATACGTTTTCTTTGATGTGGCAAAAACGATGCCGAGAATAAGAACTATTATTCCCCCGGCAGAGCCCATAAGATTTATTATGGCGTTTGCTTTTGAGCGAAGAGGTTTAGGTGTAACATCCGGCATAAGAGCCACTGCGGGAGAACGGAACGTTGCCATTGCGACAAGCACGACAAGCAAAGTAAAGAGAAAACCGATCATCGGCAAAGGATTTGAAAGCGTAAGATCGAAAGTTGTCTGTCGCACAAATTCTTCCGTTGCCTCCGCAGAAAGTTCCGGGATACTCTGAGAAATAACAAGAGAAAGCTGATAGTTATCAATAAACGAAAGCACAAAAAATGCTGCAACGGCGATAATAGTTCCGATGGAAATAAACGGAGTGCGCCTGCCGAATCTTGAATTTACTTTATCAGATAGAGCGCCGAAGACAGGGAGCATAAATACCGCAAGGATATTATCAAGAGACATGATCACGCCTGAAGCGGTCTGCGGGAGCCCGAAATGATTCGTTAAAATAAGAGGAATTATTGCATCGTATGCCTGCCAGAAGGCGGAAATGAGGAAAAATGCCATTCCGACGAGGATTACCCGTTTGTAATTAAGTTTCATGATCTCTTCCTTTCTTTATGCATATCTCGCGGGGAGCTTATAATGATTATCCCCGTCTAAATTTCGATTTCGAGCCCGTCAGAAGCGACTGTAACTCCGTGTTTTTCCATAATGCCGCTGAGGGTGGCATGGTCTGTATGAAGAGTGCGCGCCATATGGCTTATGCAGAATTTTCCGATATATTTTTCGAGTGTTTTTTTCATTTCAAGGACCATATTAAGATCATTGTGTTCAAAGATACGGTAGTCACCGTCAATAAATCCGACCGTAGCGTCAAATACAGCAAAGTCGGGCTTACGGTTTTTTATCGCCTGAACCTCATCGAATAACAGCCATGCTCCGTCAAGTCCGTAAAACACGGTTTTTTCTCCGTCAGAGATAATAAAATGGACGGGGTCTTTCACGGTCGAGTGATTGGCGCGATATGCGCTTACCGTATACTTACCTACGGTTTTTTCTTCGCCTTCAGAAAACGGGATGAAGCGTGCTCCGTATTTTTCGAGTTTTGCAACGGTCTTTTCATCAAAATGATCGCTATGGCGGTGTGTGTTGATTATATATTTTATTTCGGACGGGTCTTTTGAGTATTCGTTAAGCGCGTCAAAAACGCACGGGTTGGGATCTATAAGCAAAGAACCGTCTATGAGAGCTGAGGAAAGTCTGCGATGTTCTTTACATCCTTCGGGCTTTTTTTCCGGCCAGTCCGCAGCGCCGGTACCAAGAAACGTTATTTTCATTATTTATCTCCCTGTAAAACGGTGAACGTATGGCCATGAAAGATCGGAGTAAAAACGGTGTCCTTCGCCGCCTATAACATGAACTGCTTTTTCAGGGATACCGAGCGCTTCGTAAGCTTTCTTGCCCTGCGCAAACATTTCTTTTGCAGGTTCTATCGGGAATATCGGATCAACCTCTCCGTTCACCTGGATATACGCGGTAGGAGCCGCCATACATATAAGGTCGCCCATATCGAAAAATTCCGCTATTTTCGGAACGAAATTGCATGAGCAGTGCCCCATTGCGCCAATAGAATCCTTAAAGGCGCTGACTGCGCAGCCGGGCATAGCAAGTTTAAGACGTCTTTCAAGTGCGGCGGTATATGCGGTAGCCGTGCCTCCGCCGGAATTGCCCATAAGACAGATACAGTTGAGATCGATCTTGTCCGCGAACTCTGTTTCAAGAACGTCTATCAGGCGCATCACATCCCAGACACGTTCGCCGATAGTTGTCCGTCCGATAAGAAGCGCGGTCATACTCTCTTCATAGCAGCGAGGTCCGTTGGCATCGCCTCCGCATTCTCCGAAATTTCTCTGTTCAAGTGTAACTGCGGCAAAGCCCTCTTTTATCGCGCGAATCGCAAAGTCTCTGTCTCCGTCATCGGCAGGCTGATTTTCCTCGTTCGGATATCTTTTTCGGTTAAGAGAAACGTGCATTCCCTTTGTATGCCCCTGAAGCGCTATCATAACGGGAGGATTATCCACACCGTCGGGCAGGAGAAGATGACACGGTACGCGATAACCTTTTTCACTTTGGAACGTGAAACGGATCTCTGTTGCGCCGTCTGTTCTGTCAACGTATTCCGTTTCGAACTCGGGCTCGCATTTTTGAAATTTGTCAAGGCCCAAAAGCTCTGCAAGCTTCTCTCTTGCCTCTTTTTGCCATGACGCAAGATCTCCTCCGCCGTAGGACATTGACGGACGTGTTTGCTGAATGAGTTCACGGATGTATTCGACTGCTGTTTTCATCTTAATTCTCCGTTTCAGTAGATATTTTTTTATTCCGGGAAATACTTTTGATAAAAGTACCGATGAGACATACAAGCATTTCGACTGCGAAGAAAACCGCAACATTCAAAAACGGCATTATGAACGGCGAAACACTTCCGTCAATGATACCGAACGGGTCTCGGATCACAAAAAACCAGTTAAAATCTGCGGAATATGCGCCTGCCGCCCCTGTATAAAGAAGGTTGCCCAAAAGCGCCCACAAAGTCATTGCAACCGTAACGATAAGATGCTTACGGGCATTTTTAAATGATACGGCGTCTGCTGTAAAAGCAATTTCAAGAAAACCGTATATTGTCATTATTCCGTGGAAAAGAAGCGTTTGTATTACACGATATGTAAACGGATGGACTGCATGCCACATGACGCCTGCGGGGTAAATAAGATAAACAAGATTCGATATAAAACCGAGAAGCGCGAAGCTTGATCTGAATTTCGAAAAACAACGCGTATGTGCGGCAAGAAAGCACATAACGCACATCGCCGTGCAAACGTGAAAAGGAAGTTTTTCTATATCTATCTCCTCATATGCGAACGGCATCAGAAAAAAATCCGTGATATAAAGCCCGAATGCAGCAGAGATAAAAGCATTGCATAGCTTATTTTTAATTGCTGCGTCTTTATTTCGCGCAAGAATAAAAACAAATGCAGCGACAGCAAATATAAACAGAATAAAACAAATATGAAACGGACCGAAGCAGGTAAATATTTCGCCGCCCTTACGATCGCAAAGAATATCATGTATGACAGAATACAACTCAACATTCCTCCGCATTTCGTTCTTTTAATCATTATATCAAAAAATAACGGAAAATGCAATAAGTATATGCCTTATTCCTGAAAAATTCGTTACAGAACAAAAAAAACGCTGCAAAGCAGCGTTGAGAATAAAAAAAATCCTGCGTCTGACGCAGGATCTCTGGAGCGGGTGACGGGAATCGAACCCGCACAACTAGCTTGGAAGGCTAGGGTTCTACCACTGAACTACACCCGCAATCGCTTAAATATTATATTACAAACAGAGCGAATTGTCAAGGTGTATTTTGTAAATTTTTCGTGAACACCTGAATTAAACCGATAGAAAAGCATTTCACTGCATTGCGCCGTAGTCCGAAAGATATTTTTTCATTGCATCAAGATATTCCGCCCCAGGAACGGCTCCGCTTTCGATAGAAGAGATGATATCGTTGATATTTACAATGGAATAAACGTCTACGCCGAATTCGCGTTTTGCCGCCTGAACCGCGCTGAGATCGCTGTCCAGCGCCTTTTCCATGCGGTCAACCGTTATTATCATACCCGTTATTTCTATATCTGCTGCCTGCCTGAGTTTGGGAAGGACCTCTCTGAGCGCTTTTCCTGACGTCATAACATCTTCGATAATTATAACTCTGTCGCCGTTTTTCGGTTTTGAGCATACAAAATCTCCGCCTTCACCGTGGTCCTTAGCTTCTTTTCTGTCAAAGCAGTAGCCTGCTTCGACACCGTATTTTTTATAAAGGGCTTCGCAAGCGCATACCGCAAGGGGTATGCCTTTGTATGCCGGGCCGAAAAGGACGTCTGCAGCAAGGCCGTTTTCATGTATGCAGTCTGCATAAAACTCTCCGAGCTTTGCAAGCTGAGCGCCTGTTTTATAATTTCCGGTATTGATAAAATACGGAGCTTTTCTTCCGCTTTTAAGAGTGAAATCTCCGAAAGTCAATACGCCGCATTCAGTCATGAATTTTACGAATTTCTCTTTGTTTGTCATTATTATATCCTTTCGGCATGATAACTGACTCATGCATTTGATACGTTGCTTTTCAAAGTTGTTATACCGAGTATAACACAGCGGAGAGTTTTTGTCAACCGTTTTTTAAGACTGTCTCCAACCTTTATTTTTTTGAAAAAAATAAATATCTGACGGAACATATTTGCATGTTTATCGTCTAAACTGTTAAAAGAAGGAAAATCCATCATCGGATGTTTACCTATACAAGGAGGAAAAACATGAAAATCAGCAAAAAAATCACAGCTTGTGCGCTGGTAGCCGCCCTTTCCCTTGCACTTGGAGCATCATCTGCCGCCGCGCCCGCTGAAATCGAAGAACCTGTAGCGGAGGAACCTGCAGAAATGGCATATGACGTAATCATAGAACCCGATTATCCGGTTGTAACGCCCGGATACGTGGTTTCAACACCTTCTACTGCCGTAAAAGACGACGCAAATCTCGACGAGAAGCTTGCGGAAGTTACACTTTCGGTAAGAAATACGCTTGGTATCGGCGATGAGTATACATCTTTCAACGGTAACTTTTCCGATAACGTAACGAGCCGTATGTGGTATCTCAACTGGTCGAACGAAGACAACAATATCAACGTTACCGCAGCAGAAGACGGCACGGTTGTAAACTACAACAAATATTACCACAGAAACGGTTCGAACAGATACGGATCCAATAACAGATTCTACAATCCCAGATTCCAAAAAACAACACGAGAGGACGCAAAAGAAGCCGTAAAACGCTTTATGCACAGAGTTCTTAACGAGGCAGAAAGCTACGTTCTGAACGACCGCGATTATGATATTCTTTCCCCTCTCGGTTCATCTTCTTATTACTTCAATGCAACTCTTACGGTAAACGGACTTGAGACGCCCATATACATGAATATTACCGTCGAATCCGATACGCTTGAAGTAACGCGTTTTTCACGAAACGACTTCAATGATTCCTACTTCGGCACATATCCGTCGGCAAGCCCGATATATGCGAAAGCGAACGCATTCAAAGCCCTTTCAGGCAAATTTGAAAGCACGCTGAAGTATTATATCGTTTATGACGAAAACGACACGGAACATCTGCATCCGAAGGCACAGCTGCAATACAGATTCAGCCCGACCGGAGACTGGTATTTTGACGCACTCACAGGCGATACCGTTGACAGAAACAAGCTTTACGATTCAGTTTACAGAACAAATAATATAAATACGTCAAAGACGGGATTTGGCGTCGATGAACAGTTTGCAGAGGCACCTGCCGCGGAGGAAGAGGGTTCATATACCCTTACTCAGGTAGAGCTTGACAATATCGAAAAGATCAAGGACGTTATGCCTCCTGAAAAGATAGCCCTTGCAATCGTGGGTAAATATCCCGAGCTTGGTCTTCAGTATTTCGAGATCGCTTCTTCAAACTATTCTAGAAACACCGAAACCGACGAAGTCACCGCTTCTCTGTATTTTTCAAAGAGAGTTGAAAAGGGCGCGGAAATAGGCATGTCCGAAAAAGCGTTCAAAGAAAGCACAACGAACGGCAGACAGGTATATTACATAAGAAAATACGTTACTGCCAACGGAAAGACCGGGGAGCTGACCGATTACAGCACTTCAATGCCGTATGTAAGAGAAAAAGATTATGACGGCAAGACAAGAACGGCAGATACGTTAGCAATCGGTTCTGAATTCCTTAAAAAGAATTATCCCGAAGAATTTGCTTCGTCAGCATTAACCTCCACATATACAAACGATAACAACACCTACGCAAACTATCATTTCACCAACACCGTAAACGGATATCCTCTTGACTCCAATTATCTTTATGTTGAAGTCAACGCAATAGACGGAACGATTAATTCATTCCACAAATGGTGGACTGACGGCGTGGAGTTTGAGAGCGCAGACGGTATCATATCTCAGGAAAAAGCGCTTGAAATCTACACTTCCGAATATACACCGAAGCTCGGATATATAACCGTTCCCGTAGCTATAGACGACAAGGCGCCTGAATTCCTGCCCTACATAAACGCAGGATGGGGCGGCGGATACGTATATGCGTTCAAAACAGCATACGTTCTTGCAAGCGAGGGACGCACTTACGCTGTTGCGGCGAAAAACGGAGAACTTCTGAAATACGATTACGCAGAACCGGAAGGATACCCTGTTTATACAGATATCGATCAGTGCAAGAATCCCGATAAGATCAACAAGCTTGCAACTTACGGCATAACTTTCGGCGGAAAAGAATTCGAGCCGGGTAAACTTGTTACTCAGCGCGAGATGATCATATTCCTTATCAGCTCAATGGGCGGACGTTACGATATTTACAATGAGAACGACGACTATACCGATATGATCTACAACCAGGCTGCTTATTACGGATTTATCAATGAGAACGAAAAATCCCCCGACCTTATTATGAGAAAAGAAGACGTTGCAGAGGCGATCATCAGAGCTACAGAATACGGCGCTGCAGCAAAACTTGGGGGCTTATACAAAGCAACCTATAACGATGCGATAGATATCTCTGAAGGTCTTGCTCCCTATCTGCTTATTGCAGACGAGATAGGTCTTATTGAAGCAGACGATGAAAACAACATTCATCCGCAGGCTCCGATATCAAGAGAAGACCTTGCAATGATCGTATACGCATTTATGGACAGATAAGAAAAACTGTTTTTACCTCCAAATAAACCGAATGCCCGGCTTTTTGCCGGGCATTCGCTTTTTAATTGCAAAAAAAATTTTTCGTTTTTTTTCATTGCTATTGAAATCATTCTCTGTTTGTGGTACAATAAACGCAACAAAGAAAGACGGGAGTTTCAAATGATTCCTACAATTACGATTATCGGCATATGTTTTTCCGTAATATGCTCGCTGCTTGCCCCGATAGGAATATGGATCTACCTTATAAAAAAGGATAAATCCGGTTCCATGAACAGATCCATTCTTCTGGGAATGTTCGGATTTTTCGCTGCGCAGATTATAGTCAGGGTTCCCCTGCTGCAGCTTCTTGGCGCGCAGGGATGGTTTGCGGATTTTGCAAATGGAAGTCCTGTATTATATGCGCTGTTTCTCTCGTTCACAACGGCTCTTGCAGAAACCGCAAGCAGATTTATCATACTTAAATATGCGATTAAGGATGCTATTGGCTTCACATCCGGGCTCGGAACGGGATTCGGACACGGAGCATGCGAAACGCTCGCATATGTGGGCATTACAAGCGTTGTAAATCTGATCGTATGTATTATGATAAACACGAATTCTCTTGCGCATACCGAAAACTATGAGGAAATACAGGCAACGCTTTCGTCTCAGTCCCCCGCTACTTATTTTGCCTCGGGAGCGGAAAGACTGCTTGCAATAATGATTCATGTGGCGCTTTCTGTCATATTAGAATACTTTATCAAAAAAGGGATGAGCGCAAAAGGATTTATTATCTGCCTTGCCGCGCATTGCGTTTATGACTTCTGCGTCAAGCTGATATCGCAGTCGGGAACTTCGGTTTGGTTTACAATAGCGGCAATGACAGTTTTTGCAGCTGCGTTTATTGCCGTAATGATTATGATAAAAAGAACAGAAACTGTGGAAAAGCCTGCTCTAATAAAATAGTAACAATAAAAAATCCTCCGGATATCAGGCATAAGATGCCGAGATCCGGAGTTTTTTTATTTTTTGTCTCTTGTTTTTTCGCGGACTATGATGTTTATGGGCGTTCCTGTCAGTCCGAACGTTTCTCTCAGCTGATTTTCAATATAACGCTGATAAGAAAAATGGAAAAGTTCGGGGTCATTCACAAAAATAACGAACGTCGGCGGCTTTATGGCAACCTGAGTCATATAAAGAAGTTTCAGACGTTTACCTTTGTCTGTGGGCGGCTGAACTTTTGTTGTGGCCTCAACAAGAACGTCGTTAAGAACGCCGGTTGTGATGCGTCTGCAGTGCTGTTCCTTGACAAACGTTATCATTTTAAAGACGTTTTCAACGCGAAAGCCTGTTTTTGCGGAAATGAAAACGATCGGAGCGTAAGACATGAATTTAAGGTCTTCCGTGATCTGTTTTTTCAGCTTATCCATCGTTTTATCGTCTTTTTCAACTGAATCCCACTTATTTACGACCACAACGGACGCCTTGCCCTTTTCGTGGGCAATACCAGCAATTTTTGTGTCCTGTTCCGTTACACCGTCGTTTGCGTCGATCATAATAAGTACGACGTCGGCACGGTCAACAGCCATATAGGAACGCAATACGCTATATTTTTCTATTTCATCGTCTACTTTGCTTTTTTTGCGAAGACCTGCGGTATCGATAAAAACGAACTTGCCGAATTCGTTTTCAACGTCCGCGTCAACGGCATCTCTCGTAGTTCCCGGAATATCGGAGACGATAGTGCGTTCCGAACCGAAGACACGGTTGACAAACGAGCTTTTACCTACGTTTGGCTTGCCTATAACGGCGACGTAGGTGGAATTTTCGTCTCTTTCTTCTGCAGGATGATCTTTCAGTCTGCCTGTTACCTCGTCAAGCAGGTCGCCTGTGCCAAGGCCGTGAACGGCAGAGACCGGGAAAGGATCGCCTAATCCGAGATTGTAAAACTCGTAAAGTTCCGGCGGAGGTGTGCCTGGTTTGTCAACTTTATTAACGCAGAGAACAACGTCTTTTTTCGCTTTCAGGAGCATATCCGCAACTTCGCTGTCCGCGGCGGTAACTCCCGTGGTGATATCCGTAACGAGAATGACTACGTCCGCAGTTTCGATAGCTATAAGCGCCTGAGTTCGCATCTGGGAAAGAATAACGTCATCAGAATGCGGCTCTATACCTCCGGTATCTATGAGAGTAAAAGGAACGCCGCCCCATTCGGTATCACGATACAGTCTGTCCCTGGTAACACCGGGCGTATCCTCAACTATCGACGGTCTTCCTCCGACTATTTTATTAAAAAGTGTGCTTTTGCCTACGTTAGGTCTGCCAACGACGGCAACATATGAATTTGCCATTTTTTTCTCCGTTTCGCCTTTTGGAAAAAATCAGACTGTTCAGCTCAGGACCGAGTGAACGAGTTTGAGTTTTTCGCGGATATGAAGCTTCTGCGGGCATTTATTTTCGCATGCACCGCATTCGATACAGGAAGTAACAAGTCCTTCCTTCCCCTCTTCTTCAAGTTTTTCGCAGTATTTTGCGTATGCGGCTTTAGCGTGATCTTTAAGGCCGTAAACGTTATAAAGAGTATAAAGATAGAAGATATGAGGAATATCGATATTTTTAACGCAGGGCATGCAATAGCGGCAGCCCGTGCAGTAAAGATCAGAGAATTTTTTCAGTTCTTCAAGACTTTCTCTAATTTCAGCGTTCTCTTTTTCGGTAAAAGGAATATCGGAAGACATTACTTTAACGTTTTTCTCTACTTCGTCTATGCTTCTCATACCCGAAAGGGCGCATGAGATATTCGGATTGCCCAGCACGAAGCGAAGCGCGAGTTCGTACGTTGCCTTTGCCGAAACCGATCCGATCTTATCTGCAAGCTCGGTCGGCGCTGCAAGTCTTCCGCCTCCTACAGGTCCCATCGCAACAACTCCCCTGCCGGTAGAAGCAACGTATTCAATACCTTTTTCGTTAGAACGGTCAAGGATATTATACTGAATAAGCATGGTTTCGAGCATGGGGGCTTTGTTGAGAATATACTCAAGGTCGTCAGGATCGCCGTGGAAAGAGAAAGAGATATGCTTTATAAGTCCCTCCTCTTTAGCTTTCAGAGCTTCGCTGAGAAGATCGTACCTGACCATGATATCATCAAACATCTGTTTGTTGATGCTCCAGAAATGATAAAAATCTATATGATCTGTATCAAGTTTTTTCAGCGATTTTTCAAGGAAAGAACGGTAATCAGAGGTTGCAGTGACCCTGTTTACGGGAATTTTTGTGGAAATATTTATCTTGTCGCGAAAAGGCTTTACGGCTTTGCCGAGCACGACCTCGCTGTTGCCGTTGCAATAGTAGAATGCGGTGTCAAAATAATTTACGCCAAGCTCATATGCGCGGTGAAGCATGGGGATCGTTTTTTCCTCGTCTATATCCTGTGTTCCGTCAAGCGTGGGAAAGCGCATACATCCGAAACCAAGTGTGGATATATCAGTTCCGGTCGAACCGAATTTGCGATACTGCATATTTCCTCCTGTAATCAGTCTGTCGGACTGTGTCAGCGAAGGTCCGAAAGGACTTTCAGGGTGTTTTCGAGAAGCGCCGTATAGGAGCGGCGTTTATTCTTTTCTTCTTCAACGACTTTTGCGGGAGCTTTTTCGACGAAACCGGGATTTGCAAGTTTTTTGTCTATACGGTCGATCTCGCCTTCGAGACGAGCCTTTTCTTTTTCAAGACGTGCGATTTCTTTTTCGATATCAACGAGCTGACCCATGGGAATATATGCTTTGGCGTCGGGGCTCAGTGCGGTCGCGGTGTTTTCAGTTACCGTGCCAGCGTTAACTTTGATATCAGATGCGCCTGCGAGACGTTTGAGGAAATCAACGCAGCGTGTATACTCCTCGGGGTTTTCGGTTTCAATATACAGGCTTGTCTTTTTTGAAGCGGGAACGTTCATATCAAGACGAAGCTGTCTTATATTCTTTATCAGCGCTTTTACGTTTTCCATCGCATCGGCATCGGAAGCAAAGACGAGTTTTTCATCGTATTCGGGATACGGAGCGATCACGAGAGCTTCGCCTTCGTGAGGCATCGTTTGCCAGATCTCCTCGGTTATGAACGGCATGAACGGATGCAGCAGCGCAAGTGTGCCGTTGATGACGTAGCAGAGAACGTTCTGTGCGGAGCGCTTCGTTTCTTCATTTGTGTTCGTTTCGAAAAGACGCGGTTTTACAAGCTCGATATACCAGTCGCAAAGATCGTCCCAGACGAAATCGTAAAGCTTCTGAGCTGCTATGCCAAGCTCGTATTTATCGAGATTTTCGCGGACTTCTCTGATGCAGGAATTGAATTCGGTAAGAATCCATTTATCTTCTATCTCGAGTTTATCGGGTATAACCGCCTTATCGATATCAAGGTATGTGAGTGCAAAGCGAGCGGCATTCCATATCTTGTTTGCAAAATTTCTTGACGATTTTACTACCTCGTAATAAAAACGCATATCGTTTCCGGGTGAGTTACCGGTAACGAGAGTATATCTGAGAGCGTCTGCGCCGTATTCGTTGATAACTTCTATCGGGTCTATGCCGTTGCCGAGAGACTTAGACATTTTTCTGCCCTGAGAGTCTCTGATAAGTCCGTGGAAAAGAACGTGCTCAAACGGAGGCTTACCGGTATGTTCAAGACCGGAGAAGATCATTCTGGAAACCCAGAAGAAAATGATATCATATCCGGTAACAAGAACGGAAGTGGGATAGAAATAGTCAAGGTCTTCGGTTTTTTCGGGCCATCCGAGTGTTGAGAACGGCCAGAGTGCAGAAGAAAACCACGTGTCAAGAACGTCCTCGTCCTGACGCATTTTTGTGCCGCACTTCGGGCAGACGTCGACATCTGTTTTCGATACGACCATTTCGCCGCACTTATCGCAGTAATATGCGGGGATACGGTGACCCCACCAGAGCTGACGGGAGATACACCAGTCGTGGACGTTGTCCATCCAGTTCATATATATCTTTTCAAGACGTTCGGGATGGAATTTGATGGTCTTGTTTGCAACTACCTCTTTTGCGGGTTTTGCAAGAGGCTCCATTTTAACAAACCACTGATCGGAGGTAAGCGGTTCAACCGTAGTTCCGCAGCGGTAGCACTGACCTACGTTGTGCGAATGATTTTCGACCTTTACGAGAAGACCGGCAACGTCAAGATCGTCTACTATGCGTTTTCTTGCCTCATAGCGGTCAAAGCCTTCGTAAACGCCGCCGTTCGAGTTGATGGTGGCGTCGTCGTTCATCACGCGGATCTGCTGAAGGTTGTGGCGCTGACCGACAAGAAAGTCGTTCGGGTCATGGGCGGGGGTGATCTTTACGCAGCCCGTGCCGAATTCCTTATCGACGTATTCATCTGCTATTACGGGTATCTCTCTTCCGACAAGAGGAAGAACAAGTGTTTTGCCGACAAGGTGAGTATATCTTTTATCTTCCGGATTGACCGCAACGGCGGTATCGCCGAGTAAAGTTTCGGGTCTTGTAGTTGCAATAACAACATATTCGTTTTCTGCGCCCTTTACCGGATAGCGGATATGCCAGAAATGTCCGTCCTGCTCTTTATATTCAACTTCTGCGTCGGAAAGCGCCGTCTTGCAGTGGGGACACCAGTTTATGATCCTGTGTCCTCTGTAAATAAGGCCTTTGTTGTAAAGGTTAACGAATACTTCCTTTACCGCTTTCGAGCAGCCTTCATCCATCGTGAATCTTTCTCTTGACCAGTCGCATGAAGAACCGAGTTTTTTGAGCTGATTTATTATTCTGTTGCCGTATTGGTCTTTCCATGCCCAGACACGCTCAAGGAATTTTTCTCTGCCCAGATCGTAACGTGTAAGTCCTTCATTTTTGCGGAGAAATTCCTCAACCTTGATTTGAGTGGCTATACCTGCGTGGTCCGTACCGGGAAGCCAGAGCGTTTCGTAGCCGCACATACGTTTATAGCGCGTCAGTATATCCTGAAGCGTTTCGTCAAACGCGTGACCCATATGAAGCTGACCGGTGACGTTTGGCGGAGGTATAACTATCGTGAATGGCTTTTTTTCCTTGTTTACTTTTGCCTTGAAATATCCGTTGCTGACCCAGAAATCGTATATACGGTCTTCAACGTCTCGCGGATTATAATTTTTTTCGAGTTCTTTTTTCATAGCTATGACCTTTTTCAGATAATATCATTATTTAACGGTTATCTTAATGAATGATTTTTTGCCTTTTTTAACGATCGCACCGTTTATTTCGTCTTTTGAATACGTCATCGTAGCGTTTTCGACAAGCTTATCGGCTACGAAAATGCCTTTCTGATCTACAAGACGTCTTGCCTCTCCCTTTGAAGGCGCCTGTTTTGTTTTGACAAGGATATCCGCTATTGCGATCCTGCCTTCGGCATTGAAGTCCGCATCGGAAAGAACGACTTCGGGAGCGATCGCCGCAGCACCGCCTGAGAAGAGCGATCTTGCGGTCTGCTGCGCCTGCAAAGCCTCTTTATCGCCGTGAACGAGGGTTGTAAGCTCGTATGCGAGTATCTCTTTTTTCACGTTGATCTTTTCGTCGGGCCAGGTTTCCATTTCATCGATCTGCTCGATGGGAAGGAACGTAAGCATGCGAAGACATTTCATTACGTCTGCATCGTCAACGTTTCTCCAATACTGATAAAAATCGTAGGGAGATGTCTTTTTAGGATCGAGCCATACGGCGTTTCCTGCGGTCTTGCCCATCTTTTTACCCTGAGAGTCGGTAAGAAGCGTAATAGTCATGGCGTTTGCGTCTTTGCCGAGCTTACGGCGAATAAGCTCTGTTCCGCCAAGCATGTTAGACCACTGATCATCGCCGCCGAACTGAAGATTGCAGCCGTAGTTTTTGAAGAGGTAGTAAAAATCGTATGACTGCATTATCATATAATTGAATTCAAGGAATGAAAGACCTTTTTCCATTCTCTGCTTGTAGCATTCAGCGCGAAGCATATTGTTTACCGAGAAACAAGCGCCAACTTCACGAAGGAGCTCGATGTAGTTGAGGTTGAGAAGCCAGTCGGCATTGTTTATCATCATCGCCTTGTCTTCACCGAATTCGATAAACTTTTCCATCTGTCTTCTGAAGCATTCAGCGTTATGCTCTATATCTTCCTTTGTAAGCATTTTTCTCATGTCGGTCCGTCCGGAGGGGTCGCCTATCATGGTCGTTCCGCCGCCAATGAGAGCGATCGGAGTGTTGCCTGCCATCTGCAGACGTTTCATAAGCGTGAGCGCCATGAAATGACCTGCGGTAAGGCTGTCTGCCGTGCAGTCGAAACCGATATAGAATTTGGCTTTTCCGTTATTGACGAGTTGTTTTATCTCTTCCTCGTTTGTGACCTGAGCTATCAGTCCTCTTTTTTGAAGCTCTTCATAAATTTGCATGTGTTTTCTCCTTCATCCCGTCGGAATTATCGAAATATATTGATTATTATTCATTGTTGTCCGCTATCATTTCTCTTGCGGTCTGTAAAAGCGCGGGCGTGATGCTGTCTCCGCCCATGATGCGCGCAAGTTCGTTTATTCTTTCTTCGCCCAGGACCGGCGTTACGGTGGTAAACGTCCGTCCGTCTCTGCTGTCTTTTGAAATAACAAGATGATTATCGCCTTTTGCGGCTATCTGAGCGAGATGAGTAACTACCGTGACCTGTCCCGAGCGGGACATCTGTTTGAGCTTGACGGCTATTTTCTGCGCCGCGCGCCCGCTTACGCCTGTATCTATCTCGTCAAAAACGAGCATACCCTCTGTATTTTTTGAAAGGATATTCTTAACCGCAAGCATGATTCTGGAAAGTTCGCCGCCGGAAGCGATCGATGCAAGCGGGCGAAGATCTTCGCCGATATTGGCGGAAATAAGAAATTCCGCCTCGTCCGCGCCGTCTTTTTCCTGAGGCTTTTCTTTTATGGAAACGCAAAAACGCACTTTTGGCATATCAAGAAAAACAAGCTCTTCCGTAATTGCTTTTTCAAGACGCGTTGCGGCTGTTTTTCTTGTTGATGAGAGCTTTGCCGCCGCCTTGTCAAGCTCTGTCTGAGCAGCTTCAAGATCTTTTTGAAGCAGTTTTATCTTTTCATCCGAATACTCGATTTTTTCGAGTTCTTCCTTCGCGTTATCGAGGAATTCGAGCATTTCCGCAACGGAATTGCCGTATTTTCTGCGAAAACCTCTTATCATGTCAAGCCGTGACTCGACGCTTTCAAGCTCCGAGATATCGCTGTCGAGATTATCCGCATAATGCGAGATCTCATCGGATATATCGTCAAGCTCGGCAAAAACGTCGTTGAGGCGCTCTGAAAGCGCTGCGGCATCTTCGTCAAAACGGGAGATATACGAAAGCTCGTCAACGGCAGAGGATGCAAGATCTCTGGCGTTTGTTTCACCCGATGAAAGAGCTTCTTTTGCGGCGTAAAATCCGTTTATTACTTTCTCTCTGTTTGCAAGGGACAGTCTGCGTTTTTCAAGGATCTCGTCTTCCCCTGCCGTAAGGTTTGCGGCTTCGAGTTCATTTATCTGATAACGGAGGATATCCATTCGCATTGCCTTTTCACGGTCGTCCACGGAAAGAAGAGATATTTGTTTGCTTATATCTTTCACCTTCGTGAATTTTTCGTAATACTCTTTCCTCTGCGCGTCATTCTCCGCAAAAGAATCGAGATAGGAAAGATGTGTTGACGGGTCTGAAAGCGCGATATTATCGTGCTGACCGTGAATATTTATCAGATTTTTTCCGAGTTCGCGAAGCATTGAAACCGTGATCTGGCGGCCGTTGGCTCGCGCATATCCGTGACCGTCAACGGAAATTTCCCGTGAGATGATCAGTTCACCGTCTTCAACGTCTATGCCGAAATCTTTCGCAGTTGCGAGGAGTGCGCCGTCTATATTTTCAAACGTTGCCGAGACGTATGCCTTTTTGCAGCCTGTTCTTATCACTTCTCTGCTTGTTCTTCCGCCTGTGATCATGTTTATTGCATCAATAACGATACTTTTGCCGGCGCCCGTTTCCCCGGTCAGGACATTGAGACCGGGTGTGAACGGTATATCAGCCGACTCTATGACGGCTATGTTTTCGATATGCAGCGAAGTAAACATTTTTTATCCTTCCGTCAGGTAAATCAGATACTGAGTGTTTCTTTTATGTTGTCAACGATCTTCTTTGATACGGAATTATCTCGTGTGGCAAGGAAAATGGTGTCATCTCCGGCAATGGAACCGATAACGCCTTCTCTTTCAAGAGAGTCTATCGCAGCGCATACTCCCTGAGCCATACCCGAATAACATTTAACTACAACGAGATTCTGAGCCTGCTCGACAGAAATTATGCCTTCCCTGATGATTCCGAGGAATTTGGATGGAAGCAGCGGCTGAGACTGCGTTGTTTTGGACGGCAGGGCGTATCTGTATCTGTTTTCGCTTGTGAGTATTTTGACAAGCTGGAGCTCTTTGATATCTCTTGATACGGTTGCCTGGGTTGCCGTGAAGCCTTCTTTGTTAAGCCTTGCGGTAAGCTCGTCCTGCGTTTCAATCGGCTCATTGCGGACGATCTCAATTATCTTTGAGTGTCTTCTGCTTTTCTGTTTCATATGATCTGTTCCTTAATGTATTTTTTTTGAAAGGATATTATAAAACGAGTTGGGGTTGAAACGTATAAGTTTCAGGGTGTAAGGTGACCTTGAGATTGTAACTGATGTTTTATAGGGAAGAACGATGCCGTCTCCTCCGTCCGCATAAAGTCTGACGGGATCTTTATCCCGCGAAGAGCCCGTCACGGAAAGGACAGCAGTTTCGTTGAAAATAACCGGTCTGGAGCTCAGAGTATGGGCGCATATGGGAGTAACTATCACTGCCCGAAGAGCAGGGTCTGTGACCGGTCCGCCGGCAGAGAGGGAATATGCCGTAGAGCCTGTGGGAGTTGCGAAAATAATACCGTCCGCGCGATAGTGAGCGATATCGAAGCCGTCGCAATTAAGGCTGAAATCGGTTAGTTTGAGAACGGAATCATGCGTAACGACGATATCGTTGAGCGCGTAAAAATCGAGCTTTTTATCTGGGAACGAAACGCTTGCTTTGAGCATCATTCTGTCTTCAACGATAAAATCCCCTGTCACGAGGCGGGAAATATCGGAGATATCTTCAGATTCAAGGCATGCAAGATAGCCGAGGTTGCCCTTGTTTACGCCCGCGACGGGACATCCTGCTTTTGCGGCTGTATGCGCGATGGCAAGGATAGTGCCGTCACCGCCTACGGTGACAACGGCGCTGCAATCGTTTAAGGCGGAAGCAAGGTTTGCGGGAGATGAAACGACTGTGCATTCTGCGCCATGGGAAGACAGACATGAAACGATCTTTTCGGTGGCGGAAAAATCGCTGTCACGGTCTTTGTTTGTCATAACTGCGAATTTCATATGCATATCTCCCGTTTTCAGTTCCTGTTTTTCGGTCTTAAATGAAAAAGGAACTCTTTGTTGCCGTCTCCGCCGAGAATCGGCGATAGACATGAAGAAATAATCTCAAAGCCTTCGTTTTCGGCAAAAGCGGTAAAGTCAGAAAGAAGCTTTTTATGGACGGTTTCGTCTTTTATTACACCGTTTTTCACTTTTCTGCCGTATTCAAACTGCGGCTTGAAAAGACAAATGATTTCACAAGAGGGCGAAGCAAACTTCAGCATGTGAGGCAAGACGAGCTTAAGTGAAATAAACGACACGTCGCAGGTGATAATATCAACTTTGCCTACGGTATCGCACGAAAGAGAATTTATATGCGTGCCCTCAAGGTCGACGACACGGGGGTCGTTTTTGATCTTATTATCAAGCTGACCGTGTCCGACGTCGCATGCATATACTTTTTTTGCGCCGTTCTGCAAAAGGCAGTCGGTAAATCCGCCCGTAGAGGCGCCGATATCGAGTGCGTTGCAGTCTTTCACGGAAATATCGAACTCGGCGAGCGCGCGCTCAAGCTTAAGTCCTCCCCTGCTGACGTAGCGAAGGGAATCGTTGACGATGACGCTTTCTGTTCCGGCCACCTCTGCTCCCGCCTTTGTGACGGGCATTCCGTTGACCGAGACATCGCCGTTTTTAATGAGCGTTCTCGCGTATTCTCTGCTTTTCAGCGAAAATGCTTCGTAAATATATAAATCAAGACGCATTATTTTTTCTTTTTCGAGTCTGTAATGCGTTCGGGGACAAAGAAGCAGATCACGCGTGAGATGGCGTAGATGATCTTGTCGCCGAATGCAACAGCTATGTTTTTGCCGATCGCTTTAAGACCGACGGTAAGCGACGCGGTAATGGCTGTGAATATAAATACGCTAATAAAAGAATTAAATGAAAACAGTTCGGAAAATTTCAGCGCGAGCACAGAGCATGTCGTTCCGCTGATGACGCCGCATATATCGCCTATTACGTCATTGCAGAAATTTGAGACAGCCGGAGCTTTGGCGATAAGCGCGAGAGCGGTTCTTGCGCCCTTGACCTTCTTTGCCGCCATGGAGTTGAAGGTTTTGTTTTCTACCGCCATTACCGCAGTGCCTACGGTATCAAATACAACGCCGAGAACGATAAAAAAAACAAGGACAAAAAACGCGACTATGATATTGACGTCTGCAAGAACGCTTTCAGAAAGATAAGACATTCCGAACGAGATAACAAACGTGAGCGCCAGGATCTTAAGAGCCCAGCTCCAGTTGACGATACGTTTTTTTCTGTCTTTTTCTTTGGGTTTTTGTTTTTCAGCAGCAGATTCCTTTTTATCCCCTGCATCGGGGATGTTATCGTCGATCTGCTGCGACGATCGGGGTTTACCGTCCGATTCCATACTTTTCCTTTCATTTGCAATTGCTGAAAAATACAATTAATCTGCCGCAAATCCGACATGATCGGAACCGCGACAGATGGTTTCAAAAAAAGTGATGATAACATTCAAAGTAAATCTTACGTCTTAGGTCAAGTAGGTTTCCCCGGGAGCTTCCTTCCGTCGCCGTGAAGGAGGTTTCCCTTTAAAGCTCGAGGCACAGCGTCGCCGCCTGTGCGACTTGATTGCCACTCAGCACGTACTGCAATCCTTTGAATGCAGAAAATTAATCTCTCAGCCTAGAAGTTTTCCTTGACCTGATCAACAAAGGCTCTTAGTCTCTTTTGCAGCCTCGGTTTCAAACGCAAAAAGCTATGAACCACGGCCATGGTCCACAGCCCGGCCGAAATCCGCCGAGCCCACTCAAGACAGGCTACAACTGCATACAGCGCGTTTTTACTGCTTTGACGAAAACGCACCGCCTTGCAGGTTTAATCCTGAACCGTAGCTTTTCTGTATTGAAAGCCACGCGAGCAGGTCTCCGAAGACGACGGGACGCTTGCGCATGCCGTTGCGGGCGCCCGGCTACCCCAAGCGCTTATTCTTGAGGGAATAAGAGCTTCCTTCCAGCACTCACCCCAGACTGGGCGTAAGAAGCAAGCACAAGAAGTTTCACAGATATGCCCTTCGGTGGATTTTTAGGCCCACCCTGGTAGCCTGATGATCGGACTAGGATACTGTATCATCTTTATGATTATATCATACTTATTCATTTTTTTCAAGTGGTTTTGCATAAAATATTGCATAGTTCACTTTTATGTAATACTTTATAATATATTTGATAAGTTATGCAATAAAGACTGCGCGGTAGATAAGAGCGATCGCCAGACCGAGTAGGCAACCGAAAAAAATCTCGATTTTTGTATGTCCCATAAGTTCCTTGAAGAGTTTTTCCCGCTCTACGCGTTCGTCGATCCTGATTATCTGATTTATGATCTTTGCCTGCTCTCCGACCGCATAGCGGACGTTGGCGGCATCGTAAGTGGTAACGAACCAGAAAACCGCTGCTATGGCAAATTCCGTGGAAGCGACGCCGTGGATCAGCAGCACCATTGTAAGGAGAGACGTGACGAGAGAACTGTGGCTCGACGGCATACCTCCCGATCCGAAAAACCTGTCGATAAGGATTTTTTTTGCGCGCACGGATTCTATTATGCCCTTGATCAACTGTGCAAAAAACCATGCAAGGACAGCGGTATTGAGAATATGGTTTGAGAAAATCAATTTGATGAATTCAGTCATAAATACTCAACTCTTTTCGGTTTTATGATCTTCTTGATGCGAGGTATTCGGCAAGAGAGCACAGAAAGTCACAGCCGCAGATGGCGGAGATTTCATTTTTAGCCGCATCGGAAAGGAAATCGACCTTTTTTTGGGACTCTTCAACGCCGAAGATATCAACGAAAGTAGTTTTCTGTTCCTGTTTATCCTTGCCTGTTGTTTTGCCGAGCTCTTCGGCACTGCCTTCAACGTCAAGGATATCGTCTTTTATCTGAAAAGCAAGCCCGATATTTTCGGCATATCTTCTTGCTTTCTCTTTTTCGGTCTGCGAGCAGTCGGCGGCAATGCATCCCAAAAGGGCGGACGCTTCTATCATTGCGCTTGTTTTAAGTCTGTGAATGCGCATAACTTCATTTTCGCTCAGTCCGGGACGGTTTTTCAGATCGAGCATCTGACCGGTGATTATGCCGTTAAGTCCCGACGCGGAAAGAAGGACGAAGATACCCTCAAGCTTCTGCCGATCGGAAAGAAGGCTGTTTTCCGCAATCAGTTCTAATGCTCTTGCATAAAGTCCCGCACCCGCCATAAGGGACGTGCTTTCGCCGAATACCACGTGGTTCGTCGGTTTGCCCCTGCGAAGAGTGTCGTTGTCCATGCACGGAAGATCGTCATATATAAGAGAATACGTATGTATCATTTCAACTGCACAGGCAAAAGGAAGAGCCTTATCTTTTTCGCCGTGAAAAAGCTCGCAGAAGGCAAGGACCAAGGCAGCGCGTATCCGTTTTCCTCCCGCGAAAACGCTGTAGCGCATAGCTGATACGGCTTCTTCTCCGTTTTCGGGGATAGCCGATTCAAGAGCGCTGTTTACCTCTCGGCGGTATTCGTCGAGTTTGTTTTTGAAATCATCCATTTTCTTTTTCCTGAAGCACTGTTATTTTTCTCTGGACATCCTTAAGTTTCTCATCACAGAAGGCTGCAAGGCGGACGCCTTCTTCATAAAGCGAAACGGATTCGTCTATACCGAGATTACCGTCGGAAAGACGTGCAGTTATCTGCTCCATTCTTTCCATTGCCTGTTCAAACGTCATTTTTATCTCATTCTGCGACACAGTTGATATCACCGTCTTTCATTTTAATAACGAGTCTGTCGTTATGCTGAGTATCCTTTGCGGAGACAAGCGGTTTACCATTTTTATACACCACGGCGTAGCCTCTTTTTATGACAGACAGAGGATCGAGCGCGGACAGAGCGGAAATCGACAGCGCAAGAGCGTTTTTCTTCTTTTCAAAAAAGGTATCGAAAGAAGAAAAAAAGCTGCTCTGAATTTTATCGAAAATAAGCTCTTTGCTTTCGATGCAGTGTTTTATATCAAGTTTGCTTTTTAGAGAGTCGAGCGCGGCGCTTTTCATATCGGAAACGGAACTGAGCTCTTTTTTCAGAGTATAGCGAAAATCCGATATAAATTCGGATATTTCTCTTATATCGGGAACGGCAAGCTCCGCCGCCGCAGAAGGCGTGGGCGCGCGCATATCCGCAACAAAATCAAGAATTGTAAAATCCGTTTCATGCCCGACGGCGCTTATGACGGGGATAGGACAGATTGCGACCGCTCTTGCGAGCTTTTCATCGTTAAAGGATGAAAGATCCTCGTATGAGCCCCCGCCTCTTGCGATTATCAATACGTCGGCGTTATTTTGTCTGCCGAAATATTCAATCGCTTTTATTACGCTTGCAGAAGACTCTGCACCCTGAACGACGCAGGGAAAGATCTCTATATCAGCCACCGGCCACCGTCTTGCCGTAACGGAAATAATATCCTGCAGCGCTGCTCCTGAAGGAGACGTGGCGACAGCTATTTTAAAAGGGAACCGGCAAAGAGGGCGTTTTCTTGAATCATCGAAAAGTCCTTCTTTTTCAAGCTTTTCTTTAAGCTGCAAAAAGGCGATGGTCTGAGCGCCTATGCCGTCCGGTATTATTTCGGAGATGTAGAGCTGATATACGCCGTCGCGCTCGAACACCGATACCCTTGCGGAAACGATCACGTTCATACCGTCTTCGGGCATAAACGAAAGCTTCTGAGCTTCGGTGCGGAACATCACAGCCTTAACGGACGACTGTCCGTCTTTCAGCGTGAAATACATGTGTCCGCTTTTTCTGTAAAGCGAAAAGTCGGATATCTCTCCGCGAACAAGTACGGAGCGGAGTATCTCATCGGAATCAATCAGAGAACGCACATAGAAATTCAGCTGTGATACGGTAATTGCGGATCTGAGCATATTATGCCTTTCTTGATTTCATTAAATTACCGGAAATGCTTTTTCATCGCGAGGTAAGCTATACCCGCGGCATTGTCCGAAGAGAACCGGGGTTCGGCGAAGAATCTGCCGTCGCCCGAAAGAACGGATCTTATTCTTTTATTCGACATAACGCCTCCGACAAATAGGATCGGAAGCTTTTCGGGATTATATTCTTCACAGAGTCTTTTTACCGTAAGTGAAACGGTCTCGATAGTATAACGCGCTATGTTTTCAGGCAAAACGCCTTTTTCGAGCATGTTTTTCGCCTTATTTTCAAAGCCCGAAAGAGAACAGTGGCCGTCCTTTACCCTGATGGCGGGTTTCTCGGGAAGGTCACCCTTTTCGGCGAGATCTTCAAGATACGGTCCTGACGGGAATGGCATGCCGAGCATTACCCCTACCCTGTCTATAAGCTGACCGACACTGATATCGCCCGTGCAGGCAGCTACGGATATACGTTCGATCCCGTCAACACGCAGGAACTCGGTAGTTCCGCCCGAAGCGTGAAAGCACATGAACGGTCTTTCTAACAGAGACTCCTCGCCGCATGAAAGGATGGCTGCGCCTATATGTCCCTGCTGGTGGGAAAAGACGTAAAGAGGAACGGCTAGCGCAGACGACAGCGTTTCGGCAACGGAAATGCCGTATATAAAACACGGCATATATGAACCGTCAACGTTTCTTGGACGAGTTGACACGCCAATGGCGCGGACGTCTTCTTTAGAAATATCAAGGCGTGAAAAAACTTCCGAAAACTGTTTTACGTGGGCAAAAACCGCATCGCTCTGCCTGAGTCCCGTCGTTCCTTCCGGGACGGGAAGAAGTCTTTTTTCGCTACGGCAACTCCCGTCCGTTCTTACGACGGCAGCGGAAGTGGTATAGTTGCTTGTATCTATACCGAGAGCTGCGGAAACGTTACTCACGGCTGCGGACATAGGAACCGAGGACGCCGTTTATATACGATGCCGCGGCATTGTCTACGTCATATTTTTTTACGAGCTCGACAGCCTCGTTGATAGCGACTGCTGCGGGGACATCGACAGAATTGTTGATCTCATAAACGGCTATGCGCAATGCGGTGAGCGCTGTTCTTGAAAGACGGTCAAGTTTTCTTGCAACGAGAAACGGTTTTATCTCATTATCGATACCGTCGATGTTTTCGAGGATATCCGCAAAAGCTTTTTCGCAGTATTCGTCCGTTTCGTGTCCCATGTTTTCTGCGGACAGAGAGATGATCTTCTGCGGATCGGGGTTTTCGCTGAATGACGCCTCAAAAAGAAGAAGAAAGAGGCTTTCTCGGGATTCGCTTCGTTTCATTTATTCTTTTTTCGCTTTCTCTTCCACTACTCCGGCTACGATGATGTTTGTTTTCGTTACGTTGATACCGGTCATATTTGCAACAGTTTCTTTTACGTTCGTCTGAGCGGCAAGAGAAACGTCGGGGATCTTATAGCCGTTTTTTACAACGATCTGGACCGTAAGCTCAAGACCTTCATCGTTTCTTACTATACCAACGCCTTTACGGACGTTCTTTATATTTCCCGCAACACTTTTTGTGGAGGGAAGCACTTTCTGCAAAACGCTTGCAACGCCGTCTATCTCAAGTGCGGCGTTCGATGCGATGGTTGCAATGACTTCTTCGGATATTTTTATGCTTCCGTTGTTCTGTTCTTCCATGATAATATATTCCTTTCTGATATTGTTTTTCTGAAAATGCAGGTATACATACTGATACGTATATATTATAGCACACTTTTTCGTTTTTGTCACTATTAAATTTGATTATTTTTTTGAATTCGGTAAAATATCGCGTGAAATCGTGTTTCCGGAAGATCGGGGAACAAAAACAGGCGTAAACGCATATTGAATTTCCTGGCGTTTTGTGGTATAATGAGAAAAAATTTACGGAGGGATTATATGAGATTCAAAAGAATCATCGCACTTCTGCTTGCTTTCGTCATGACAGGCGCTCTCCTGGCGGGATGCGCGGATATCGATGTTGAAGGCATACTTGAAGACGTTCAGCAGATTCTTGAAGAAGAAACCGCTGCAGAAGAACAGCAAAGCGTGCCTGACGATTCAGGCAATTCGGGTCCTGAGGAAAATAACGAAGAAGAGGCATCCGTTTCAGAGACGAACGAGGCGGAGGAGCCCGCACCGGAAGAAAGCGGTCCTGCCATTGATGAAAACGGCGAATACACCTCGAAGGACGAAGTTGCTCTTTACATCCACACCTACGGGAAGCTGCCTTCCAACTTCATAACGAAAAACGAGGCAAGAGACCTGGGTTGGGACGGCGGAAGCCTTGAACCTTATGCGCCGGGAAAGAGCATCGGCGGAGATTATTTCGGCAATTACGAAGGCTTGCTTCCCGAGAAAAGGGGCAGGAAATACACGGAATGCGACATTGACACGAAAGGGAGATCGTCGCGCGGCGAAAAAAGAATAGTTTTTTCCAACGACGGACTGATATATTACACTGACGATCACTATTCGTCATTCACTCTGCTTTACGGTGAAGAATAAACGAAAGAGGTGCTTTTATGATAGAGATTATTATAGACGGAAAAGACCTGAAAACAAAACAGCAGGCTCACGACTTTTTTTCGCAGCAGCAGGGCTTTCCTGCCAGATACGGTAAAAATCTCGACGCGCTTTTCGACGTTCTCACGTCCATGCCTGAAGTAAAAGTAACCGTGAAAGATCCGCAGAGTATTGTTGACAATCTCGGCGAATACGGCAAAAAACTTTTGCTCGTTATCAAGGATGCCTGTGACAGAAACCCCGGAATACTTCTTGAAGCGACGGACGGCGAAGACGATGCGGAAGCAGAGAGCGAAAGCTGCGACTGCGGTTGCGATGATAACTGCGGATGCGAATGCGATAACTGCGACTGCGAAGACGACAGGAATTAAAAGTCCGGCCTTGTTTAGTTTCAGTTTATCTCGGTGTTATATTATTATATAGTATAACTTTGAGAAGACGAAGCGCAGTGAAGAGACAGATATCCGAAGCTTTGTCGGAAAGGGCAAAGTTCAATGGATATTTATGAGATAGACGGAGCGCTTTTTGCAAAAATGCTTCACGGAGGCGCGGCAGTGCTTGCTGCGCATAAAGATGAGCTGAATGCTCTGAACGTATTCCCGGTTTCAGACGGTGACACAGGTTCAAACATGCTGAAAACCGTGGAAGGCGGTCTTGCGGAAATAAACCGTGGGGGTGCGGACAGCACGATAAGCGAGGTATCTTCTCGTTTTGCAAACGGAACGCTCCTGAGCGCACGGGGAAATTCGGGCGTGATACTTTCTCAGATATTTGCAGGGATAAGCAAGGGTCTTGAAGGCGTCGACAAAGCCGGAGCGATTCAGCTTGCAAAAGCATATGAGCGCGGAATAAAATCTTCCTACGCTGCCGTGCAGCACCCCGTTGAAGGAACGATACTTACCGTTTTCCGTGAAAGCGTCGAATTCGTGCTGAAAAATATTACCGAAGGCTCCTCGGCAAATGATTTTTTCTCTCTTCACCTTAAAAAAGCCGAGCAGTCTCTTCAGGAAACGCCTGAACTTCTGCCTGTACTGAAAGACGCCGAGGTTGTTGATTCGGGCGCGTCCGGATATCTTTATATCGCTCAGGGAATGAGGGACGTGCTTGAAGGGAAAGAACATACCGCTGTTTTTGAAACGGAATCGAAGCAGAGCACGGTCGATATAAACAGATTCACAAGAGACAGCGTTCTGGAATTCGGCTATTGCACCGAATTTCTTCTGCGGCTTACTTCGGCAAAGACAGACCCTGACGTATTTGAAATAAGCACTGTGATTCATGATCTGGAAGAGCTTGACGGAGAAAGTATAGTTGCGTATAAACAGGACGATATCGTAAAGGTTCATGTTCATACGTTCACACCCGGACAGATACTCGCGAAAATGCAGTCCTACGGTGAATTTCTGACGGTCAAAATAGAAAACATGATGCTCGGACACGACGAAACTATCGTTTCGCAGAAAAAAACGGGCAAACCGTTCTCCGTGGTCGCGGCAGCATCCGGAGAAGGAATGGCAAGGATATTCGAAAGTCTCGGCGCAGATGCCGTGATAATGAAAGAAAGTCCTTCTGCGGAAGATTTTCTTGACGCATACGGAAAATGCGGAAGCAAAAACATAATAGTGCTTCCAAATCACAAAAATTCGTTTCTTGTTGCGAAACAGGCTGCGGATATGACGGAAAACAAAGATATCCGCGTTATTGGAACGAAAAGCTTCATGCAGGGATACAGCGCACTGTGCGTGCTGACACCCGGAATAACCGATATGGACGCTCTTGAGCAGAGCGCTGCGCGGGCTGCTGAAAGCATTACGGACGGAGACGTCGCCCGAGCGGTTAAAGATGCTGAAATAGGCGGTTTTTCAATAAAAAAGGGCGATTATATCGCAAGAATAAACGGCAATATAGTTGACGTAAAAACGACTGCGGAAGACGCGGCGACGTCATTTTTTGAAAACGCAGACACTGATCTCGCGGATATCATAACCGTTTTCGCCGGAAATGGCAGAACGGAAGAAGAAGCAGACGGTTTATCGGAAAAGATCCGAAATCTTTATCCTGACTGCGAGCTGAACATGCAAAACGGCGGGCAGGAAATATTCGATTATCTTATTGCGATCGAATAAAACAAATAATGCTTCGGCTAAGCCGCGAAGTCCGAAAAGGAGTAAATAAGACAATGAAAAAAACTGTTTTAGTGATAATCATATGTGCGGTCATTTTTTCACTGTGCGCCTGCGGAGCCTATAAAGGACCGAAAGGTATTTATACGGATGCCGAATCGGGTTCATCAATATCATTCAACGGCAAACAAGCTACCTTTACAGATTCCAAAGAAACCGTAACCTACGATTACGTGATGGACGGGGAAACGATAGTCCTCACTCTGAACAACGGAAGACTTGTAAAGTCCTTCTCTTACAGCGAAGAGGAGGATACCGTATATCTCAATATCGAGGACAGCTCGAGGGTAACGTTTGCAAAAGCAGGAGAATAAGCGATAATAATTTTTTTCAGGAGCAGATAAAATGGCAAAGATCAAGATAATGTGTACCTCTACCGGATGCATAGAATACGCGCCGGAACGTTACAGAAACCTGGGGATAGAAATAATCAGGATTCGCATCATTTTCAACGGAAAAGAGTATAAGGAGGGCATCGATCTTGATCCGGTCGAATTTTACGATCAGCTCGAAACTATAGAAGACCCGAAAAACCACCTTCCGTCCACAGCTCTTCCGGATACGGCGGATATCCGTGCGGCATTCGAAAAGGCGATCGCGAACGGATATGATGAAACCATCGTATTCACTCTTTCCTCCGCGCTCGGAGGCACTTACAACAAAATATGCCTTATCGCCAAAGAATATGAAGACAGGCTTAAAATACACGTAGTAGATACTAAGATCACATGCTTCGGAGAAGGACTGCTTGCCATCAAGGCGGCTGAATACGCTGAAAAAGGCATGACAAGCGAGCAGATACTGAAAGAAACTGCATGGATGATGAAGAGACAGGTCTTTATCGGGATCGACGGAAAGCTCGACTATCTTATTTACAATGGAAGGCTCAAGGGCGGGAAAGCGTTTATGGGTCAGATGCTGAACATATGCCCCGTCGTTCATTTTTCGAAAGAAGGCGAGATCGTCGCTCTTGAAAGCGTAAGGACGCCCAAAAAGGCTCTTGCGCGAACATGTGAGCTTATCAGGGAAAAGATAGGCGACCGCGACCCGAAAGACTATCTTTTATGGCACGTTTACACCGGTCCTTCGATGATAAAAGTCCTTCGTGAAATCGAGGGCAGATACGGAATTGAGACGAATCACGAATCGGTCATCATGTCGCCGGTAAGCGGGTGTCACAACGGCCCGTGGCTTGCAGGATACGGTCTTGCGTTTCTGCGCCGTGACGACGAACCTCTGGAGAGCTGAAGATGGTTAACGTTTCAGAGGTTAAAACATCGCGCGATATAAAGGAATTTATAGAATTTCCCCTTAAAATGTATAAAGACTGCCCGTATTTCGTCCCTCCTCTTTACGAAGACGAAAAAAAGCTTCTGAAAAGCGGCGGAGAAAACGAAAATGCGGATGCAGTGTTTTTGATAGCAAAACGTGACGGAAAAACCGTGGGAAGGCTGCAGGGAATCATTCAGAAGCAGCATAACGCAAAACACGGCTGCGCCCAGATGCGTTTTACAAGATTTGACTGCATTGACGATAGTGAGGTTGCACGGGCGCTTTTTGAAGCGGCTCAATCGTGGGGAAAAGCGCGCGGTATGACCGAAATATGCGGTCCGCTCGGATACAGTGATCTTGACAGGGAAGGACTGCTCGTTGATGGGTTTGACGAAAACTCAACCTTTGAAGAGCAGTATAATTTCCCGTATTACGGCGCTCTTCTTGAAGATCTGGGATTCGTAAAAGACGTTGACTGGGTGGAATATGAGCTGAGAAAGCCCGAAAAGAGGAATGAGACGCTTGCAAGAGTCGCAGAACGCGCTCTGCGAATGAACAAACTGCACGTTGCCACTACCGATATTTCAAAGAAAGCTTATATAGATAAATACAGAGACGGCTTTTTTGACTGTCTTGAAGAATGCTACCGTGACCTTTACGGAACGGTGCCTCTTGAAAGAGCGGCGCAGGACGAACTTATCAGTCAGTTTATGATGATCGTGAACAAAGAATTCCTCGTTTTTATATGCGACGAAAGCGAGAAGGTCGTAGGGTTCGGGCTTTGCTTTCCCGGTATAGGCGACGCTGTTAAGAAAAGCGGCGGAAGACTTACTCCCCCTGCCCTTGTAAGGATATTAAAAGCCGTTAAAAACCCGAAAACAATAGACCTCGGCCTTGTTGCGGTCCTGCCCGAATATCAGAAAAAGGGAATAAATGCTGTAATATTGAACGGACTGATGGAAATGCTGTGGTCGGGAAAGGCAGAAACCTGTGAAACGAATCTCAATCTAGAAGACAACGTCGCCGTTCAGGCGCAGTGGAAGTATTTTACTTCGCGCAGGCATAAACGACGCAGATCATATATTAAAAAGATAGACTGACAACTTAAAACCGGAGCAATTAAGGCTCCGGTTTCTGTTTTATGATCGATTTTTATTTGCCGCCGTAAAGTCTCTTTGCTTCCTTGAGGCTTTCCGCGGGAGGAAGGAGCGGTCCGTATTCAAGACCGCAGCAGCCCTTGTAGCCGGCTTTGTCAACGGCGTCAAAGATGACGTTATAATTGTTTTCGCCGTACTGAAGCTCGTGTCTTCCGGGATGTCCGGCAGAGTGAAGATGCGCGATTTTATCGAGGTTGTTTACGATGTTAGGTATGATGTTGCCTTCACTGACCTGCTGATGGTAAATATCGTAAACGACTTTGACGAACTCGCAGTCTGCCTCTTTTATTATTTCGAACGCCTCTACTGCGGACCAGAGATAGTAACCGCGATGGTTCACAAGCGTGTTGAGAGGTTCTATCATTACGGTAACGCCGCTGTTTTCAAGTATCGGTCGGGCAAGGCGGAGGGTTTGAACGATATTTTCATGCTGCTCTTCCCTCGGGGCGCCCGTGTCCTGACCGACCTGCGTTATAAGTCTCTTTACGCCCGCTTTATTTGCCGCTTCGCAGCTTTCTTTCAGTCCGTCAAGCCATGCCTGTCTGAAAGCGCTGTCAGTAAGACGGAATTCCGACGTGCACATACTTATAAACTCAACGCCGTTTTCTTCGCAGGCATTTCTGACTGCGGTAAGGTCAAGAGATTGCCATGAATATGTTTCTATTGCATCATAACCGAGTTCTTTAACTTTTTTTACGGCTTCGGTAAACGGAATGCCGCCGAAAAAGCACGGAATGGGTACGCACAAGCGCATAATGCTGCCTCCTTGATTATTTAAAATATATTACCTGACCGGATTCCATAGATTCGTTTGCCGCAAAAACAAGCTCATGAGTTTTAAGCGCATCGCAATAATCTGAACGGATAAGTGATCTGTCCCCTGTTTTTACCGCGTGAATGAACGCCTTGTCGAGATACGACGTGTGGTCTGTCGGTTCTCTCTTTACGTCGTATGTATAGTCGGAAGTTTCGATGATCAGATTGTTTCTCAGCCTGTAATCTATTACCATATCTTCAAGAGTGATAACGAGCCCGCAGTGCGCTCTTCCTGCACGGTGATAGCATGCGCTGACGAGCGTGGCGGTATAGTTGTTTTCAAATCTGATAACGGCGGTGGAATGATCGTCTGTATCATATTCTTCGGATGCGTTTACGCCCGGCTGAACAATGCCTCGCGAACACGTGGCGTATACCGAAAGAGGTTCGCCGAAAAGATAACGGAGTTCGTCGGCAAGGTGTATGTTCTGCTCGACGAGCTGACCGCCGCACGTGCTCTTTTTCTGCCACCACCATACACCCGGGATCCCGCCTATCCATGAGCCGTAAACAAGTCCGCCCTGTTTATGTTTTTTGAGCTCATCGCGTACCATATCCGTAAGTTTGAGATATCTGTCCTGAAAACCGACAGAAGTTATAAGCCCTGTTTCATTTACTTTTTTTGCGATTTCTCTCGCCTGGGCGATATCCATCGAAACAGGTTTTTCCACAAGGAACGGGATCCCCATTTCAACGGCTCTTGTTTCGGAAGACTCATGTGCGGTAGGCTCGATACAGATAACCACTGCGTCAAGTGTTTTCCCTGATTCATTGTTGTAAAGCTCGGTGTAATCGTGATAGATCCTTTCGCATCCGAACTGCTTTGCAGCCGCGATACGTCTTTCCTCTATCGGATCGGCTACTGCGACGACCTTTACGTCATCCATTTCCAAAAAGGACTTTCTGTGCGAATTCGATCTTCCTCCGCAGCCTATAAGTCCGATTCTGACCTGTTTCATAATTCTCTCCTTATTTATCTGAATTTTGCGGCGAACTCGGCAATTTTTGCATAATTGATGCTTGGCGCCTCTCCGCCTGCCTTTTTAATTTTCTTCATGGCGATCTTAGCTACAAATCTGTCGAAGCCTTTCATTTCATCGGGATTCATCTTAGCTCCGAATCCGGCGCAAACGATTGCTTTTTTAACGATTACCGGCGGGAAATTCTTATCGATGTAGTCTGAACTGTGCGGAAAATCTGAACAGCAGACGAAAATGCCGACATTCTTTTTCTGTATTTCAAGCTCGTTTTCACGGACGAATTTTTTGAGTAATGACGGTATCATCCCCGCTCTGATCCCGCCGCCGAGAATAATGTTGTCAAATTTTGAAACGTCGCATTTGTCGATCGCGAGATTGAAAAGATCCGCGCCGGGTATAGCCTTATAAAGCTCACGGGCACATTCTGCCGAAGCGCCTGTTTTTGAGAAATAAATAATCGCGGTTTTCATGCCATCACCTTTTCATATGAGTTTTGCGGGAAATAACGTCTGTTTTATTCATTATATCATACTTTTTATTCAATTTCAAGCGTCATTCTCTTGATTATCATTTTTATCATTTTTTACAGAACATTTTATGCAACAAATTTTACAATTTACTCAGTTGAAAAGTATTGACACCCGCGCAAAATACTGGTATAATTCATATTAATAACTGTTAAAACGGAGAATAAAAATGAGAAATATTGAATACGTTAAAAGTTTTGATCCCGAACTCGGCAAGGCTATGGAAGCCGAACTTGACAGACAGAAAAGAAATATCGAGCTTATCGCTTCCGAAAATATAGTTTCCGAGACCGTTATGGCGGCGATGGGAACGATTCTGACGAACAAATATGCGGAAGGATACCCCGGAAAGAGATATTACGGCGGATGCGAATGCGTTGACGTTGTTGAAAACATTGCCAGAGACCGCGCATGCAAGCTTTTTGGCGCAGATCACTCAAACGTTCAACCTCACAGCGGCGCTCAGGCAAACATGGCGGTTTATTTTGCATTTCTTAAACCCGGCGACACAATAATGGGCATGAATCTTGCATGCGGCGGCCACCTCACTCACGGTTCTCCGGTAAACATGTCAGGCTCTTACTTCAATATAGTTCCTTACGGAGTCGACGAGAAGACACATTATATAGACTACAACGAAGTGGAACGTCTTGCAAAAGAAAACAAGCCGAAAATAATCGTTGCCGGCGCTTCCGCTTATCCGAGATTTATAGATTTTGAAAAATTCGCCCAGATCGCCCACTCTGTAGGCGCGCTCCTTATGGTAGACATGGCGCATATTGCAGGTCTTGTTGCGGCTGGTCTTCATCCGTCTCCGGTCCCCTACGCAGACATTGTTACAACTACAACGCACAAAACTCTTCGCGGACCCAGAGGAGGCATGATACTCTGCAAGGAAGAATATGCAAAGGCGATAGACAAAGCGATATTCCCCGGAACGCAGGGCGGTCCTCTCATGCACGTCATTGCCGCAAAGGCTGCCTGCTTCGGTGAAGCGCTGAAGCCCGAATTCAAGGAATATCAGGCGCAGATAGTAAAGAATGCAAAGGTTCTTGCGGATTCACTGATCGAAAAAGGATTCGATCTTGTTTCGGGCGGAACGGATAATCACCTTATGCTTGTTGACCTCAGAAAATTCAACGTTACGGGCAAAGAGCTTGAACACAACCTTGACGAGGTTCGCATCACCGCAAATAAAAACGCCATTCCCAACGATCCGCAGTCACCGTTTATTACGTCCGGTATACGCCTCGGAACTCCTGCGGTCACATCAAGAGGATTTGTTGAAGAAGATATGAAGATCGTTGCAGACTGCATCTATAACACCGCTGCTCATTTTGAAAAAGCGGAAGAGATAAGACAGACTGTCGACGAACTCTGTAAAAAATATCCCATTTACGACAACATACAGTAATCAACACAGCTAACATAAAGGAGAGTATTGTATGACAGACAGAGACAATATACGCGAGCTCATAAAAAGATATGCAGAAGATCTCGCTTTCTCTCAAAAAAGCAGAGAGAGGGAGGAACGATACAAAGATCTTAACGATCTCAAGATCGTGCGTCCGCCCGTACTTATCTTCGAAATACCGTGGGGTGAGATAAAAGCCGACGAAATAAAATGCGAAAACGAAACTTATCACGGAATCGAATATTCTCTTCGCATGCAGATGTTTCAGAACAAATATTTCGGCGGAGACCACTGTTATGCGCCATATTGGTCGACGGGAGTAAAAATCAACGATACAGGTTTTGGTCTTTCGGTAAAAGAAAGACAGATACCTTCCACGACCGGAGCATATATTGCGGCTCATGAATATATTGACCAGCTTCAGACAGAGGAAGATCTGGAAAAATTCAAAATTCCCGAAATATCATACGACCGTGAAGCTACAGACAAGGCGATATATGAGACACAGCAGCTGCTTGGAGACATTATGCCCGTGCGCAAAACCGGAGTTTCGCTGTATTTCACATCGTGGGACACTTTTATGAGACTTCACGGAATAGAAAACTGTTATGAAGATCTTCTTGACCGTCCTGAATTCGTGCACGCCGTTATGAAGAAAATGACGGAAATACACAATCATACCATTGACGAGTATGAACGGCTGAATGTTCTTGAAACAGAGATATACTATCTTCACTGCACCCCTGCCCTGTGCCATGATATGCCGCATAAGGACCTTGATACTGAAGTGATAAAGGCATCGGACGTTTGGTGCAGGACCTCAGCGCAGGTGCTTGCAGTCGTTTCACCTGATATGCAGTCGGAATTTGACATTGACTATGCAAAGACATACGCAAACAGATGCAAACGCACATATTACGGCTGCTGCGAGCCTCTTCACAACAAGATTGATCAGCTCAAGGACATCACAAATCTGAGAAGGATCTCCATAACGCCGTGGGCAAACGTTGACGAGGCTGCAGAAAAAATGGGCAAAGATTTTATTATGTCATATAAGCCTAATCCTGCGTTCGTTGCCGGAAAGACGTTTGAACCGGAACAGGTTGAAAAAGAGCTGACACACGTTCTTGAAGCGTGCAGGCGCAATTCAACCCCATGCGAATTCGTTCTTAAAGACATAAGCACGATAGCTAATCGCTGGGAAAACCTTATGGAATGGAACAAAACAGCAAATAAGGTAATTGACAGATTTTTCGGATAATCACAGGAGAAGCCATGGCATCACCTCTTGCCACAAGGATAAGGCCGACAGACCTTTCCGATTTTGTGGGACAGAGACATCTCGTCTCTGAAGGTAAACCCCTTTACAGGATAATCGAAAGCGGTAATATCCCGAATATGATATTCTACGGACCGTCCGGCGTCGGTAAAACGACGCTGGCGTCTATTATTGCGGCAAAAACGCAGAAAACGCTTCACAAACTCAACGCAACAACGGCGTCGACGGGTGATATACGCAATATTATTTCATCTCTCAATTCGCTTGAGGGCATGAACGGTGTGTTGCTTTATCTTGACGAGATACAGTATTTCAACAAAAAACAGCAGCAGACCCTTCTTGAATTCATCGAAGACGGGTCAATAACGCTGATAGCTTCAACAACGGAAAACCCTTATTTCTATGTTTATTCCGCAATACTCAGCCGTTCCACGGTTTTTGAGTTCAAGCCTGTTGACGGCAAAGATATCATTAAGGCGGTAAAAAGAGCTTTTGACACGGTAAGAAGCGAAAGCGGATTAAAGATCGAAACGGAAGACGGAGTAGAAGAGTATATCGCGCAGACGTGCGGAGGAGACATAAGAAAAGCGATAAATGCCGTAGAGATACTTTCATCTGCAAAAATAGGACAGACTGAGGTTTTTATATCGCTTGAGGATGCAAAGCTTGTTTCTCAAAGATCGAACATGAAATACGACAGAGACGGCGACGCGCATTACGATATTCTCTCTGCTTTTCAGAAATCCATACGCGGTTCGGACGAAAACGCTGCGCTTCATTATCTTGCAAGACTTATAGAAGGCAACGATCTGCCGTCGATTTGCCGAAGGTTGCTTGTTATTGCCGCTGAAGATATCGGGCTTGCCTATCCAAACGCCATAGCAGTAACAAAAGCATGCGTGGACAGCGCATTGCAGCTCGGTTTTCCGGAAGCCCGCATTCCTCTTGCGGACGCTGTCATTCTGCTTGCAACAGCGCCTAAATCAAACAGCGGAGTTTGCGCGATAGATGCCGCGCTGAGCAGGATCCGAACGGGAGAATACGGTGAGATACCTTATATTCTCAAGGACTCTCATTATGCGGGATCGCAAGATCTCGGCCACGGAACAGGCTACAAATACGCTCACGACTATCCGGATCATTGGGTTAAGCAGCAATATCTTCCCGACAAGATCAAAGACGACGTTTATTACGAATACGGCGACAACAAGGCAGAGCAAACCGCAAAAGCATATTGGGACAAAATAAAAAAGAAAAAATAAGGACGAAGGTAATTCCTTCGTCCTTTTGATTTTTCGGTTATTTTTCAATAGCAGCTTTTCTGGAATTAATAGCGCAGATTCTTGCAGTGTCAAACTTTTCCTTGCGAGCAAATGAATAAATACCGTTGCATTCCTGCATCAGGTCGGTAAGCTGAGTATAACAGAATGCGCATATTTTCGGATTCGACAGCAAGGCGTCAACAAGTCCTTCATACCTTGAATAAAACTCTTCAACGTCTTCGGGCGCTTTGCCATAGCCCCATCCGGCAGACTCGTTATCTTCGCATTTCCACCATGTTCCGCCAAACTCGGAAACAAAGAAGGGCTGACCGGAATACTGCGGAGCAAGGCTTCTGGGATTTCCCGGACATTCTCCGCTGCCTTTTGCGAGGAATTCATAATGCTGCGCAAATTTTGCAGGGTCCTGCTCATAATCGTGAACGTCGTATATATCGGTTTTACCTGCATGGATATATCCGCTTGTATCTATCACTGGTCTGAACGGATCGATGGCTTTCGTAACGTCGTAAACGGTTTCAAGGATATCTGCAATGCGGCGCGAAGAGCCCAGTTCATTGAACGGACACCAGCCGACTATCGCAGGCGAGTTGTAGTCTCTTTCAACAGCCTCTACCCACTCTGAAAGCATTGCGAGGAGAGCTGCGGGATTATCGGTATCAAGTCCCCAGTTCGGATATTCACCCCAGAGAAGATAGCCGAGTTTGTCTGCCCAGTAAATGAGTCGCGGCTCAAACACCTTCATATGAAGTCTTGCTCCGTTAAAGCCCGCTTTCTTTGACAAAAGGATATCGTTTTTCAGGTCGTCGTCAGCAGGTGCGGTATAAATGCCTTCGGGATAAAAGCCCTGATCGAGAACAAGACGCTGGAATACAGGCTTATTGTTTATCTCTATCGCATATCCGTTTATGGCTACTTTTCGCATACCGAAATATGAAAGAGCTTCATCCTGCCCTATTTTGAGCTTCAGATCGTAAAGAGCGGGATTTTCGATGGACCAAAGCGACGGATTTTTAATATCGAGATAAGTTTCGATCGCTTTTCCGTTTACCTTATGCTCTGTAAAGGCAACAGACTTGCCGTCAAGCAGCGCTTCGGCGGAAAACGTTTCCTTGCATTCTTTATTGAATGTTGCAACGATATGAAGTTTTTCGTTATCGATATCGGGAGTCAGCTTCAGGTTTTTCAGATATACGTCGGGTACGAATTCAAGCCAGACTGTCTGCCATATGCCTGTTGTGCGGGTATACATGCAGCCGCTGTTTGCGTAATTGGACGACTGCTTGCCTGACGGCTGAAACGGATCACGCGTATCATCGTATGCGTTTACAACAACGGTGTTTTCGCCTTCGCTGCAAAGATGGGTGATATCAAATGAGAACGGGGTATATCCGCCCTTATGTTTGCCTGCAGAAACTCCGTTGATCCAGACCTCGGCAAGATAGTCAACCGCGCCGAAGTGGATGAGTATTCTTCCCGCAAAATCGGACTTTGTGAGCGTAATTTTTCTTCTGTACCAGACGCTTTTCATAAAATCCGTGTTTTCTATACCGGAAAGGCGGGATTCCGGAGCGAACGGAACATTGATCTTCATGTCAAAATCCGCATTTTTATAAAACTCGCGTTCTTTGCCGGAACATCCGTGGTCAATAAGGAAATCCCATTCTCCGTTGAGATTGCACCATTTTTCACGGACAAGAGACGGGCGCGGGTATTCAGGTCTCATCATAGATTTTATCCTCCGTTAAAGCTGAATATCTGAATAAGTATTAAGTTACTGAAGGGTATCTGCAAGTTTTTCGAGCCATTCTCCGACGAAAAGCTCGATCAGGCCTTCGTCGCAAAGCTTTGCCACTGCCGGATCTATGGGGATGCGCGCAGTGTTTTTTACGCCGTATGCCGAAACGACTTCGGGCAATTTGCTTTCGCCGAATACGTTGATCTGCTTGCCGCAGTCAGGGCAGAGAAGATAGCTGTAATTTTCAACTACCGCTTTTATGGGAATATCCATCTTTTTCGCCATATTTACCGCCTTGCCGACTATCATCGTTACAAGATCCTGCGGGGACGTTACAACAACCGTTCCGTCTACGGGAATAGACTGAAATACCGTCAGAGGAACATCACCTGTTCCCGGAGGCATATCTATAAACATATAATCTATGTCGCCCCATATAACGTCTGTCCAGAACTGTTTAACGGCGCCGGCAATAACGGGACCGCGCCAGATGACCGGCGATTCGGGATCGTCCACAAGCAGGTTGAGGGACATAATCTTTATCCCTGTTTTTGTTTCAACGGGGAAAAGCCCGGTCTCGTCTCCCGTAGCGCGTTCTTTAATGCCGAATATTTTCGGTATGGACGGACCTGTGATATCAGCGTCAAGAATCGCCGTCTTAAAGCCACGTCTCTGCATGGTTACCGCAAGCAGGGATGTTACAAGGCTTTTGCCTACGCCTCCCTTACCCGAAACGACGCCGATAACATTTTTTATGTTGCTCATAGCGTGCGGGGACTCGATAAAATCGGTTTTTTCTTTTTTTGCACAGTCCGAACCGCACGTTTTGCAGTTATGCGTACAATTATCTTTTTCCAACTTTTTTCTCCTTGTAAAAATAATGGTTATTATTTGTATTATACCATATACTTATAAAAAAATCAAGTCACAATACCGATGAAATTGTTAAATGACGTTAAGCGACGGCTATAGTCATAACCACCGGCAAAGCCGGTGGCTTGCTCAGCCCTATAAGGGCATGGTACTGGCAGGACTGAAAGCCCTCTGAAAAGTCTGCCAACCGCAAGCGGTCACAAGCTACCGCTAAAGCGGTTGGCTATTTTTTGCTTGCGTGTACCGGCTCACCCGTAAACGGGTCCACCAGTTCCTTTATACTTAATTGTTCATACGCTATATCTTCCTGTAGCTGATTCCTTATGTATTCCTGTATTGCCTTTTTGTTCTTGCCTACTGTGTCTACGTA
>JAEEJO010000038.1 GCA_016281915.1 Clostridiales bacterium
GATCCCGAAAAAATCGCTATTTTTAATCTTATGGTTGAGGATTACTGGAAGACGCTCGACGATACGGAAAAGAAGATTTACCGCCTCCGCGAACAAGGATATACGCAGGACGAAGTTGCAAAAATTCTTGGGTATTCCGGCAACAGCGCCGTATCAAAACGCCTGAAAACAATGCGCGCAAAATTCAAAGACGTGACAGGGATCTAAAAATTTTTTCAGAAATTTTCAGAAATCGGGAATATTTTTTCTCTCCCACCTCGTTATTATATAGAGGGACGTTTTGAAAAAGCCGCGATTTCATTTATGAAAATTGCGCCCACCTTTTCAAAAAGGTGACGGGAATGACGGTGAAAGCGGTATATATCAAAATCATCGTCACCGCCGTCACAAGCGTCACCTTGAAAGTTCAAAAACCGTTATATAATAACTGCCCCCACTTTTACATAGCATACGATCAGACCGACGAGAAATCGCCGGTCTTTTCTTATGCAAAAAATCAGAAAGAAGGTGGTACTAACAAACGTATCAACCGACGTCATCGAAGCTGCAAAAAGGAAAATCGCCGAAAGGCAGAAAGGAGGTATCCGAAATGGATGACAATCAAAAGGAGCTTTTGCAAGCCAAGCACCGGCTTGAAGAAGCACAGATGAATATGTCGCATAAAATTGAACAGTGTGGCCGCACGAATTGAACAGTGCCGTCGCTGAAAACTGAACAGTCACGGCGGAATGATTGAACAGTTAATAAAAATGCGGTAAAATGTTGTAACACGCAGAAGCGTGAATACAACATAAGGAGGTCATGGATATGACCAATTACCGTGAGATTCTGAGACTTAAAAAGCTCGGACTCAAAAATTCACAGATCGCGCAGAGTTTGAACTGCTCCCGGACAACAGTCATACAGGTGCTGAGTGTTGCCGAAGAAAAAGGGATTAGCTATCCTCTGCCCGAAGATCTCTCCGATAGAAAACTGTCGGAATTGCTGTTTCCAAGCGACAGATCAAAGCCGGAGTTTAAAATGCCGGACTATGAGTATGTCCACAGGGAACTGCAGAAAAGCGGCGTCACGCTGAATCTTTTGTGGCTTGAATACTGCGAGAGCTGCAGGACGAACGGAGAGCTTCCGTATCAGTTGACGCAGTTCAAAAAGCACTATCGCGACTACGCTTTGAAAACGAACGCTACGATGCACCTGAACCACAAGCCTGGCGAGATCATGCAGGTCGACTGGGCGGGAGATACCGCTACAGTCATTGACACGGATACGGGCGAAGCGATTCCGGCATATATGTTCGTATCGTCCCTTCCATACAGCGGATATGCCTACGCGGAAGCGTTTTTCTCCATGAATCAGGAGTGCTGGATCGCCGCGCACGTCAACGCTTTCAGGTATTACGGCGGCGTTACGCGTATTCTGCAGTGCGACAATCTGAAAACCGGGGTGTTGCATCACGGTCGGGACGAGATAGAACTGAACAAATCGTATCAGGAACTCGCCGAGCATTACGGCACGGCGATCCTTCCTTGCCGCGTCAGATCGCCTAAAGACAAAGCCATGGTGGAAGGCACCGTCGGCATCATTTCAAACTGCATCCTCGGAGCGCTGCGCAACAGGCAGTTTCTTCCTCTTGCCGAACTGAACGAAGCTGTATTTGAAAGACTCGAGGCCTTTAACCACAAACCGTTTCAGAAAAGGGACGGAAGCAGGGCAAGCGAGTTTGAAGAGGAAAAACCGTTTCTTTTGCCCCTGCCGTCCAGACCGTTCGAGCTTTCGGAATGGAGGATTGCAACGGTTGCGCCGAACTACCACATTTCCGTAGACAAACAGAATTATTCGGTACCGTATGAGTACATCAAGCAGAAGGTGGACGTACGGATCACAAGATCGGCGGTGGAAGTGTTCTTCGACGGCAATCGCATCTGTTCTCACCCGAGACTTTACGGCAGAGCCAACCAGTACAGCACCGTCGAAGCGCATATGCCGCCCAACCATCAGCAGTATGTTCAGTGGAACGGAGAACGCTTCCGCAAATGGGCGGCGAAAATCGGAGTAAATACAAATACCGTCATTGACGCGCTTTTGTCGGGATACAAGGTGGAGCAACAGGGATACAAAGCCTGCATGGGAATTCTGAAGCTTGCGGACAAATACTCGGGCGATCGCCTTGAAAACGCCTGCAGGAAAGCATTGACTTTCACTCCCAGACCGTCTCTCAAAAACGTACAGGCGATTCTTGCTTCCGGTCAGGATAAACTGTCCGAAAGTGCGGAAGAACGTTCTTCTTCCTCCCAGTACGGCTTCACACGCGGAGCCGGGTACTACGAAGGGAGGAAAAAGTGATGCTTACGGAAAGTACTGTAAACAAACTGTATGAAATGCGCCTTACCGTGATGGCAAAGGCATTCAAAGATCAGATGATCGACCCGAACGTTTCGAATTTATCTTTCGAAGACCGTTTCGGATTGCTGGTTGACCAGGAATGGACCTCACGGAAAAACAATCATTTAAAAAATCTTATTAAACAGGCGAGATTCGCCGAGCCGGGAGCCTGCACGGAGGACATAGAGTACCACGCTGACAGGAATCTGAATCAGGCACAGATAGCGCGACTGTCGACATGTAATTTCATTACGGAACGGCATAACGTAATTCTGCTCGGAGCCACCGGTTCCGGGAAAACGTATATCGCCTGCGCTCTCGGCATGGCGGCGGCACGCAATTCCCTTCAGGTCAGATACGTACGGCTTCCGGAACTGCTAACCGAACTTGCCATTGCCCGTGGGAACGGAACATATCCAAGGGTCATACAGCAGTATAAGAAACCGGCTTTGCTGATCCTTGACGAATGGCTTCTGTATCCGCTCAGAGAAACCGAAGCGAGAGATCTTTTCGAGATTACAGAAGCACGGTACAAAAAGGCCTCCACAATATTCTGTTCTCAATTTGACGTACCGGGCTGGCGCGACAAGATTGGAAATCCGATTCTTGCCGATTCCGTTTGCGATCGAATAGTTCACGATTCATACATTATCGTAATCGACTGCAAAGAATCCATGCGCAAACGAAAAGGAGTTAAAGAAAGCGAAGCGTAAAGAGCCTTCGGCTCATCGGGCTCTGCCCGAACCCGAGGTTTAGCGCATTAACGGTTTTCCGAGGAGAGTGGCATTATGCTTTGTTTCTTAAAACAAAAGAGTGACGCAGCCGGCATCACTCTCCTCGCTAAACCCCGTCACAGGCGCTCGGGTCGCTCCTCAGCGTTGCCCTATCCTCCCGTACGGTCAAAAGCATATATATGATACCACTTTTTTTCTGATTTGTCAATGTACAACTTTGCCGTCGCCGGTGTACAGTTTCAAGCGTCGCCACTGTTCAATTTTATGCGACGGTAGTGTTCAATTCAGAACGGCTCAGGTGTTTAACGTCGCCGCTATATCCA
>JAEEJO010000039.1 GCA_016281915.1 Clostridiales bacterium
ACCGATCACAGAATTTCCATGCTTCGCGGAATGGTAACTTATCTTCTCGAAAACGGACAGATCGAAACCACGGCAACAAGAGCTAAGGAAGTTCGCTGTATCGCGGATAAAATGATAACTTTAGGTAAACAGAATACATTACATGCAAAAAGACAGGCGCTCAGCTATATCACAAAGGAGGATGTCGTAAAGAAACTCTTTGATGATATCGCTCCGAAATATGCTGATCGCAAGGGCGGTTACACTCGCATAATCAAAACCGGTCCCCGTCGCGGTGATGCTGCCGAAATGGCAATCATCCAGTTGATCTGAACCTGAAAATCAAATAATAAAAACGAAGGAAAAAAAGATGTTTTCCTTCGTTTTTTTATGAAAATATGCTTAATAAAGACACTAAAATTTAAAAAATAACCATTGATTTTTACACTGCAATATAGTATAATTATAAAATAAAGTGAATTTTAACTCTACGAATCTAAATAATCCCGTCTGTATAAGAGGAATAATACTATGAAAAAACTGCTGTTGGGTAACGAAGCCGTTGCCCGTGGACTTTATGAATACGGATGCCGTGTCGTATCGTCTTATCCGGGAACACCGTCCACCGAAATCACCGAATTTGCCGCAACATATCCCGAAATATATGCCGAATGGGCTCCCAATGAAAAAGTTGCGGTAGAAACTGCGATAGGCGCATCTTTCGGCGGAGCAAGATCTTTTTCCGCTATGAAACACGTCGGACTTAACGTGGCAGCCGACCCTGTTTTCACTGCATCATATACGGGCGTAAATGCCGGACTTGTCATAGCCGTTGCAGACGATCCCGGAATGCATTCTTCCCAGAACGAGCAGGATTCAAGAAATCATGCCGTTTCTTCCAAGATCCCGATGCTTGAACCTTCAGATTCAACCGAATGCCGCGATTTCGTCGGCATTGCATATGAAATATCCGAAAAATTCGATACTCCGGTCTTTATCCGTCTTTGCACAAGGATCGCCCATTCTCAAAGTCTTGTCGAACTGGGCAGCAGAGAAGAATATGATCTGAAGCCGGTAGAGAAAAATCCCAGAAAATATGTTATGACTCCTGCCAATGCTATTCCAAAGCACGTTATTGTTGAAAACCGCATTGCGGCAATCAGAGAATGGGCAGAAACATGTTCCGTAAATACGGTTGAAGAAAACGGAACGGATATAGGCGTTATTGCTTCGGGCACATGCTATCAATATGCAAAAGAAGCGCTTGCGGAAAAAGCATCATATCTTAAACTCGGTATGGTAAATCCTCTGCCTGTTTCCCTTATTACTGACTTTTGCAAAAAGCATAAAAAGGTATACGTCGTTGAAGAACTCGATCCTGTTATCGAAAATCACTGTAAGGCTCATGGACTTGACGTGGTCGGAAAAGAACTTTTCCCGCTTTGCGGAGAGATCACAGCAACGATGGTTAAAGAAAAAATACTCGGTAAAGCTCCCGAAAAGAGTGCTTCGATCCCCGATCTTCCTGTCCGTCCTCCCGTAATGTGTTCAGGCTGCCCTCACAGAGGAATGTTTTACGTTCTGAAAAAACTCGGCGTGTTTGTAAACGGCGATATCGGCTGCTATACCCTCGGCGGTGCAGCGCCGCTGAACGCAATAGACACGACCGTCTGCATGGGCTTCTCTGTTTCCGGTCTTCACGGTTTTCTCAAGGCGAACGGTGAAAGCAAAAAGTCTGTTGCCGTTATAGGCGACTCAACATTTGTCCATTCCGGCATTACAGGGCTTATAAATATGGCATACAACCGTTCAAACGGAACGGTGATCGTTCTTGATAATTCCATTACAGGCATGACAGGTCACCAGCAGAACCCTGCAACGGGCATCACGCTCAAGGGAGATATGACAACTGCAGTCGATCTTGAGGCACTTTGCAAAGCCGTGGGAATCAGACGTGTCCGTGTGGTTGATCCTCAGGAAATAGACGAAGTGGAAAAAGTTGTCAGAGAAGAGCTTGAAGCAGACGAACCAAGCGTTATCATTGCAAGAAGACCTTGCATAATGATAAAAAAAGCTGTTATACGTCCGCCGTATAAAATAGACTCCGAAAAATGCAGAAAGTGCAAAATGTGCATGAAGATCGGCTGCCCGAGCCTTTCTGTCGATCCTGAGAAAGGAACCGTAAGAGTGGATGATACTCTTTGCGTCGGATGCGGTCTCTGCAAAAAACTCTGCAAATTCGGCGCTATTTCAGAAAACTGACATGAAGCGTTCGTTTATCGCCGTTATTATTGCAGCGGCAATACTGTTTGCCTTGTCTGCATGTTCTCCCGAAAATGAAGCTGTTCCGGAATACGCTGCCGAGCTTGAACCCGATACGGATGAAATAATAAGCATATATCCCGATCTTACCGATGTTCCTGCCGTCTATATAGACATAGACAGAGATCTGTGGGCAGTAAACAAGGAAGAATATGTCAACGCCACCGTTACAGTCGCAGACTGCGGAGTTATCGAGGCTGACGCGGAACTGAAGGGCAGGGGAAACGCAACGTGGAATCTTCCTCAAAAGCCGTATAATATAAAGTTTTCTTCGAAAACCGACCTTTTTAGTATGGGCGCGGCAAAAAAATGGGTTCTGATCACGCTTTTTTACGATAAGACACTTTTGAGAAACTATCTTACCCTCAATCTTGCCAAAACCGTTTCAAACGGTCCGGAAATGGAATGTCGATTCGTTGAGGTAATTGTTAACGGTGAATATAACGGTCTTTATCTGCTTACCGAGAAAATCGAGGATGATAAAGAACGCGTCGATATAAAGAAAAAAGACGGCGACGTCATTTTTGAGATCGAGCAGGCATACAGGCACAACAATCAGTGCAAAAACTGCATCATCCTTCGCAGCGGAGCGCATCTGACGTTCAAAGATCCCGAACCGGAAGATCTTACCGCGGGCGAAATGTCAAAACTGCTTTCGGACTGCAGATTCTTTATGTCGGAGGCGGACAACGCCATTCGTTCGGGTAATTATGATGAATATTCGAAATATATAGACGTTGATTCGTTTGTAAACTGGTATATCGTAAACGAGTTTGTCAAGAATTTTGATTCTCAGTTCGTTACAAGCTGTTACTGTTATCTGAAAGACGGACGCCTTTTTATGGGCCCGTGCTGGGATTACGATACGTGTTACGGCAATCAGGACGTTGCGACCTGTATCGATCCTAAAGGATATCACGTGAGAAACTCGCCGTGGTTCAGCTACCTTATGAGAGACGACGACTTCTTCTCTCTCGTTTGCGAAAAATGGCAGCAGCTTGTCTCGGACGGCGTCTTTGACGGGATGATAAAAAGCATCGACGAGCAGACCGAATATCTCTCGGCTGCATCTTCAAATCAGTTTGATCGCTGGAGAGACTCTCTTAGAACTACCGATCTTCGCGGAAAAAAATCGCTTTTTACATATGAGGAAGAGCTTGAATATCTTAAAAACTGGATAACGGCGCGCGTTGATTGGCTTAATAAAAAATGGGTCGCATAACATTATATTTTAAACCTCAATATATTTCGTCCTGCGGTAATACCGTCAGGTCAGGAAAGCAAAGGTAAGAGTAATGAAAACCACAAATATCATGATCGTAGGTGTTGGCGGACAGGGAACGCTGCTTGCAAGCAGGCTTCTCGGTCATATCCTTCCCGGTATGGGATACGACGTCAAGATATCCGAAGTTCACGGAATGTCGCAGCGAGGCGGATCGGTAGTAACGTTCGTCCGTTACGGCAGCAAAGTTGCGTCACCGATAATCGAAAAAGGTGAGGCGGACTATATAATAGCATTTGAGCAGCTTGAAGCGGCACGATGGCTTTCATATCTGAAAAAGGGCGGCAAGCTTATAACAAGCTCTCAGCAGATAGACCCCATGCCTGTCATTACAGGCGCTTGCGGATATCCTGAAGGACTTGATGAAAAGATAAAAGAGACCGGCGCGGACTTGCTTTGCGCAGACATTCTTTCTCTCGCAAACAAGGCCGGCAGCCCAAAGTCAGTAAATGTAGTCCTTCTCGGCGTTTTTGCCAGACTTACAGGCATTGCACCGGATCTTTTCAAAGAAGCCATCGATGAGATCGTAAAAGAAAAATTCAGAGAAATGAATAAAACGGCTTTTGATCTTGGTTATGCGATTTTGTAACGAAACAGGAGATGCTTTATGTATTACAATCAGAAAATAGAAACAATGAACCGTGAAGACCTGAAAAAACTTCAGGCGGAACGGCTGAGAAAAACAGTTGAGCGCGTATATAATAACGTTCCTCTTTACAGAGAAAGATTTGACGAATACGGCATCAGGCCGGAGCATATAAAAACGATCGACGACCTGAAAAATCTCCCGTTTACCTATAAAACCGATCTGAGAGACACATATCCTTACGGTCTTTTCGCTGCTCCGCTGAAAGACGTCGTACGTATTCACGCATCATCAGGCACCACCGGTAAACAAACAGTCGTTGGCTACACAAAAAACGATATAGATGTCTGGGCTGAATGCGTAGCCCGCGGAATGGTTTCCGTAGGCGGTTCTTCGGAAGATATCGTTCATATTTCATACGGTTACGGACTTTTCACCGGAGGCCTCGGTCTGCACGACGGCGCAACAAAGCTCGGCGCGTCGGTAATTCCCGTATCAACCGGCAACACCGCACGCCAGATCAATATTTTTAAGGATTTCGGTTCAACTATTCTCTGCTGCACGCCTTCATATGCCATGTATCTTGCGGAGGCGGTAAAAGAGAGCGGAATGTCGCCTGAAGATCTCAAGCTGCGTATAGGGATTTTCGGCGCAGAGCCCTGGACTGAAGAAATGCGCCAGGAAATCGAAAAAGGTCTCGGCATAAAGGCGTATGATATTTACGGACTTTCCGAGATATGCGGACCGGGCGTTGCATGCAACTGCTATATGCAGAACGGACTTCACGTTCAGGAAGACCATTTTATCCCCGAGATAATAGATCCCGATACCGGAGAAGTTCTTCCCGAGGGCGAGTCGGGCGAGCTTGTTTTCACATGCATAACAAAAGAAGCGCTTCCTCTTATCAGATACAGAACAAGAGATATCTCATCACTCACCTACGAACCGTGCGAATGCGGCAGAACATCCGTTCGCATGTCTAAACCGTGCGGCAGAACAGATGATATGCTTATCATACGCGGCGTAAACGTATTTCCGTCTCAGGTTGAATCTGTTTTACTTAATATCGAAGGCGTTTCTCCTCATTATCATATTACTGTCGATCGCATAAACAACCTTGACACGATGGATGTCGAGGTGGAGATGTCCCCGTCACTTTTCTCAGACTCTGTAAAAGTGATCCAGGAAAAAGAAAAAACAATCAAACAGGCTCTTCTGAGCACGCTCAATATATCCGTAGGCGTAAAACTTGTCGGCCCCAAGACGATAAGCCGCTCCGAGGGTAAGGCGAAGAGAGTTACGGATAACAGACAAATCCGATAAACGGTTATTTCAAGAAAGGAAAAAGATATGGAAATTTATCAGGTCTCTGTGTTTGTTGAAAACAAATCCGGCAAACTGGCGGATATAACGGATGTCCTTTCCGAAAACGGTATAAACATCCGTGCGCTTAGCATTGCGGATACCGCGGATTTCGGCATACTTCGCATCATAGTTGAAGACCCCGTCTCAACCGAGAAAATACTTATAGAACACGGCTTTACGGTAACCCTCACAAAAGTTATCGGCGCAAGAATATCAGATACTCCCGGCGGACTTTCTTATGTCCTTCGCATTCTCAGCGATGCGGGCATAGGCATTGAATATCTTTACGCTTTCATTGAAAAAACTGCGGACCGCGCAAGCGTGATACTGCGTGTGGACAATGATGAAAAAGCCGAAAAGATCCTGGCGGATAAAGGCGTAGAGCTTATAGGCGGAGATGCTTTTCATGAGTAAAAAACTGTCTCCCGCCATAACACCAAAGTCAAAGAAAGAATCTGTCAAAAAACCAAAAAGAACGGGCAGGATAATCGTTATTTCATGCATCTGTGCGGTCTTATTGCTTGCTGTGATATGGGCAACAGTCGGTGCTGTAACGGCAAAAAATATTATCGACCCGCCACGTCGCGAACTCGTTTATTCTGACGGCCCTAACGAGCTCGATATGGTTTATGAGTTTTTTGAGGTAAAAAACTATAACGGCAACGACAATATAGTAGGGTGGTGGATCCCTTCTCAGGATCACTACGGTGAGTATATCGAAAGCGATAAAACCGTTATCATGTCTCACAACTATCAGAGCAACCGTGAAATGACTGAGGTCGACGGACTGTTTCTTATCGCTGACCTCGTTCATTCGGGCTATAACGTAGTAACCTTCGACTATACAGGTTCCGGTAATTCAAAAGGCAACAACTATACGTTCGGCGTTCAGGAAACGGACGAACTTCTTGCAGTTATCGATCTGATCGAAGAAAAGTATTCACCCGGCAAGATCGCGCTTATGGGCTTTGCATTCGGTGCTGCGCCCGCAATATGCGCGGGGTGTGCTGACGATCGTGTAGACGTTATTATTGCCGACAGTCCGTATCTCGATCTTAAAACCTATCTTGAAGACAATACCTCCGTCTGGTCAAAGCTGCCCGATTTCCTGTTTTCTTCATATATCAGGTCTCTTCTTTCGGTTTTTGCCGGAACAGATCTTGACTGCTCGCCGATCGATTCCGTTTCAAAAGCGCAGAATAAAAGCTTTCTGTTCTTGCACGGCGAGAAAGACAACCTTTTCCCGTATCAGAACAGCGTGACCCTTGCGTCTGCTGCAACAGAGGCGGGCAACACAGCCGACTATAAGATCTTTACCGGGGTGCCGCATGTTCTCGGATATGTATACGAAGAAGACGATTATATTCAGAAAGTTCTGTCTTTTCTTTCTGAAAATCTGAACTGACAAAAAAAGACCGTCAGTTTTATACTGACGGTCTCCGATTACTTTTTTACAGCAGTAATTCCGGATATCATTACCGCTTTTCTCAGGAAAGGTGAATACATAAACGGGCTTTTGAGCAGTTTAAGCATTATTACAAACCGCAGCTTCGCGGTATGTTTTTTGTAGTATTTAAGAGGACGGCTTGTGTTGAACGCCTTTGCAAGTATTTCGCCCGAATACATTGCCCTGCTTATTCCTTCAAATGAGCTCGGACTTACAAAGCCCGCAGCTTCACCCGCAAGAAAAACTCTGCCGTTGCCGGGCACGATCTGCCACGTGTTTTCAGGACGTGAAAGCATGCATGCTTCCGTGCTTATTGGCTGCCCGAGATGTATTCCGTATTGTTCGATGCGTTTTTTCAGCTTTTCGAAGCTTTCGCGGCAGTCTTTTGGTTCAAAAGCGCCTCCGAAAAGCATATTTTCGCCTTTTCTTATTATCCATGCGCAGCACACGGTCGATTTTCTGTCAAAAATACATGCGTAATCAGGCACTGACGCATTTATTCTGAAACTCTGCTGAATAGAAACGTAACGCCGTATTTTTCTTTCGGGAAAAAATGTTTTTCTGACTATCGAGTCTCCGCCGTCTGCGCCTATAACGTATCGGCCTCTTACCTCGGACTGTTTTCCGCCGGAAATATATGTCACTCTAAATCCGTTTTCGTCCCCGGTTATTTTAACTGCTCTTCCGGTGATTTTCTCCGTTTTTTTCGGAACAAATCCACGAAGCCAGTCGTCAAATTTAAGGCGGTCGATGTTGAGGTAAAATCTGCGGTATTTTCTTGCAAGGCGCTGGTCGATATCGAACGTATCAACGCAAGTTATCCGCGAATCCGCAAAAATATAATCCGGCAATGCAGTATTTCTGTCGGTAAAATATTTTTGTGCGTCTTCTGACAGCAGCCCTCCGCACGGCTTCTGACTTTCCGTATATATCATACAGGCAGAATACTTTTCGTTCAGGTTTTTTGCAAAAACCGCACCGGCAGGACCTCCGCCTATAATAATAAAATCAAATTCCCGCATATTATTCTCTTTCGCAACTTTATACACAACAAATCATACAACAATCATTATTAAGACACTTTTGCAGTATATCATATTTGCAGTGTTTTGTCAACCGGAGTTTATCATGCTTTTTTCGAGTCTTACCTTTATTTACATATTTCTCCCTCTTCTCTGCATTCTTTATTATTCAATAAAAAACGCGGTCTGGCGTCGCGCCATACTCACGGTGTTCTCTCTGATTTTCTATTCCTGGGGAGAACCCGTTTTTGTCGTATTGATGTTTGCGTCCGTGTCGGTAAATTATCTTTCCGGCAGACTGATATCGAAAGCGGAAGATCCTTCAAAGAAAAAACTGTTTATGATCATCTCTGCCGTGATAAATCTCGGCATTCTTGCGGCGTTCAAATATATACCGCTTATTGTCCAAACAATTAACGTCATCCCATCTGTTTCCATTCCCGTTCCCGATCTGCCTCTGCCGCTCGGAATCAGTTTCTATACGTTTCAGGCAATGTCATATACAATCGACGTATACAGAGGCGATACGCCATGTCAGAAATCATTCCTTTCACTTCTTTTATACGTTTCATTCTTTCCGCAGCTCATTGCCGGACCGATCGTCCGCTATAAGGATATAGCAGAGCAGATTCCCGACAGAACAGCTAAAATCGACGATATCTTCTACGGAATATACCGTTTTTCTATCGGTCTTGCAAAGAAGACTCTTCTTGCAAATCCGTGCGGTGCAACAGCCGACTCACTGCTCAAGCTGAGCGTTTCAGAATCAGTTCTCGGCTCATGGATAGGAGTTTTATTCTTTGCCCTTCAGATCTATTTCGACTTTTCAGGTTATTCGGATATGGCGATAGGCCTTGGCAGTATGTTCGGCTTTCGTTTCAGAGAAAACTTTGATTATCCGTATATATCAAAAAGCGCAACCGAGTTCTGGCGCCGGTGGCATATTTCCCTTGGCACTTTTTTCAGAGATTACGTATATATCCCGCTTGGCGGAAACAGAAAAAGATGGCTTTTCAACGTTTTCTGCGTGTGGTTCCTGACCGGACTGTGGCACGGCGCATCGTGGAATTTCGTTATTTGGGGCGTTTTTTACGCATGTCTTCTCGTCCTTGAAAAAAAGGTTCTTTTCAAACTGTTTGATAAAATACCCAAGATACCTCGAACGGTTTTGCAGTATGTCTATATGATCTTCATTACGCTGCTTGGCTGGACAGTTTTTTACTATACCGATTTTACCGCTCTGTGGCATCATCTTGCCACAATGTTCGGCATGGCAGGCGCCGCGGTAAACGATCTGTTTATTGACTCTGTTATCAGCGATAATGCGGTATTGCTGCTTTTCTCTTTAGTTTTCGCACTTCCGTTGCCTGCGTTCATATCCAAAAAAGCAGGTGCTTTGATAAAAAACGAAAACGTTATAATTATCATAAAAACGGTCTATTCCCTTGCTTTGATTTTCCTTTCCACCGCCGCTCTTGCAGGGAATTCGTATAATCCGTTTTTGTATTTCAGATTCTGATAGGGGGTGCGGTGATGAAAAAAATAAAAACTGTATGCGTCATTCTGGTGGGCGTTGCGGTCCTTGCAGTATCTTTTCTGAATATTTTCTGGCCTGACCGTCCAACGATATCGAAACGTGAAAACAGGACGCTTGCCTCCTTTCCCGAATTTTCAATCAGTTCACTTATAGACGGCACGTTTTTTTCAGGCATAGATGCCTTTGTGTCCGATAACTTTATCGGCAGAGATTTTCTTGTTGACGTAGCTCAGAAAACGGATTATCTTCGAGGATTATCCGCATTTGTCCCCGCGCACGAAGAAGCCGTCGTTTTTATTCCGTCCAAAACAGGCAGACAGTCTTCCTCTGACGAGACCGAAGAGCTCCCCGAAAACGAAGACGCTTTAAATACCGAACCTGAAACAACGCATGATGAACAGGAGCCGCCATCGCAGGAACCGGAAGAAACATCTCCGGAAGATGCTGTCGAAAGTCAGCCTCAGACGTCAATTCCGCCATATTCAAGACCGACAGACATCGACCCCGAACCCTCCGGAAAATCGGATGATCCTGAAAACGTCGAAATGCAAACAGGGGAGGATCCTTCCGCATCTCAAACCGCCTCGAATACCTCCACCGAACAGGAGGAGCTCGGAACGGAAATACCCGAAGATCAGCCTGATATACCTGAACAGCCTGCATCGGGTCCACCTGAGGAGGAGCCGGTAAAACAGGAAGAAAAGCCTTCTGAAAACGAAGAGACCGTGCCCGAGCCTGCCGTGCCTGCGTCTCCCGCTCCCGCCGACGCAACACCGCCTCAAACAGTTGACACGGGAAGCAATTCCGACAAAGCAGAGTTCCTTTCAGACGGATATATCATTTACAAAAACGCTGTTCATTCAATCCCGTATCTTGTCAAATCGACAGCGCAAAAATACGGCGATGCGATCGACCATTATGCAGAGCTTTTCAAGGATTCCCGCATAACGATTTTAGTTGCTCCTCTTTCTTCCGGAATGATAGATAACGAAAGCATAAGAAAGAGAATAACCGATCAGAACGCAATGATCGAAACTATCAATTCCTATTGCGGCGACAATATCAACAAGGTCAATGTTTATCCTGCGCTCTTCGCACACAGAGACGAGTATATCTATTACAGGTCTGACCATCACTGGACCGCTCGTGGCGCGTATTACGCCTATGCGGAATTTGCAAAATCAGTCGGACTGGAGCCTACGCCTATTGAGGATATGGAGGAAAAGCTTCTTAATTCCGCATGGAAAGGCTCCGCGTCGTCAATGGTAGAGGATGAGCGCGTCAAGGGGTTCAGCGACGAGCTATACGCATATCTTCCCACAAAGAAAAACGATATGACGGTATATGAGAGCAGCGGAGACGTTGTAAAATACAACGGCTGTGTCAGAACATCGTGGAGAGGTTACCCTGCGTTTATAACGGGCGACAACCCTTATACTATCATAAACGTTCCCGACAACCCGAGGGATATGACCGTTCTTGTTATAAAGGATTCTTACGGATGCGCTTTCGTTCCTTTTCTTTGCGAACACTACGGCACTATTATCGTAGCCGATCCGAGACATATCCACTTCGACCTTTACGATCTGCTTAAAGATTATCCGCTGAAAGACATTATCTTTATGACCAACATATTCAACCCGAATGTCGCTTCTTGGGTAAGAAACGTAAACAGGATCGTAGGCAACTGATCAAAACAAAAAGAGTCTGCATATGCAGACTCTTTTTTATGCCGTTTTTCTTTATGCCAAACAGAACCGGTGCAGACGAACGTTGTAATTCTCGTCTTTTGAATCGTTTGTAAAGACAATTCTTACGATATTCGCTTTTACCGGAGCAAACTCGCGGACAGTAAGTGTATCGGTATTGCCCTTTACGGCGTCGGCGACTTTCCACTCGTCCTCTCTGCGCATCTTGTATTCAAGCCTGAAATCTCTGTTGTTCAGCTTAAATCCGTTGCGCGCGCCCGTGCCCTGAGTGAGCCAGCGTGAGATCGTTTTTGTTCCTCCAAGGAATACTTCGATATACGCTTCGCCGTTCTCGTCGAATTTTGACTGCCAGAATCTCTTTCCCGTTCCGTCAAGAGCATTTTCGGGATTGTTGAACCCCTCATGGAGGATATTTGCTTTGCAGGGGCGTTTTTCAAGGATATCCTTTCCGAAATCCATCGTTTCGGCGGTAAGCGTGATGTCTTTTGTTACTGCAACAAGAGCTCTTGTATCGTCCGTGAAGATTATTCCATCGCCTGTCCAGCGTTTGAAAACTTTTCCGTTTTCATATGTCAGAGGAGCCTCAACAAAGAACGTCTTTTCTGCTCCGACCTCTTTTATCTCTTCGCCAAGCTCTGTTTTTAGCGTTACTTTAAATGTTTTTTCCGTCTCGGAAGAATCGTAAAGAAGATTTGCCGGTTTTACTGAGCAGCTATCGTCAAACGTTACGGTAGCGGCGGTTACAACGATGTTTTCGTCACATGGGAAGGTTATCTGCCTTACATGCCTTACGTCAATCGAATATCTGAATAGATAAGCAAACTGATACAGTCTGTCACCGTCGGCGTTGTGAGAGTGTGTATAGCATGCTGCAAGATCATCGCGTTTGATTTTCGCGATCTTGTGTTTGCTGCCTACAAGATCCCATTCTCCAATATTTTCGGCAAAATCCTGAATATGAACAGATACGCGTTTGCCGCCGAGTCTGAACTCTGCATCCCTGTCTCCGTCTGCCGCAGCAACTATCCACAGAGTGTCTGCGCCTTTGGGAAGCTTTATTGTCTGACCCGAACAGATCATTCCGTTCATTTTTCCTTTTTTGCCCATTTCAAACGGAATTCCGCCAACGGTTATGCTTTCTTCATATAATTCTTCGGGAATGGATATTCCGTTGAAAAGGTCTCCCACACTGCGTTTTGAGTTGAGAGAAGTGATTCTCTTATCGTAAGACAGGGAGATACATTCCGCTCTGCGAGTCTCTTTTCCTGCACTCTTAAACGTAAGCGCAAACGTCTTTACCTCGTAGGGCTTCAGATCAAATTTAAGCTCTCGTCCTTTCGCTTTCACGGGTTTGATATCGGTCTCGTATCCGTTTGTTTCAGACGCTTTTATAATGTCTGCACCGAAATTAAGCACAGCGTCTTTTACGCCTTTTCCGGTCATTTCCTGAACGCGGACTATCGTTCTGTCGCCTTTTTCCTCTTTCTTTACTGCTTTTACCGTGAATTCTTTTCCGCCTGCGCAAACAAGTGAATACTCCGTCGCTTTTCCGTCATGCCTGGGGGCGATAAACGGGATAAGAGGCTGATTTACTGCGGATGCCTTAAACGGTGTTTCGGTCCTTTCTCCTTCGTGAGGTGCTATGGAATATCTGAAAATATTTGTTCCGAAATCCTGGAAGCATTGCGCGGACCACAAAAGTGCGCCCCAACTCGGCGTATGTATGAGCGTCAGACGCAGAGTGCCGTCTTCGGGTTTATCTATACCGTATTTGCAGTCGTTAATCAGAGAAACACCGTATTCTCCGCTTCTGTCTGTGATATCCGCCCACTGATGATGCGTATATTCGTAATACGGCTCGCACGTTGTATTTCCGCGGGTGATTGCGCCAAGACCTATGTCAAAATCGGCGTTTTCGTTCTTTGCGGTGAACGGGAAGGTGAGCTTCAGGAATGAATGCTGCTCTCTCCATTCGATACGGCAGTCAACGTCAACTCTGTCTCCACCCTCGCAAAGGCTTATAACCTGAACGAACTTGCTGTTGCCGTAGTGCCTTGTAACTTTCAGCGATACTTTTGCGGGACCGTTGTCTACGATCTCCGTTTCTGCTTTTCCTTCAACGAATTTAGGCTTATCGGTATAGCTGATATAGTCTATCTCCCACGAAGGGTATACTCTTGACTCATCGTGCGTTATCTGAAAACGCGATGGACCTGCCATTATTTCTTTTTCGAGCTTTTTGTCATATACCGAGCAGATATCGCCGTTTTTATCGATTTTAACCGTAAATCTTTCGTTGGAAACAGAAGACTTTGTTACGGAAAGTGACGAGCGAACGCCGCTTGTTCCGCTTTCCTTTATTGAGAATACCTTTACGCCCGCAGCGGGAACCTTTGCAGCCAACGTTACTGTGCCGTCCTTTATCTGTGCGGGATATTCATTACCGTCTGCGTCATAAACGCGAACGTGTTTTGATTTGAGCTCGGTTTTAACATCTACCGTGCCGTTTACTTCGTTTGCTACCGGATTATATACAACTACGGGAATTCCGTCAGTATCGGTTTTCAGCGTTTCGGAGATAGCGCCTATCGAATTCTTCAACTCGGTTGCAAACATGTTGAGGGAAACTATATAGTCGTTATGTGAAAACGCGTTTGCGCTCGGTATGGAAGTTCCGGGCAGATCGTCGTGAAACTGGTGCCACAGAAACTGCTTCCACGCAAAATCAAAGTTTTTTGCGGGATATTTTTCCCCGGTCAGAAGTGCAGCTGCGCAAGCCGCTCTTTCGGCGCTGTCTGCCAACAGTTCGTTTTTACGGTTCCAGCGCTTGTTGATCGTTCTTGAAGTATATGCGCCGTATCCGTGAGGAATAAGCAGTTCGCCGTCATAAACAGGCATCTTTGCATCTTCTTCGGGTGTGATGTCATTATAAAGCTGATCCGTTGAAGCCATTACAACTTCGTAAAGACCGTTTTCGTTGTCTGCAAGCGCTTCCGTGATCATTTTTGCCGACGAGGCTTTCGGGCTTCCGCCGTAGTCGCCTGTTCCGAAATAACGGACTTTTTTTGCGACACCCGATATCTCTTCGTTTTTCTTTATCATTTCAAGGTATTCGGGCCTTTTGTTTACAGGTGTTTCGTTGCCGTTGTCATCAAAGTTGCAGCCGTATCCGCCCGGGTCAAGAACGGTATATACACAGTTGCCGTCGGGACCTTTCCATTTGCCTATGTCCATTCTCTGACCTTCTTCGGTCTTATACGGTTTTAATACTTTACCGTCTTTTATAACAGGCGTTCCCATGCCCCATTCGAGTTTCTGAGTTGAAAAGCCGTTGAGACCCATATGCGCTTCTATCGATGGCAGAGCATATGAAAATCCGAAACAGTCCGTAAGAAAAATATCCGTGCTTTTTTTTCCGAATTCCTGCTCGAAAAATCCGTTGCCTATAAGAACCTGCCTCATCAGCGCTTCTGAAGACGGAATGTTTACGTCGCAAGCGTCCCATGTGCTGCCCGCAACGTTCCAGCGGCCTTCCTTGACGTATTCTTTAAGTTTTTCATACAGGTCGGGATAATATTCCCTGGCAAGTCTGTATCTGAAAGCACCTTCAAAATTGAATTTATAGCCGGGGTATTTCTCGATAAGCTCAAAATTGCGCTCGAGCGTATTTTTTATGCAGTCGCGTATAGTATCCTGAATATCCCAGTTCCACTGGGTGTCAAGATGCGCATCGGAAACCGCATAAAGTTTGCGTTTGTTCTTTTCTTTTTTCGCAGACATTATTTCATCCTCCGTCTGTCAGATATTGTGATTGATAGTCGGGATAACATCGTCGGTTCAGTATATCACAAAGAGATTTGAAAATCAATAAGTTTTGAAATTTAACAAAAAATTCCCTTTTTCCATCTTTTACTCTTAGATAAAAAATGATATAATTATTAAAAATAAATATCGAGGTCTGATTATGGATAACAACGATAATAACGGCGAAAACAGTATTGAAATCGCGGATATTCCCGAAAAGCTGAAAAGCGGAGCCAAAGATTTCAGAAAACTGATATCAAAATATATAACCAAAAGAGAAATCATAATTGTTGTGGCTGTCGCTCTTGTTATTTTTCTTGTTATGTGCGATAAACCGTATTCGGGCGACTTCTTTTCCGTTTGGAGGCCTGCTTTCTGGTCTGTACAAAAGATATCCAACGACGACGGATATAAAATCACCATTCCGCGCGCAGGTGCAAGCGACAGCGGCGTTGAGCTTGATAACGTTATCATAAAGGATATTTCTTCCGTTCTTTCTGATGAAATAGCAACGCCCAAAGACTATATACTTGATCAGATCAATTTTCAGGTTGACAGAGCGGATAAAAGTCATTATGCAAGAGGCACCGTTGTTGAGCAGTTCCAGCTTTTCGACGTGGGCAGAATGAATATGAGCGGTCAGGAATCGTATTATTTCGTCTTTTCTCCGGGCGGAGAATACTCCGGCAACAAGCTTCTCCAGGTCGCCGTAAAAAAGGGCGATAAAATGATCCTCGCCACATACAGAAGCCGCTGGATGAACTTTGACGACAACTATCAAAAGGCGTACAATCTTATAAACTCAATAAGAATAAAATAATTATTTTTTGACAGGGGAGAATAATTATGGCTGCTAAAGACAGAAAAACTGCGGGCGCTGATGAACTTACTCCGTCCAAGGCACAGTATTTCTCGTGGATAAACAATACAAACGAAGGGTCAACCGAAGAACAGACGCTTGTAAACCTCGATTATTTTCGCTGGCTTAAAGAAAAATACGGGATGCAGCTTGATATCTACGCCTTTGACGCGGGAAACCTCGATACGTTCAGCGGTAAATACTATTCGGAAAGATTGCCTCTTATAAGAGAAAAATTCCCGGAAGGTTTTAAAAACATAGTATCTTCTGCCTCTTCGATCGGTACAAAACTCGGAATGTGGGGCGGACCCGACGGATTCGGAGACACAAAAGAAGATGCCGATAAACGCCGCGAAACAATGATAACGTTCTGCCGTGATTACGGTTTTGCTCTGTTTAAGCTGGACGCCGCATGCTCCGGACTCAGACAGGAAAAACGCCCTGAATTTGCAAAAATGATGGAAGAGTGCAGAAAATATCAGCCCGAGCTTATCGCACTTAACCACCGTATTGATTTCGGCGAGTGTGAAAAATATCTGACAACGTTCCTCTGGCAGGGCGTTGAAACATATGTAGACGTCCATATATGCAACCCGTGCACCGCGCCGCATCACAGGGCATTTATATTTACACGCGGTGAAGTCCCCGGGCTGCAGCGTCTCAGCGAAGACCACGGCGTATGCCTTTCTTCTTGCATGGACAGATTCGAAGATGACCTTATATATCAGGCATTTAACAGAAACCTTATTCTTTCGCCTGAAATATACGGCAATCCGTGGCTTTTGCGCGACGATGAGCACGCAAAGCTTGCGTATATATATAATCTTCACCGTCAATACAACGAAATACTGGTAAAAGGTTTTATACTCGATGAAGAAAAATACGGACCCAATGCGGTAAGCCGCGGAAACGGAGAAAGAAGACTCGTTTCTTTCGGCAATGCATCGTGGAAGAAAAAATCTGTCAATGTTAAGCTTGACGAAGAGATCGGTCTTGATAAATGCGAAAAAGTCTCGGTAATTATTCGCCATCCGTATATTCAGCTTCTCGGTGAATACGAATACGGCTCCGAGACCGAAATTACCGTAGATCCGTTCAGGGCTGTATTGCTCGAGATCTGCGATTCTGCCAAGGCTCCTAAACTTCTTTGCGACAAGCCTCACCGTATGATAGGCCTTTCGGAATACGAACAGGTCAATACCGCATACGAGATCAAAAAATTAGGTACTGCGTCTGCCGTTCCGGTTCCCACAACAGCCGTAAAGCTTGCCGAAACAGCGTTTTTCACAATGGATCACGACTCTCTTGAAATACGTTCGCTTCGTCGGGCAGGGGAGACAGCGATTCCCGAGGTCCAAAAAGCAAGAGATATGTTCTTTAATCAAAAAACATATTTTCTTAGAGGTTGTGAAGGTGCATTCGCTTTCGACGGAAAAAAAGATACATTCTTTGACGGCGTCTCATTGTTCCGTTTCGGAGGACTGAGAACAGATAACGGTTGTCTGCGTATCGATTTCGGCGACGTTTTCAATGCTGACACTGTTGAGATCGAGTATTTTTCTCCGGATGTTCCCGTACGGGAGTCTCCCGAAAATAATCCGCCGGAATCAGCTGATATTTCCGACGATCTTTTGAACTGGACGAAATGTTTCGATCGCCGTGTTCGTGACGTCGATACTGCAGAGGACGAAACGGTTAATAATAATCTGATAGTTAATACCGACTATGATGAGATCATCCCCATCAGAGGCAAAAGATGCGTTCTTTCCTTCTCTCTGCCTTCACCCGTCAGATATTTCAGAATGCCGAATCCGGTTTACAGAATCTACCGTATTTCTCTTTTCAAGAACGGTAAAGAGATTACGCTGAAAGCTCCCAGAGTAAATAATCTTCTTCCTTCAACAGAAAGCCGTCCCGTAATAGGTGCTCAGCAGACCGTTGTTCGTGTCCGCTCGGAAGATTGGCAGGAAGGTTCGTATCTTTCCGTTGCGCTTGAAGGAACACACGGTATTGAAGGAGCGTATGCTGTGATCGATTGCATGGGAACCGTTTACGGTGCTCCGGACCGTTCTCCGTCATTCCCTTCAAACGTCTGGGAGTATTCGGTAAGAAAAACCGATAAGTGCTACACCTATTATTTCCCGATCACAAAAAATATGACGGACAGAGATATTCGCGTATGGATTCTTCTGTTTGACAAAGAACATACCGATTTCACTTCAGATATTTATCTTTGCCCGCCGCTTTGCTGAAACATCAATAAACAAAAACAAACCCCTCGGAGTTTTCCGAGGGGTTTAACGTTATCTTTCAGTTGTTCTGAAGTTTTCAGATCAATACATTCCGCCCATGCCGGGGTTTGCAGCGGGTGCTGCGGGAGCTACGGGTTCTTTCTTTTCTGCTACAAGGCTTTCGGTTGTGAGAACCATGGAAGCTACTGAAGCAGCGTTTTCAAGAGCTGAACGTGTAACCTTTGCGGGGTCAACGATACCTGCAGAGAACATATCGACGTATTTCTCGTGAAGAGCGTCATATCCGCAGTTTTTATCGGAATTCTTGACCTTCTCGATAATTACGGCGCCTTCGATGCCTGCATTTGCCGCGATCTGCTTGATGGGAGCTTCGAGAGCACGAAGAACGATGCTTGCGCCTGTCTTTTCGTCGCCTTCAAGAGAGTCAACGAGTTTTTCAAGCTTCGGCATTGTGTTGATGTAAGCCGTTCCGCCGCCTGCTACGATACCTTCTTCAACAGCTGCTTTTGTAGCTGCGAGAGCATCTTCGATACGGAGCTTCTTCTCTTTCATCTCAGTTTCGGTTGCAGCGCCTACTTTGATAACTGCTACGCCGCCGGAAAGCTTTGCGAGACGTTCCTGAAGTTTCTCTCTGTCGAAATCGGAAGTTGTTGTTTCGATAGCTGCCTTGATCTGAGAGATACGGGCTTTGATCTCGTCTTTGTTGCCGCAGCCGTCAACGATGATGGTGTTTTCTTTTGTTACTTTAACCTGGCGTGCTCTGCCGAGCTGTTCAACGGTGGTGGACTTGAGTTCAAGACCGAGCTCTTCGCTGATTACTTCGCCGCCCGTAAGGATAGCGATATCTCTGAGCATTTCTTTACGTCTGTCACCGAATCCGGGAGCCTTAACAGCAACGCATGTGAATGTGCCGCGGAGTTTATTTACGATAAGGGTCGAAAGAGCTTCGCCTTCGATGTCTTCTGCGATTATAACGAGCTTCTTGCCGCTCTGAACGATCTGTTCGAGAAGGGGAAGTATCTCCTGAATGTTGCTTATTTTTTTGTCGGTGATAAGGATATAAGCGTCGTCGATAACAGCTTCCATCTTATCTGTATCAGTTACCATGTATGGTGTGATATATCCGCGGTCAAACATCATACCTTCAACAACTTCTTTTGTTGTTTCGGCGGTCTTGCTTTCCTCAACGGTGATAACGCCGTCGGATGTTACCATAGCCATAGCGTCTGCAATAAGCTGACCGATATATTCGTCACCTGCGGAGATCGTAGCAACTCTTGCGATATCCTCGGGTCCGTTTACTTTCTTTGCGTTGTTTCTGATTTCAGCAACTGTTTCAGCAACTGCCTTCTGAATACCTTTTTTAAGGATCATCGGGTTTGCTCCTGCAGCTACGTTCTTCATGCCCTCATTGATAAGAGCCTGAGCGAGCAGAGTTGCGGTCGTGGTTCCGTCGCCTGCAACGTCGTTTGTTTTCGTGGCAACTTCTTTTACAAGCTGTGCGCCCATATTTTCAAAAGCATCGTCAAGCTCGATCTCTTTTGCGATCGTAACGCCGTCGTTTGTGATGAGGGGAGAACCGAATTTTTTATCGAGAACTACGTTTCTGCCTTTGGGGCCGAGTGTGATCTTAACTGTATCGGCAAGAGTGTCAACGCCCTTCTGAAGAGCCTTGCGCGCATCTTCACCGTGAAGAATTTCTTTTGACATTATTATTTTCCTCCGTTATTTGACTATTGCGAGTATGTCGCTCTGCTTTACGATCGTATATTCAACGTCGTCGAGCTTAACTTCAGTGCCTGAATATTTGCTTGTGAGAACTTTATCGCCTTTTTTAACGTACATGCCTATTTCGTTTCCGTCGATTATTCCGCCGGGACCTACCGCAACGACCTCTGCGATCTGGGGTTTTTCTTTTGCTGAGCCGGTAAGGATAATGCCGCTTTTTGTCGTTTCTTCGGCTTCTACCATTTTGAGAACGACTCTGTCAGCCAAAGGTTCAATTGTCATGATGTTTCCTCCTCGAAACTATAATAAATATTTTTTAGCTTTTTCATTTTTAGCACTTACGGTCTCCGAGTGCCAAACTACAGATATTATATCATAAAACTTTAAATTTGCAATAGTCATTTTCCACAAATATCCTGTGGCATGATTATGGCTTTTTGTGAATAATATCCTTTATTGCTCCTTCACAAACTCTATTGCTCCGTCTTTTGCAATCGCCTTTACCGTGTCGCCGTCCCTGATCGTTCCTTCAAGCATCTTTTCAGAGATCTTGTCTTCTATCATGGACTGTATTGCACGCTTCAGAGGTCTTGCGCCGTATGAAACGTCAAAGCCTTTTTCCGCAAGCAGCTCCGTGGCGCTTTCGTCGACCGTCATATTGATTCCGAGCGTTTTAAGTCTTGCGCATACCGAGAAGGTGAGACGTCTTGCGATCTCTTTGATGTCGTCCCTGCTCAGCTGGCTGAAAACGATGATATCATCTATCCTGTTAAGGAATTCGGGGCGGAACGTCTTTTTCAACTGATCGGTAACGTCTCCGCGGATCGTTTCCTGAGTACGCTTGAAGCTGTCTTCTGTCGGGGCAAAACCGAGCTGCTGTCTGTCAACTATCTGTTTTGCTCCGATATTGCTCGTCATGATGATAACGGTGTTTTTAAAGTCTATCTTTCTTCCTTTTGCATCCGTTACCATACCGTCGTCAAGGATCTGGAGCATGATATTGAATACGTCCGGATGAGCTTTTTCGATTTCATCAAAAAGAATTACGCTGTAAGGCTTTCTTCTTACTTTTTCGGTAAGCTGTCCGCCGTCTTCAAAGCCTACGTATCCCGGAGGCGAACCTATCATACGCGAAACGTTGTGCTTTTCCATATATTCGGACATATCAACACGTATCATCGCGTTTTCATCCCCGAACATTACCTCGGCAAGCGCTTTTGAAAGCTCCGTTTTACCTACGCCGGTCGGACCAAGGAAGAGGAAAGAACCTATCGGCCTCTTCGGATCTTTGAGTCCCACTCTGCCTCTTCTTATCGCTCTTGATACTGCCGCTACTGCTTCGTCCTGACCTACGACGCGTTCGTGAAGTATCTTTTCCATGTTAAGAAGCCGTTCGCTTTCTTCTGCGATCAGTTTCTTTACCGGAATACCTGTCTGAGAAGATATGATATCCGAGATATCCTCTTCGGTAACTATGAGGTTTGCGGACGAAGTGCTTTCTTTTGATTTTTTGAGTTCTTCAAGCTCTTTTATCTTTGTTCTTTCTTCGTCACGCAGTCTTGCTGCCTCTTCAAATTTCTGATCTTTTGCCGCGTCGTCCTTCATGGCGCGTATTTTTGCTATTTCGTCTTCTATAGACTTCAGGTCAGGCGGAGTAGTAAGGTTGTCTATCCTTACCTTGGACGCTGCTTCATCTATAAGGTCTATGGCTTTATCCGGCAGGAATCTGTCCTGAATATACCGTTTGGAAAGCTTTACCGCCGCAACAAGGGCATCATCAGAGATCTTTACGCCGTGGTGCGCCTCATATTTATCACGGATACCTTTAAGGATTTCGATCGCGTCTTCTACGGAAGGTTCTCCGACGATTATCGGCTGAAACCTTCTTTCGAGCGCGGCATCGGTTTCGATGTGCTTCTTGTATTCGTCAAGAGTCGTCGCCCCGATTACCTGCAGCTCGCCTCTGGCAAGATACGGTTTGAGGATGTTTGCCGCATCTACCGCACCCTCGGCTGCTCCCGCGCCGATCAGAACGTGTATCTCATCGATAAACAATATAACGTTGCCGTTTTTTGTAACCTCGTCTATGGCGTTTTTGATACGTTCCTCAAAATCGCCTCTGTATTTCGAGCCGGCTATCATGGACGCTATATCAAGCGTTACAACCCTTTTGTTCTTCAGCGTTTCCGGAACTCTTCCGTCAACGATATGCTGCGCCAGACCTTCGGCTATCGCCGTTTTTCCTACGCCCGGCTCACCGATAAGGCACGGGTTGTTCTTCGTTCTTCTGCTGAGTATCCTTATTACCCTGTCTATCTCTTCGCTTCTGCCTATTATCGGGTCGATCTTACCCGACGAAGCAAGCTCCGTAAGGTCTCTGCCGAAATTGTCGAGGGTAGGGGTGTTGCTCTTTTTTGCCCTTGCGTTTTCTGTTCCGCTGCCTGTCTTCGATCCCGCAACTCCGAGCTTGTCGTAAACGTCTTCGAGTATATCGGAAGGATCTGCAGCTGAGCTTATTATTTCCGAGGCCTTGCTTTCGCCTTCTCTCAGAAGGGCGATAAGCAGGTGCTCAGAGCCTACCATATTGTAGCCGAGATTTCTTGCCTCATAAACCGAGTTTTCAATTACTTTTTTGAGCCTCGGAGTCATGTCGCTGCCGTTGACGTAAGACGGCGAACCGGTCCCGATAAGCTCCGTTATCTTTTCGATAACATATTCCGGTGTGATTCCTCTTTCTGTAAGGACCGATGACGAAACCGAGTCGTCAGCCCTCGAAAGACCGTAGAGCAGATGCTCTGTTCCGACATATCCGTGACCTAACTGCCTTGCGGCTTCTACCGATAAATTCAGCGCCTCTGCGGCTTTATTCGAAAAATCATTCATATCCAGCACCTCCCTGTCTGCGATCGTGTTGCGATCACATGATTACAGTGTGTTTCTTATTTTGTCCGCCCTTACGGCGTCTCTGTTCTTGCCGTCTGCCGCAATTTCCATGCTGCACGGCTGTACTTCATACGAAAGCTTGTCTATTACCGAAATATCGTTGTCAAGAACTCCGTTTTCAGCGCCGAATCTGACATCCGAAAGAAGCTTCAGCGCTTCGGATGACGATATAGACCTTGCATATTTCAGAATACCGAGCGCTCTTGATACACGGTCGACTGTCTGTTCGTTTTCAAAAAGCTTCTTTGCGAGAGAATTTTCGGTTTCTTCGATCTTTTTGACCATCGCGGACAGGCGTTCTATTATCTCTTCTTCTGAAAGACCGAGCGATACGCGGTTTGAAATCTGATAGATCGCGCCGCCTGCGCGTGTTCCTTCGCCGTAAAGACCTCTCAGGGTAAGACCGTTCTGAGAAAGAACGGAGGGAAGTCTGCCTATTGCTCCGGTTTCGGTCATTGCCGGCAGATGGATCATTACCGATGCTCTCATGCCCGTACCGATGTTTGACGGACAGTGGGTGAGGTAGCCAAGCTCTTCGGAGTAAGCGAAGTGGAGTACTTCATCAAGCTGTTTTTCGAGTTCTTTAGCTTTCCTGAAGGTTTCTTCAAGGCATTCTCCCGGCATGATTACCTGAATTCTGAGATGATCCTCTTCGTTTATCATTATGCTCGTTTCGCCGTCTTTGCTCAGAAGAACACCGCAGTCTTCCCTGTTTTCTCCAAATTCCGGACTGATCAGATGCTTCTCTACAAGCTCTCCTGCTCTGATATCCGAAAGAGCTGACATATCTATAAAATCAAAATCGCCTGTTTTTTTTGCTTCGTCCTTTATTCTGAGAAGAAGTTCACGTTTCTCTTTTGAAGTCATGGAACTTAAAAACTTAACGCCTGCAAGGTTTCTTGCAAAACGAATTCTTGTGGATACGGCATTTTTCATGGCTCTTACCTCCTCATTTTTCTTCTCTTGCCTTGATCTCGTCACGCAGACGTGCGGCCTCTTCGAAGTTCTCTTCTTTTATCGCTCTTGACATTCTGTCTCTCAGTGCCTTTATTTCCGCCTGAGGATCAGCCTTCTTTGAAGCTTCGATTCTCGGCTTATGAGTCGTTGCGCCGTGCATCTTTCTTAAAGTTGATGCAAGCTCTTTTTTGAATGTTTCATAGCATTTCTCGCATCCTACAAGACCGGTCTTTGCGATCTCGCTGAATGTTCTTCCGCATTCGCATTTCTTTTCCGTTCCAAGACGGGTTGGCTTGAAGAGGTCGGGAAGGAAAAAGTCGAATCCGTCAAAATCTGCAAATCCGCCGTTTTTGAACATCATTCCGGCTCCTATGCCGAGCTTCTTTGCGCAGTCTTCACAGAGGAATGTTTCCGTCGTTTCTCCGTTTACGGTCTTCTTGAAATATGTGGTCGCTTTATTTTTCTTACAGTTGTCGCATAACATAACAATCTATCTCCTTTATATTCGGTATATTTTTCTTGATGATCGGTCATGCCATAAGCAATGACTTTGTAATTGACGCTCTTACCTGGTCTCTTATTTCCGCGGGCACGGCAGAAAGAGTGTTGTCTGAAACCGCCGCTCGCGCAAGGGCGTGCGTTCGCTTATCGATAAACCCGTAGGATTCAAGGTTTTTCAAAAACAGGAATGCATCAAACTGCGTCAGCTCGTTTCCTATACCGTTTACAACGTGCATCAGCTGTCTGTATCTTTCGTCGGCAAACGTTACACGCGTGATTTTTATATATCCGCCGCCTCCGCGCCTGCTTTCTATCCTGAACCCCTGTTCCGGTGTGAATCTCGACGATATAACGTAATTTATCTGACTTGGAACTACTCCGAACTGCTGGGCAAGCTCGTTTCGCTTCAGTTCAAGATCACCGTTCGCCTCATCAAGCATCTTTAAGATGAACGCGCCTATCACATCGCTCGTCTTCATATTTCACCGTCCCTTTCTATCAGGATTAAGGTCTTTATTTGACTTTGACTTTCTTTGACCTTTGACTATAGTATATTCGTTCTTTGTGTCAGATGTGTGACAAGAAAAGGGTGCGAATTGTGTTAAATAAAAAAAGAAAGCGGGGAGTTTCGGAAACTCCCCGCGTAAAAAGTGCCGTTTATTTACTTATTTAAATATTCGCCCATAAGCATCATATAAACGCTTGCAGACCATGTGTAGCCGGGCGCGCGGCGTCCCACACCCGAGAGCGCATCAAAGTTTTCATAGTTGCCTTTAGCTCTGTTGCATGACATATTGCAGTATTTTTCCGCAATTTCTTTTGCGAGGTCTTCATATCCGCCGCGTCTGAGTCCGTCAACGATAAGATACGTCGAAGGTGCCCATATGGGTCCGCGCCAGTATCCGTCAGGATTGTATTCGGGGCTTGTAGGCATCTCCGTGGCAAGACCGTTGTCTGTGAGGAAATCTCTCTTGAGGATAACAACAAGCTTGTCAAAAATATCTTTCGGCAGAAGGTCACCGAGGACCAGGGGCATTAGCGAAAGCAGGCTTGTCGGATTTTCCTGACATTTGTGCGAAATGCTGAGCTTCGGAATGAAGCGTTCGCCGTTATAGCTGTGCTTAATAAAGCGTTCAAGCATTTCCTCAGCCTTTTTATCCCACTCAAGCGCCGTGGACTCGTCTCCGAGTTTTCTTGAAATTCTTGCCAGAGTGTTCATCTGCATAATAAGATATGCCGGCAGATCGGGCGTTTCACAGTAAAAACCGAGATCGAACAGCGAAGAGTTGTCCCAGCCGCTGTCACATCCCTGAGGATAATCGGGAATACCGTCATTGTCCGTATCACTGTAATTGATCCACCAGGAAGTCCATTTTTCAAGCCATCCGTAAACTGTTTTCAACTCTGTTTCATCAAAATCAAAATAGTCCATCAGTCTTGAAAAGCACCATCCGTGGACGGGAGGCTTCGTTGTTCCCCATCTCGTAATATTGTCGGGGTTCCACATATCGGGCAGCACGCCTTTGTCTGTCTGCAGCCAGAAGGGAGCCGCAAACTGATCGAAAGCCTTCTTCTTTGCAAATTCCCTGTCGCGGCAGCGGGCGATCGCCAACGCATTGAAGCAGTGGTCCCAGCTCCATAGCGCGCTCATGCCTTTTTTGGACATCAGCATGCTGTCTCTGTAGTAAATATCGTCTGCCCTTACAAAGCTTGACCAAAGGTTATACCATGTCAGAAGCGTAAACGCCGCAGTCTTCTCATCGTCGCTTTTCAGATCTTCCATCTGCTCCGCGAACTGACACCACTCGTCTTTGATATCCGCAATATCCTTTGACGGAATAACGGGCAGCGGAAGGTCTTTGGGCTGCTTGAGCGTCATTGTTATTCCTACGCATGCTTTGCCGTTCACGCAGTGAAAATCCATATCCCTTTTAATAACCATTTTTGACTTCGGGTCGGCAATAAGCGTGCTCTCGCCTTCAAGAACGTATACTGTTGCAAATACGCTGTATGGATTTATGATAAGAGAATATTTGTTTTCGCCGTATTCTGTTCCGTATGTGCCTCTGTGAAGCGACTCGATATGAAAATCAAGCCCGTTGCTTTCTATTATTATCGTATCGTCATCGCGTATATAAAGCGTTGCGCTTCCGGTTTCCGTTTTTATGGTTACCGAACCCGGATCTGCCGTGCAGCTGAACGCCGAATGTTCGTCTGTGCCGACTTTCAGTGAGAAGATCGGGCTTTCCCCGCCTCTGAGTTTCGCATAAAGAAGTATCAGCTCTTTAAAAGATGTCCTTTCTTCGTTTGCCGGTACAGCCGCGATCGCGGCATACGCTCCGTATCTGCTGAATGGGATGTGAGAAATGTCTATTCCTACATCGTACATGGTAACGCCTCCTTAAATAATAATGTAAAGGTTTTCGGTTGTTTTAAATGCTGTGTCAAAGCGGATGGAACGCTGATTATCGTTGTCTTATCATATCACATGTGAGCTAAAAAGTCAACACCAAAAAAACGTCTGAGCATTGTGGCACAAATATTAAAATGCACGCAGTCTACGAAACCGTATTGACATTTTATATAAAAAAAGGTATAATAAAAAATAATATCAACATATTGAAATATAATTCAGAGGCGTTTGAAATGACTGGAACAACAAATATCATCGAATTTCCTGGTCTGGGGATATACGATATGCGTATCGACCGTGTCGCGATCCACAATATCTTCGGCACAGGGCTCGATATTTACTGGTATGCCGTTATCATCACCATCGGCATGATACTCGCCATCGGCTTTTGCATGTGGCGTGCGAAAGACTTTGAGGTAAAAAGCGACAATATCGTTGACGTCGCCCTTTGGGCTGTCCCGATAGGTCTTGTAGGCGCGCGTCTCTTTTACGTTCTGATGAAACTTGATTCATTTGAGTCTTTCTGGGACGTTATCAACTTCAGAAACGGCGGACTTGCGATCTACGGCGGCATAATCGCCGGATTTGCCACGGGTCTTGTATTTTGCAAAGTAAAAAAGCTCAATACGCTCGCAATGTTCGACTGCGCTTCCTTCGGCTTTTTCATCGGTCAGGCAATCGGCCGCTGGGGCAACTTCGTCAACGGCGAAGCTTACGGTTCTTCAACGACTGCTCCGTGGGGTATGACCATACAGCGTTATTTCCTTGATTCTGCAACAAACGAGGTCACGCTTTCAGACCGGATCATCGGTCCTGTCCATCCCACGTTCCTCTATGAGTCTCTGTGGAACATAATCGGCTTCCTTATCGCCGTTTTCATTATTAAAAAATTCAAAAAAGAATACGGCGAATGCTTCTTGTTTTATATGGGCTGGTACGGACTCGGCAGAGCATTTATTGAGGGACTTCGCGCCGACAGTCTTAAAATAGGCGAAGTAATCCGCATTTCACAGGTTATAGGTATACTCTTCTTTGTTGTCAGCTGCGTATTGTTTATACTTGTCCGTCTCGGTGTATGGCGCAGATTTACCGAGAGAATGGCAGAGAAGAAACAGATCAGAGAGGGCACTTATTCTCCCGTATTCGAACATGACGGCGCAGAGATAATCGAAAATGACTCTGTAAATGAAACGGACCTTTTCGTTGCTTCTCTTGAAGCGCACAGGGGCGTTGCTCAGACAGAAGACGATGGAAACATCTTCCGTCCCGAAAGCGCCGATTCCGACAATTCTTCGGACGGCAAAAACAACTGATTCTTACGGAGGACCAGGTTATGGCACAGATAATAGACGGAAAACTCGTTTCAGCGCGTCTTCGCGAAGAAATACGCCACGAAGTTGAAAAAATGAAGGAGCACGGAAGAGCGCCCGGACTTGCCGTAATACTCGTCGGCGAAGATCCTGCGTCTCAGGTATACGTTAAAAACAAAGAAAAAGCATGCGCCGAAGTCGGCTTTTATTCCGAAAAATACCTCCTCCCCGAAACAACGTCCGAGCATGAGCTTATTGCTCTTATAAATAAGCTCAACGCAAATACCGACATAGACGGAATTCTTGTTCAGTCTCCCGTTCCGAAGCATATCGACTATAAAAAGATCGTGGATACCATAGATCCTTCAAAGGACGTTGACGCCTTTTCTCCCGTAAACGTCGGCAGAATAATGCTCGGCACGTATTCTCTTGCGCCGTGCACCCCCGCTGGCATCATGGAGCTTATCGCTTCTACCGGAACCGATATCTCGGGTAAGAACTGCGTGGTCGTGGGCAGAAGCAATATCGTCGGCAAACCCATGGCAATGCTTCTTCTGCATGCTGACGGAACAGTTACCGTATGCCATTCAAAAACAAAAAATCTTAAAGAGATCACTTCAAATGCCGACATACTCGTAGCCGCTGTCGGAAAAGCCGGCTTTATAACAGCCGATATGATCAAGCCGGGCGCGGTAGTTATCGACGTTGGCATGAACAGAGACGAAAACGGCAAGCTCACAGGAGACGTCGATTTTGACGGTGCTTGCAACGTTGCCTCATTCATTACCCCCGTCCCCGGCGGAGTGGGACCGATGACGATAACGATGCTTCTCAAAAACACCCTTACCTCACGAAAACTCCACTGACTCGTTTATACCTTGAAAGGAACGATTATGAAAAACCATGATTCCGATTTCAACGAAATCACCGCCTACATAACCGCTCTTTCGGAAAAATGCATAAACCGTATAACCCCCGATCTTTACGAAAAATATGACGTAAAGCGCGGTCTTCGCGATATTTCGGGAAAAGGCGTTATGGCAGGACTTACCGAGATATCAGAAGTAAAAGCGTATATCATAGACGACGGCGACCTTGTTCCGTGCGAAGGAAAACTTTACTACCGCGGATATGAGATACACGATATCGTCAACGGGTTTATGGCAGACGACCGTTTCGGTTTTGAAGAAACGGCTTATCTTCTGCTTTTCGGCGAGCTTCCTTCGCGGAGCGAACTTGAAAATTTCAAAAATATCCTTGCCGAATACAGAACATTGCCTACGAATTTTGTCCGTGATATCATAATGAAGGCGCCAAGCAAAGATATGATGAACACTCTTGCAAGAAGTGTTCTCACAATGTATGCTTACGACGACAATCCCGATGAAATATCCGTTTCTAACGTGCTCAGACAGTGCCTTGAGCTTATTGCCCTGTCTCCGCTTTTTTCAGTATACGGATATCAGACCTACAGATATTATCACGACGGACAGAGCCTGTTTATACATACCCCGAGACCGGAACTCTCTACCGCCGAAAACATACTTCATCTTCTTCGCGCCGATTCCGCTTACAGCAAGCTTGAAGCGAAAATACTTGATCTTGCGCTTGTCCTTCACGCCGAACACGGCGGAGGAAATAACTCAACTTTTACTGCGCGTGTAGTCACCTCTTCTTATACCGACACTTATTCCGCAATCGCCGCAGCCCTCGGTTCTCTTAAAGGACCGAGACACGGAGGCGCAAACATAAAAGTCACCCAGATGTTCGAGGACATGAAAAAATGCGTCCGCCACTGGAATGACGAGGACGAGGTTCGGGCATATCTTGCAGCTTTGCTTGAAAAGAACGCCTTCGATAAAAGCGGACTTATTTATGGAATGGGGCATGCCGTATATTCCGTTTCGGACCCCAGAGCGCAGATTTTCAAACAGTATGTCCGTTCTCTTTCGGAAGAAAAGGGAATGGGCGAAGAATATGCTCTTTATGCTCTTGTTGAGCGTCTCGCTCCGGAGGTCATAGCCGAAAAACGCCGTATCTACAAAGGCGTGAGCGCAAATATCGATTTTTACAGCGGTTTTGTTTACTCAATGCTCGGTTTGCCGCAGGAACTTTATACGCCCATTTTCGCCAATGCGAGAATCGTAGGCTGGTCTGCCCATCGAATAGAGGAAATACTCAGCAACGGCAAGATAATACGTCCCGCTTATAAAAACGTAACAAAAAAACGCGAGTATAAATCCTTGGAAAACAGATAGCGGTAAGCGAAAAAAGGGCAAAGTATCCGTCCGTTTTCAGGCGCCGGCAATGCTCTGCGCCTGAAAAGCTTTTACATTTCCTGTAAATCCTGCTGATCGGATTCTTATTACGGCGTGCCGATTCTGCAATTCGGGAAAGCTTCGTGCCTCGTTCACGCACGTTTGTCCTGAATTATTTTTTTTAACAATATAAAATATAATCTATTATTATTGCGTCTGCAATACGAAAGGGGAGCGCTTTATCGCGCTGGCGGTAAGCGAGCTGTTAATGAAAGTTTTCCGTTCGGTCCTTAAGCTTTTTCTTATTATGTCTGCCGTGATTTCAGTCCTCATATGCGGATGTGAAAACACAACCGGCAGATTTGAAGAAACGTTTTTCGCAATGGATACCGTTGTGACGTTTACTTTCTATAAACAGCCCGATAATTCCTCTTCTCTCTGCCTTTCCCTTTTGTCGGAAGCCGAAAAAGAGCTTACGGAGTGCGGCGGTTACCTCATTACTGCCGAAAATGACGGTGAAACGGTCAAACTCAATGACACTCTCGCGTCTATAATCAATAAATCACTGACGGTTTCCTCTCTTTGCGGCGGATATTACGATATAACCGTAGCTCCTCTTGTAACGCTATGGAACATACGCGAAGCAACTGCACCTCCGTCTGAGCAGGATATAGATGCCGCGGTTTCTCTTATCGGCTATGACCGGATAAAGCTTGACGGCAATTCTCTCTTTTTCCCGAAAAAGGGCATGGGTGTTGATTTCGGATCGGCAGGCAAAGGTTTTGCGGGGGACAGAATTGCCGAAAAACTCATTGAAGACGGGGTTGAGGCAGGCATAATCAATCTCGGCGGCAATATTCGCGTATTCGGTGAAAATCCGGGCAATCCCGAGGGAAAATTCACTGTCGGAATAAAAGACCCGTCCGGAAGATCCGCGGTAATCGGTTCGGTAAAAGTAAAAAACACAAACGTTATCACGTCCGGCGCATACGAGCGGTTTTTTGTTTACGAAAACACAAGATACCATCATATCCTCGATCCCAAAACAGGCTACCCTGCGGAAAACGGAACCGAAAGCGTTACGGTTATCTGTGAAGACGGCGCGCTGGCTGATATTCTTTCAACCGCGCTTTTCGTGTCAGGGTATAAAGCGGGTATGGATATGCTCGAAAAACTGATCGAAGATCACCCCGATATCGCGGCGGTGTTCGTTTTTTCGGACGGCAGTGTGTCAACGTTCAACACGGATATTTATGAGGCGGAATTTAAATGAAAAAAATGATTTCCGTATCGGCAATACTCTTTTTTCTGCTTCTTTTTTCATCGTGCGCCTCTGACGGAAAAATCATCCTCCCGTTCGAAGCCGATCTTGAAAAGCATTTTACAGCGCTCGAGAAAAAAACCGACGGTTCTGCCCTTGATTCGGAGGATTATATAAATACGACCGAAGACTGCATACTTCTTGAAAACGACTTTTATACCGTCGGGCTCAACGGTGATACCGGCGCTTTATGGCTGAAAAGCAATTACGAAAATATTTATTATGATATGACTGGCGCGTCGTTTGCAGATAGCTCTGACGCATCTCCCGCGCTTTTTATTTATCGCAACGGCGAACCTTTCTGCGAATATACCCAGGGTGAATTCTACGATACGGTCTATGAAAAATACAGACCTTCTCTTACCGCATTTTATCCGGATAAAAACACCGTTCGCCTTATTTATATCATCGGTCTGCCGCAGCTTTCCTTTTTCGGGGAGTACCCTTTGATACTTACCGAGGAAACGTATTCTGCAAACTCAGTTGTATGTTCAAGTCACTATAAAAAATCTCAGGGCAGCGATTTTGCAACAGACTTCGTGTCGCAATACTGCGCCGAAAACAGCTATTATTATCTTTCTTCATCCTCTTTGCCCGAGCCCGCCCGCAATTACGGCGATTTCGACCCATCATCAGCCAGACGGGAGATCCTCTCCCTCGGGTATGATGCCGATAAAGCGGTTATCTGTATGTTTGTAGCGGATATCTCCCTTTCAGACAAAGAAGTCACGGTCGATATAAGCACAAACAGGCAATACAGATCAAAAGGCGTAAGAACCAGTATGTATAAGATTGATTTTTTCGACGGGGAGCTGCCGTTTGTTGTAAAAACCGATTCCGAAAGCGAATATATTTCTTTTGCCGGAAGCAAATTCTGATATGGACGAAAAAAATCTGAAAATCCGAAAATCGGATATCATCCTCACCGCTGTAATAGTTTCTTTCTGTATAGCGGCAGCCGCATTTCTGTTCTTTATGCGCTCAGGCGGAGAGACTGTGCAGATTTACAGAGACGGCGAACTTTTTGCGGAGCGCAGTCTTAACAAAGATGAAACGGTAAATGTTGACGGCATGATGGACGTTGTTATAAAAAACGGAAGCGTTCATGTTGAAAACTCTGTCTGCCCGAGCGGCGTATGCGAGCATTCAGGCGCTGTCAGCAAAAAAGGTGAAAGCATAATATGCCTTCCCAACAAAATACTTATAAAAATCACGGGAGAAGGCGAAACGGACGCGATAAGCGGATGATATGAAAAGTAAAGTTAAAAAAACAGCTGTCTTTGCCATGCTTCTTGCCGTATCTCTCATTCTTTCATATGCCGAAAACCTGATCTTTTCGGATATTTTTATCCCGGGTATAAAACTCGGACTTTCCAACGTTGCCGTAGTTTCGGCGCTTTATCTTTTCGGCTTTGCACCGGCGCTTTTTTTGGGAGTCGCCAAAAGCTTTATTTCTCTTCTCCTTTTCGGCCGCCTTTCGGGACTTCTCTATTCCCTTGCGGGAATCGTTTTTTCCGTGGTTACGATGTATGCCGTAAAAAAATCAGGCGTTTTCTCTCTTTTCGGCGTCGGAATAAGCGGCGCTTCCGCACATATTGCGGGTCAGCTTGTCGCGGGATGCATAATGCTTTCAAGCGTATATCCGTTATCTCTCTTTCCTCTCCTGTGCCTTCTTTCCCTGATATCGGCTTCTGTACTGTATTTCCCGGAAAGAATTATACTTTCATTTTTAAGGAAGTCTGACTATTTTGAGTAAGATAAACAATCTGCTTAACAACATAAAGGAAAATGTTGTTTCCAAAATAAAAAAAGGCGAAATATTCTGCTCGGTGATCATTGCTGTTGCGGTAACGTTTATTCTTGAAATACTCGGCAGACGAAGCTTTCTTGCCGGATTGTCGTTTCTCGTCGAGTCGCCGCTTCTTTTCCTTTATAACGTTCTTATCGTTCTTGTTACGCTGTCTTTCGCATTTTTTATGAAAAAGCGTTTTTTCGGCTTTGCCGTGATCGCGCTTTTCTGGATCGTAATAGGCGTTACGAATTTCGTGACGCAGAGTGTCCGAGTAGTGCCCCTTACATCGATAGACTTTGCCAACATCACGCTTGATCTTCTTATAACATATATCGGTATCTTGGGCGTTATCCTTCTTGCGGCCGGCATAGTCTCCGCTGGGATAGGTTTCTTCCTTATATACCGTAAGCTTCCCAGACAGCACGCTTTCGGTGTGTTTCGCGCATTTTATACCGTTATAGTTCTGTCTGCGGTAATGATCTCTTTCAGCGTGTTTGTTATACCATCCGCCTCTGCAGCCGAAAACGAGGCGTTGAATATTAACGACAGCTACGAAAAATACGGCTTTGCCGCAAGCTTCACGCGCACTTTTGTGGATAAAGGTCTGCCGCGCCCCGATGACTATTCGAAAGAGAAAATCGAAGCGCTTCTTCCTGTCACTGAAATCCGTAACGAAACCGATGTTCCTAACGTGATATTCGTTCAGCTCGAATCTTTTTTCGATGCAAAGTATATTACAGGCGCAAACTTCTCATCCGATCCGTGCCCCGTATTTACACATCTTAAAGAAACGTCCGTTTCTGGCCTTCTTGTCGTTCCCTATGTCGGTGCAGGAACCGTAAACACGGAGTTCGAAGTTCTTTCAGGTATGAATATAGACCATTTCGGACTTGGCGAATACCCGTATAAATCCGTTCTTCAGAAAAAAAACTGCGAAACCGTTGCAACGGTCCTTCATGGCTACGGTCATACCGCCACTGCACTCCATAATTATGAAGGCACATTCTATGACCGAAATACTGTTTATCCACGTCTCGGTTTTGACCGGTTTATCCCGGTTGAGTTTATGACGGATACCGAAAAGAACTTTAAGGGTTGGGTAAGGGATAAGGCAATGCTGCCTTATATAGAAAAAACGCTTGAAAAAAGCGATGGCAGAGATTTTATCTTCTGCGTGACCGTTCAGTCCCACGGCAGCTATCCAAACGATCCCGACATACATTCGGAGATAACCGCAAAAGGAATAGACGAATCGTGCCGTGCCGAATATGAGTATTATGTCAACGAAATACATGACGTTGATATGTTCGTCGGGGCTCTCGTTTCTTATCTTGAAAGCTTTGAAGAACCCGTTGTTCTCGTATTATACGGTGATCATCTCCCTTGTCTTGCCGGACTTGAAAACGATACTCTGACTCACGGCAACCTTTTCACGTCAGAGTATATTATCTGGTCAAATTACGGACTGACCGGTGATGACAGAGATATTGAGGCTTATCAGCTTTCTTCGAGGCTTTTTGAACTCATCGGTATTTCCGGCGGCGTTATGCCGTCGTGCCATTCCGCATATTCAGACAACAGTAATTACGACACCATAACAGAACTTTTTCAATATGATATACTGTTCGGTGAAAATTACTCAGGCGCGATATGTGAAAACGCTGAAATGGCTATCGGGGCTGATGAAACAAAAGTCACGTCTGTTACTATGATCGGCAACAGCCTGTATGTTAACGGAACGGGATTCAACGAATACAGCGTGGTCTTTTCGGGAGGCTTTGCGAGAAGTACCGAATACATAAACAAAAATACTCTTGTGGCAACGGGAATAGGACTTAGCGCAGATGCGGAAACCGAAGTAATACAGGTTGCCGCGGACGGCTTCAGATATGATTGAGAGGAAAATCATGAAAGAAATTCTTTATTTTTATTTAAGCAGCTGCCCGCACTGTTCAAAGGCGGACAGAATAATTCGCAGCGTTGTAGAACGTTATCCAGAGTTTAAGCAGGTAAAGATTAAAAAAATAGAAGAATCCCTCGATCCCGCAACGGCGGATAAATTCGATTACTATTATGTTCCTTGCTTTTTTGTAAACGGTAAAAAAATATTCGAAGGTCCCGCAACCGTTGAAAAGGTCTATGAGGCTTTCTCGGCAGCAATGAAAGAAGATACTTCCATATAATTATATAAGGAGAATATGCTATGACACCTCGAGAGCGTTTCTGCAAGGTCCTTCGCTTTGAAAAACCGGATCGCGTTCCTCTGATAGAATGGGCGGCATGGTGGGATAAAACGTTTAACCGCTGGAAAACAGAGGGACTTGACCCTTCGTTTGATACGGATAAAAGCCTTGAATATTTCGGACTTGAAAAGCTTTATTGCTTCGTCGCATCCCCCGGAATACCGCATTATGAGCATGAGGGCAATCCCGTTCGGGATGAAAAAGACTATGAAGAGCTTGTGAAAAACGGACTTTATTCCGATGCCCCGATAGAAAATCTCGTAAATACCGCAAGAAGATTTAAACAGGGACATGAAAACGGCGATTTTTCCGTCCGCATATGGCTTGACGGGTTTTTCTGGTTCCCGAGGCGACTTTTCGGAATTGAAGAGCATCTGTTCTCGTTTTACGACTACCCTGAACTGCTGAAAAGGATAAATTCCGATCTGGCTGACTTCAATATCCGCGCAATCAAGGCTCTTTATGAGGTCGATACGCCTGATTTTGTCGGATTTGCCGAGGATATGTCGTATAATCACGGACCCATGCTGTCGCAGGAACTGTTTGACGAGTTTCTTGCGCCTTATTATAAGAGAGTAATTCCCGAAATTAAGAAAAAAGATGTTCCCGTTCTTGTCGATTCAGACGGCGATATAACCACCATGATTCCATGGCTCTTATCCGCAGGCATTCAGGGAGTATATCCGCTTGAAAAACAGGCAGGCGTAGATATTTGCAAGATAAGAAAAATGTATCCCGAGTTCATCATGATGGGCGGATACGACAAAATGGTAATGTCAAAAACCGAGGAGGATATGCGCAGAGAATTTGAGCGCATACTTCCGGTAATGCAAAGCGGGGGGTATATCCCGTCTGTTGACCACCAGACACCGCCGGAGGTATCCCTTGAAAACTATAGGATCTACGTGCGTCTTTTCAAGGAATACGTTGAAAAACTGTGATCACTTAGAAAAAACAAGGCTGAACGGAAAACCCGTTCAGCCGTTTTTTTATATATTTTATTTTTATTGTTCGATTATTTTTTCGTCTATATACGAAGACATCGTGTCCGCAAGATAAAACAGAAGCGTTGCGGGGTATTTTTCGAATGCCAGCTGCATCATGTTTCTGTATTCGTAATCCTCGCCGCCGAAAGGACCCATATGGTAAAAAATGATGAGCTCCTCGGTAAATTTTAGCGGTATATAGCTTTTTATCATTCTTATAGAACGCGATGCATGGGGCAGGGGCAGGGAAGGCGACTTGTTTGTTGTCCACTGTGTGTAAGTTTCCCAGACACCGTCAACTTTTCTGTTTCGTTCTTCCTTTAAATAATAGTTGCACTTGCAAAGATCATGGAGAAGGGCGGTTATAATTACGCTTTTTTCGTCAAGCTCAACCTCTTTCATTTCAAGCAGGTTCCTGAAGTTTTTGTATACGTTCAGGCTGTGCTCGCAGAGTCCTCCTTCAAAATTGTTGTGAAATTTTGATGCTGCGGGCGCAGTAAAAAAATCGGATTTGTTTTCAAGATACTCGATAAGATTTTCTATTCCTTCACGCTCAGTTGACCTGAGAAGCGACAGAAACTCCGCTTTCTGAGCCATATTAACCTCTGCCCTGATCTGATCGATATTCATTGCTTTTCTCCTTTTCTTTCAATAAGTTTGATGTTCCTTTTTATCGGCGCAAGACCTCTCCATGTAAACGCTCTTCCCGCATACTTTTCTCTGAACTGACGGTCGGTAAGTCCGTCTATATCTTCCGGCGTAATGCGCGTCAGCTTTACGGAATTATCAGCATAATCGGAACTGCTCGCTTTTGCGTTATAAGGACAGACTTCCTGGCATCTGTCACATCCCCAGATAAGCCCGTTTTTTATTATCAGGTCTTCTTCTTCCGGGGTAAGCACTCCTTTTTTTTGAGTCAGAGCAGAAACGCATCTTTCTCTGTTTATCCTGCCGTCCTTCAACGCGCCCGAAGGACAGGCTTTTTCGCATCTGCCGCAGTTTTCGCAATACTCAGGCGCACGGCTCTCACACGGAATATCCAAATCGGTGATTATTTCGCCAAGAAGAATAAAAGAACCGTGTTCCTTTGAAATAATAAGAGAATTTCTGCCACGAATGCCAAGCCCCGATATTTCTGCGGCTTTTTTTTCGTCGATCGGTGAATTATCCGTATAAATATCGAAAATGCTGCCGCGAAACGTTTCTTCAAGGTCTTTTTTTATTCCGTTCAGCTTTTTCGGAAGATATACGTGGTAGTCTTCAAGCGCGGCATATCTGCATATATTCTGCTCGGCAGAAGGGGTGTATGCATAAGGAACGTATGTGAGAAATACGGTTTTATATCCTTTTTCATTCGCTTTTGGTTCAATCGAGACTTCGCAAAATTCCGCAAAATAAGCGGTAAACCCATGCTTGTTGAATATTTTTTCGACGGCGGCTTTTATCATGTCAGTCCGAGCGCCTCTTTCGCAAGCATATCGGCGCGTTCATTGAAAAATACTCCTGTATGGGCTTCCACCTTTACAAAGTCTATTTCTACGTAAGGTCGCGTCTTGTTCATAAACGCGCTGTATTCCCGTGCAGCGAAGCTCTCGGTTTTCCATTCGCCGTTATACCATTTCGCGATGCCTGTATAGTCGTGGTATATTTTCAGCTTTTTATATCCGTTTTTCATCGCGAAAGCCGTTGCGGTCATTGTTGCAAGAAGCTCACCCGCAACATTCCTTGCCGAGCGCGCCTCCTCTTTTATTCCCGAACCGTTTTTCTCGGTCACGGTTCCGTCGGGAGCTATCATAACGCATCCGAATCCGTACATACCGCTTTGCGCATCAAAGCTTCCGTCAACAAATGCGGTCAATTCGCCTTCTTTGGCAAAAAACATCGGATCGGCGGTCGGATCTTCTTTCTTTGAGGCATCATCTGAACCGTTCAGGTATTTTTTTGCGTCTGCCTTTGCGGAAAAGGCTTTGTATTCAGCTCCCGAATATCCTTCCGTAGCGCTCCTGCATTCTTCCCAGGTTAAAAAAATCCCTGTTTCACGCCCGCTTCTGACTGCATAATACTTCTTTTTCATAACTGTTTTAATAAGGACACGGCGATTTTGTCTCCGTGTCCTGTTTCTCAGAAATTAAGGTTTGTTGCCATTATAAGCCGTTCTTTGTCAAACGGTTTCTTCATGCTGAGCCCTTCGTCAATGTCAAAGTCCGTTACCTTGCCGTTCTGCATAACAACAACTCGCTTTGATTTGTTTTCTATCAGAAGGTTTACCGCATGAACGCCCATGTTCGTGGCAAGAATGCAATCGTGGAATGTCGGCGCGCCGCCTCTCTGAATGTGTCCGAGCACGGTTCCGCGTGATTCCACTCCCGACTCCGCCTGGAATCTCTTCGTGAATTTGTCTATATTTTCAATGCCCTGTTCGTTAACGTATTCGAAGTTTACGTTCTTTTTATGCTTGCTGTTCGATTCGGGGAAGAATACGCATTCGGCAACAACAATAATAAAGTTGTTCTGTCCGTTTGCTTTTTTCGCCTTTATCAGGTCAATAACGTCTTTCTGGAAATCAAACTTTACTTCCGGCACAAGAATAACGTCTGCACCCGTAGCTATACCGCCTTCAAGTGCCATCCATCCCGCGCCTGCGCCCATAACTTCAACTATCGCGCATCTGTCAAGCGTTTCGGATGTGTCTCTGAGTTTTGAGATGCAGTCGATAATTATATTCATGGAAGAATCGAAGCCTATCGTGTCTTCCGTGCAGACTATGTCGTTGTCTATCGTTCCCGGAATACCTACACAGGGAATACCTGCGTGAGTAAGGTCTCTGGCTCCTCTGAAAGATCCGTCTCCGCCGATAACTACCATACCCTCGATACCGAGAGAGTTGCAGTTTTCAACGGCCTTCTGAATAACTTCGGGCTTTTTGAAATCCACAAAACGTGCGGTTTTCAGAACAGTGCCGCCTTTTCTGTAAAGATTTTCAACGGATGCGGTGGAAAGTTCGGCGCAGTTTTTTTCAACAAGGCCTTTGTAGCCATTGTAAATACCTATAACTTTTATTCCGTTCGCGCTGGCATGTTTTACAACCGCCCTTATAGCGGCATTCATTCCGGGGCTGTCGCCGCCGGACGTCATGATACCTATTGTTTTCATCTGATGCAGTCCTTTATGCGTTTACAAGTAATCTCTTATTTGTGTGCGTGATCATACAGTCATTTCAGCACATATCGTTGCTATTATATTACAATCTCAGAAAAAAAGCAAGCCGTTTTTCAAAAAGACAAAAAAAAGAACGAATCGGCGGACGTTACGCGACTGCAGCGTTTTCAGTGTATGCCGTTTACGAGTTCAACAGTCTCTCTTGCAATTTCAAGTTCTTCGTTCGTGCCAAGCACAAGAACTCTTACCTTTGATCCTTCAGCTGTTATCTCAACGTCTTTGCCCATAACGTTGTTTTTCTCAAGATCGATCTTTATGCCGAAATAGTCCATGTCAGCACATATCCTTGCTCTTGTTTCGGGACGGTTTTCGCCCACTCCCGCCGTGAATACCACCGCGTCAACACCGTTCATCGCCGCAATATAGCCGCCGAGCAGTTTTTTGCACTGATATCCGAACATGTCAAGCGCGAGCTTTGCTCTGGGGTTTCTGTCATTGTCCCACGCGTCGTTCACGTCTCTGAAATCCGCGGAAACTCCGGATATTGCAAGCATGCCCGATTTTTTGTTCATTATATCGTTCATCTGCGCTCCGGTCAGATGCTCTTTATCCATAATAACGGCTACTGCAGCAGGATCAACGGATCCGCATCTTGTGCCCATCATCGGTCCTTCGAGCGGAGTCAGACCCATCGACGTATCGATGCACTTGCCGTATTTTACCGCCGACAGCGATGAACCGTTGCCCAGATGGCAGATGACGAGCTTGAGCTCTTCTATCGGTCTGCCCAGATACTCTGCCGCGCGGTGAGAAACGTATTTATGCGACGTTCCGTGAAAACCGTATTTGCGGATCTTGTATTTTTCGTAATATTCCATGGGCAGCCCGTACATATACGCATATTCCGGCATCGTCTGATGAAAAGCGGTGTCGAATACGACGGTCTGAGGAATATCGGGAACTATTTTTCTGTACGCTCTTATTGCCGCGGCGTTTGCTATTGCGTGAAGGGGAGCTATCGAATAATAACCCTCGATGCGGTCAATAACGTCGTCTGTAACGATGCATGCCTTTTTGAAATAGTCGCCGCCCTGAACTATTCTGTTGCCTATTGCGTCTATCTCCGAAATCGAGCCGAGTATTGCAAGATCGCCTTTTGTAAGGCAGTCCAGCGCAACTTTCGTCGCGTCGGTATGGTCTTTCATAAAGACGGGATTTTTTATTTCGCCTTTGCCGGGGACCGAATATTTTACGAAGCTGTCCTGCGCGCCGATCTTCTCACAGTTGCCTTTTGCAAGCATTGTTTCCGTATCCATATCGATGACCTGGAATTTCAGAGAAGAGCTTCCTGAGTTTATAACGAGAATTTTCATAATTTTTTTCCTCACATATTGATTTTTGACCTAAAATATGTTAATATATTAAACGAAAGGCTTTATTGGTAATTATATATTAATTTTTATCATTTGTCAAGTCATGTTAGATAATCTGTCTGTCGCCGGTATAGTAGCCGAATATAATCCGTTCCATTACGGACATCTCCATCATATAAACGAAACAAGAAAAATCTGCGGCGCAGTCGTTGCGGTGATGAGCGGCAATTTCGTTCAGCGCTGCGAACCGGCGATCTGCGATAAATATGCAAGAGCAAAATCTGCTGTTGCGGGAGGCGTCGACCTTGTAATCGGACTGCCCGCAAGATATGCGCTCGGTTCAGCAGAAAAATTCGCGTTCGGCGCAGTTTCGGTCCTTGACGCTCTCGGCTTTATCGACATCCTTTCCTTCGGCAGCGAAAGCGGAGATTTAAACAGTATCGTCAGCACTTCCGAAAAGATTGACCGCATAACCCCGCAGGAGTATAAAAATGCTATGGCGGACGGTAAAAGCTTTGCTCAGGCACGGTCCGAAATAATCGGAGCGGAACAGTGCGGACCGAACGATGTCCTCGGCATCGAGTATATCCGCGCACTGAAAAAGCTCGACAGCTCGATCAGACCCCTCTGCGTCAGGAGAACAGACGGCTATCTTGAATCCGCGTCGACAGTCCGCGAAAAGATCATGAAAGGCGATCTTTCCTCTCTGCCTGATTTTTCCGCTGAGATCCTTAAAGAGGAAATCAGGTCGGGCAGAGCGCCCGCAGATCAGCGGAACATAGAACGTCTGCTTCTCGGCTTTATCCGAAACGCGGAGGAATCAGATACATACGGTATTTACGGGATAAACCGTGAAGAGGGAACGGACAGAAGAATTCTCTCTGCGGCAAAAGCTTCGTCGGCAGAAGAGCTTTATTCTCTTATAAAAACGAAGCGTCAGACAAATTCGGCAGTAAAGCGAGCTGTCATATCCGCATATCTTCGCATCAAAAACGAGCCTTTGACGCCTGTTCCTTTCATTCACATCCTTGCCTTTTCCGAAACGGGCAGACGCATGCTTAAGGCTGTTCCCGACAACATACCAGTGATTTCAAATATGTCTAAAATAAAAGATATCTACCCCGATTATGCCGATGAAGAGCGCAGGACCACCGATCTTTTCTTTCTCTCCACACCGAAGATCGGACCGGGATATTCGGAATTTACAAGGAAGTTCACATGAAGAAGATCATAGTTGCAGTTCCGCTGGAAAATGAAGGCAAAAGACGGCTTGAAGCCGTCTGTCCGCAAAACGAATACGTCTATACCTCTGCAGCCACCGTTACCGCAGCCGATGTCGCAGACGCCGACGCAGTGATCGGCAATATTCCTGCGGACGTTATAAAATGTGCGGGCGGGCTTGAATGGTTTCAGTCTCAGATGGCGGGAGTAGACCCTTATCTTAAAGAGGGCGTCATTTCCGAAAAAACGGTCATAACCAATGTTACGGGCGCATTCGGACTTGCCATTTCCGAGCATATGGTCGGCTGTGTTTTCGAGCTTTATAAAAAACTTCATCTTTACAGAGACAATCAGAACGTTTCTCTCTGGAAAGACATGGGCGAAGTAAAACAGATCGAAGGGCAGACCGTTCTTACTGTCGGGCTCGGAAACATCGGCGGATGTTTCGCAAAAAAGATGAAGGCTCTCGGAGCTTACACCATAGCCGTCAAACGCCGAATGAGCGAAAAGCCCGATTATATTGACGAGCTTTATCTTTCAGATATGCTCGATTCGGTCCTTCCCCGCGCAGATATCGTGGCTCTTTGTATGCCTGATACGCCTCAGACAAGGGGTATGTTTTCTGCGGACCGCATTTCCGAAATGAAAAACGGCTCGGTTCTCATAAACATCGGCAGGGGATCCGCCGTTGATACTCAGGCTCTTGCTGATGCGCTCGAGAGCGGCAAGCTTTACGGCGCTGCCCTTGATGTTTTCGAAAAAGAACCTCTTCCTTCCGATCACAGATTATGGAAGATTCCGAATGCAGTGATCACACCGCATATCTCGGGCTTTTTCCACCTTCGCAAAACCTATGAAAACATTATAGATATATGCATCCGAAATTACGAAAACTATGTTTACGGCAGACCCTTTTTCAACGTTATAGACAGAGAAACAGGCTATTGCAGATGACATAAAGATGTTGAGGAGAAAAAAATGAAAAAGAATTTCAAGCTTTTAACGGTCCTTGTTATTGCCATTGCGGTTTTCATAACGATGTCTCTCCCGTTTTCCGCCGATCTCGGCGACTACTCGGGAAGCAGTGATTACGGTGACTGGGGATCGAGCTCCGATTACAGCTCAAGCTATGATTACAGCTACGACTCCGATTACAACGGAGTTTCCGGACCTATCGCATTCGGTGACATAGGCGTTATACTGCTTATCATCGTTGCCGTCATATTGTATCTCAGGATCAAAAACAAAAATTCCGGCAGCACCGGACCTGTCGCTCAGGGAGCAAAAGGCGTAGACAGATCTACTCTGAAACCGATGTCGACCATCACAGCAGCAGACCCGATGTTCTCAGAAAGCGCCTTCAAAGAAAAACTTTCAAATCTTTACGTTCAGATGCAGAACTGCTGCACGGCAAAGGATATCGAGCCGCTGCGTCCTTATCTTACCGATAACCTTTACGCACAGTTTAACAGACAGATCGAGTTCCTCAAAGAAACAAACAGAACGAACCGTATCGAACGCATTTCCGTTTTTGATGTCGAGCTTCTCGGCTGCACGAGCGACTCCGTAAACGATACCGTCTACGCACAGCTCAGAACCCGCATTACCGACTATACAGTAGATGATAAAACAGGCGCGATCGTCAGCGGAAGCAATACCGCAGAAAAATTCATGGTATATGAATGGGCTCTTATCCGTTCAAAAGGCAAGAAAACCGACAATACCGCCGAAAACAGAATCGTCAACTGCCCGAACTGCGGCGCTCCGGTAAATCTCAACCATACCGCAAGATGCGAATACTGCGATACGATCATCGCTTCTGACGACTTTGACTGGACGCTTACTTCCGTAAAGGGCATTTCACAGAGAACGTCCGGCTGATACTATGAATGACCTCCCTTTTGCGGACCTTCACGTCCATTCGCATATGTCCGACGGCACCATGTCTCCTGAGCAAATACTCAAAAAGGCGGAATCTGTCGGCGTCGGGCTTCTTGCAATAGCCGATCATGATCTTTTTGACGGTTCATCAGAGCTGCTTCGCCTAAGCTCTCAAAGCAGCGTCGTCTGCGTTTCAGCCGCAGAAATCACCTGCAGCGACAACGGCAGACAGATACACATTCTTTGCTACAGACCCGATCTGACGAATAAACCGTTTATTGAATTCGTTGCTGACGGAAGAAAAAAACTCGACATGATGAGCGTCAGGCTGATAGAAAAAATGGAAAAATCAGGCTTTGACGTAAATACGGAAGAATTTAGCGAATTCGAATACGACCGTTCGGGCGGGGGATGGAAGGCCCTTCATTACTTCAGCGCAAAAGGGATCGTTTCCGATATAAAAGACGCTATCCCTTTTTACGACCGCTTCGGCTGCGGTTACGAGACCGCGGGTTTTCCCTCGGTAAAAACCGCTGTTGAAAAAATACACGCTGCAAACGGTATCGCCGTTCTTGCTCACCCCGGCGTATCTCTCAATACGGAAAGCGCCGATGGGTTCACTGCGGAGATTGAAAAATTCGTTTCATACGGCGCGGACGGAATCGAATGCTTTTATCCCGAGCATTCCGAAGAGATAACCGCCTTGTGCGAACGTTTTTGCGACGAGCGGGGACTTATCAAAACGTGCGGTTCTGACTGTCACGGAGACTTTAATTCTCACCCCATCGCCGTGCCGCAAAAAAGGGCGGACAGTCTTCGACTGGGCGGAATATTAAAAAGATAAACAAAAAGTCATTATAACGAAATGAGGTATAAACCATGGTTACTTTCAAAGAAAAATCCTACAAAAATTACGGCAACTGTCTCGAAATATCGAATGGCTGCGTAGACCTCCTCGTAACCCTCGATATCGGACCCCGTATTATCCGCTACGGTTTCTGCGGCGGCGAGAATATGCTGTATGAGGATCTGGACAGAGTGAATACCTACGAAAAAGAAGACGTCAAAGAGATGTTCGGCGCAAATGCTAAATGGTATCTTTACGGCGGACACAGACTCTGGATATCTCCCGAATATACCGAAACATATTTCCCGGACAATAATCCTGTCACATACGATACCGATGAGAATTCAGCTGTTTTCACGTGCGACGTCCAGGAAGTAACCGGTCTTCTCTTTTCAACCGTGGTTACTCTTGACGATGACGGCACAGGAGTAAACATCACTCACATGATAGAAAACTGCAGCGGAGAACCTCAGACATACGCAATCTGGGCGCTTACGGTCCTTGATAAGGGCGGCGTTGAGCTTATTCCGTTCAACACAAACGATACAGACCTTCTTCCCAACAGAACCCTCAGAGCATGGCCGTATACGGATTTTTCCGATCACCGTCTGTTTATGGGTGAAAAATTCGTATCGCTTTCATCCGATTCGACAGACAGAAAATTCAAACTCGGCTTCGACCTGCGCCACGGTGTTACAGCGTATATAAATAAGAACCAGATGTTCGTCAAGAGCTTCAATCATTATGACGAAGGCGTATATCCTGATAACGGATGTTCTTTCGAAACGTTTACAAACAGCTGCTTCCTTGAATGCGAAACTCTCGGCGAGATCGGAAACAAGCCGGACGGTTCGATCGTCACACATAATGAATACTGGTCTCTTTATAAGGACGTTTCGATCAAAAACCCGAGAGACGAAAAAGAAATTGCCGATATTTTTGAAAAATACGAGCTTATATAACTGAAACGGAGATGCAGAAGATGACGAAGTATAAACGCGTTCTTATTAAAATAAGCGGCGAAGCCCTCGAGGGAAAGCTTGACCACGGCATTGATTTCGATATTGCAAAAGGCGTGTGCGAAAAGATAAAAGCATGCCTTGAAATGGGCGTTCAGATAGCTATAGTTGTCGGCGCAGGCAATTTCTGGCGCGGCAGAAACGGAAACAATATGGATCAGACCCGTGCAGACCATATGGGTATGCTTGCAACGATGATGAACTGTCTCGCGCTTCAGGATACCTTCATAAAAATCGGCGTAGACGCACGTGTCCTTGCCGCGATCGATATGCAGCAGTTTGCCGAGCCGTATATCCGCGACAGAGCCGTCAATCATCTTGAGGCAGGCAGAATAGTTATCTTCGGATGCGGCACAGGCAACCCGTTTTTCACTACCGACACCGCAGCTGCGATGCGCGCCGTTGAAATAAGCGCAGATATCGCTCTTCTCGCAAAAAACGTTGACGGAGTATACGATAAAGACCCGAACAAATACCCCGATGCGATCCGTTACGACAAGATCACGTATATGGACGTTCTCACAAAAGAACTTTCTGTAATCGATACCACTGCAACCGCGCTTTGTAAAGACAATAATATGCCTGTTCTTCTTTTCGAACTCGGCAACGGTGAAAACATAGTCAGGGCAATAAAAGGCGAACATATAGGCACAGTTATAACAAAAAATTAAGAAAAGGAGTAAGAAAAATGAAGCCTCAGTATAAAGAAACAGAATCCAAATTCGAAAAAGCGGTATCTGCTTTTGAATATGAACTCTCCTCGATCAGAGCAGGACGCGCAAACCCGGTAGTTCTCGATAAACTTACCGTTGACTACTACGGTTCTCCCACAAAAGTCAATCAGCTTGCAAGCATTTCCGTTCAGGAAGCTCGCGTGCTCGTCATTCAGCCGTATGACTCTTCCGTTCTCAAAGAGATTGAAAAGGCTATTCTTGCCTCCGATATCGGTATCAATCCGCAAAACGACGGCAAACTTATCAGACTTACGTTCCCGCCTCTTACCGAGGAGCGCCGCCGCGATCTCTGCAAACAGATCCAGAAAGATGCCGAAAACGCCAAAGTAGCGATCCGCTCCGTCAGAAGAGACGCGATTGAAGAATTCAAGGCTCAGAAGAAAAAGAGCGAGATCACAGAGGACGACCTTAAAATCTGCGAAAAAGATATCCAGGACGCAACGGATAAATACTGCAAGGATATCGACGTTATAGCAAAGAAAAAAGAAGCGGAGATCATGGAGATATGACGGATGCTTCCGCGCTGCCGCTCCATATCGGATTTATCATGGACGGCAACGGCAGGTGGGCAAAGGCAAGAGGGCTTGCAAGACCGTTCGGGCATGAAGCAGGAGCGAAAACGTTTGAAAAAACAGTTGACTCCTGCAGAAAGCTCGGTATCCGCTATGCCACGTTTTATGCTTTTTCCACTGAAAACCAGTCGAGACCGAAGGACGAGATCGATGCGCTTATGGCGCTTTTTGACCGGTATGCAGACGATATATACCGCAGAGTAAAAAACGATGAGCTCAAAACGTATGAAAACGTCCGCATCCGCTTTATCGGAGATAAAACGTATTTCAGCGAAAGCAGAAGAAAAAAGATCGCCGATATCGAAAATCTCAATATCGATAAGGATATCCGCCTCACTGTCTGCATAGCTCTCAATTACGGCGGCAGAAACGAGATAGTGAATGCGGTAAACGGCTTTATCGCCGAAAATCCGGGAAAGCCCCTTACCGAACGTGATATCTCTTCACGTCTTTACGCGCCCGACGTGCCCGATCCTGATCTGATAATCAGAACAGCGGGCGAAATGCGCCTTTCTAATTTTCTTCTTTGGCAGAGCGCATATGCGGAATTCTATTCCACCTCCGTCTACTGGCCCGATTTTTCCGAAGACGATCTGAAAAAAGCAATAGATTCTTTTATGAACCGGACAAGGAAATTCGGAGGCATCTCAAAATAACCGTCAGAGGACTTTTTAATGAAAACAAGAATAATTTCGGGAATAATCATAGCTGCGATCTTTGCGGTATTCATGTTTTTTGCGCATATACCGTTTGTGCTCAACGCCGCGATCGCGCTTTTGAGTGCCGCGGCGCTTTATGAAACGCTCATAGTAACAAAATACGTAGAATCAAAGGCACTTATGTGGCTGAGCATTCTTCTTGCTGTTTTTGTTCCGTTCGTAGCTCCTGTAATGGCGTTTTTCCCGGCGGCATATTCTCATGTCAGCACCGCGGTCGTATCGGCGGTTTTCATCTATATTCTTATCGTTTTCATAACGATGCTCGCCTCCAAGGAGAAGTTTTCTCTTGAACATCTGAGCTTTGTTTTCCTTATGACGATAATAATACCCTGCTTTTTCTCAACGATCGTTTTCAGCAACGCGCTTTCCGGCGGAGTTTTCAACATACTCGTCATATTTATGTGCGCATGGGGCTCCGATACGGGCGGTTATCTTTTCGGCGGACTTTACGGAAGACATCAGATCACGCCGAAAATAAGTCCGAAAAAAACGGCGGAAGGCATGATAGGCTCCGTATTTTCGTCGTTTTCCGCAGTTATTTTCACAGCATATATCTGCGATATCCTCGTTGATACCATATCGGTCAACTATTTCGTTGCCTTCATCTGCGGTATCATCGGCAGCGTGCTTGCAATACTCGGAGACCTTTTTGCATCGGTCATAAAACGCAGCTTCGGAGTTAAGGATTTCGGAAGCATTATTCCCGGCCACGGCGGCATCATGGACAGATTCGACTCAATACTTTTTGTCGCGCCTTTTATTTATATAGTGCTTTCCATCGCTCCGATATTCCCGGAAGTATAAAGAACGGTAAATCAGATGAACATCACGGTCCTCGGTTCTACAGGCTCAATAGGCACACAGACGCTCGACTGCGCCGAAAATCTCGGTTTGAACGTAGTTGCAATGTCTGCCGGTAAAAATTACGATCTTTTTGAGATGCAGATACGAAAATTCAAGCCAAAGGCGGTTGCCATGAGCGATAAACAGGCTGCCGAAAAGCTGAAAGAGCGTATCCGCGATCTTCCTGTGTCCGTTTTTTCAGGTGAAGAAGGGATCCTTCGTCTATTTGAAGAAACGCAATGCGATATCTGTGTCAACGGTATCGTCGGTGTTGCTGGACTGCGTCCAACGGTCGCAGCTGCAAAAAAAGGTGTCAGGATCGCTCTTGCAAATAAGGAGAATCTTGTTGTTGCAGGAGATGCGATAAAAAAGATATGTAAAGAAAACGGCGCGGAAATAATTCCGGTAGACAGCGAACATTCCGCCATATTTCAGTGTCTGAACGGCATCTGCCCAACGGAAAATGATATCGGATCCATTCAAAGTAAAATAAGGCGCCTCATCCTTACCGCTTCAGGCGGCGCATTTTACGGTAAAACGACTGCAGATCTTCACAACGTAACAGCTTCCGATGCGCTTTTGCATCCTACATGGAAAATGGGAAGCAAAATCACCGTTGACTGCGCAACGCTCATGAACAAGGGCTTCGAAATAATCGAAGCGGCGAAGCTTTTTGACGTCAGCAGTGAAAAGATCGACGTTGTCATCCACAGAGAAAGCATAATTCATTCCATGATCGAATTTGTCGACTCGTCGGTCCTTGCCCAGATGTCTCTTCCGGATATGCGCATTGCGATACAGTATGCACTGACTTTCCCCAAACGCGCAGAGTCACCCGTAATACCTCTCGATTTTACCTCTCTCCCTCCTCTCACGTTCGCGAAACCCGATTACGAAACGTTTCGAGCTCCTCTTCTTTGCAGACAGGTCCTTCGCACGGGCGGGTCTTGCGGAGCTGTGCTCAACGCCTCGAACGAAATAGCGGTAGAGGCGTTTTTACAAAACAGAATAAACTTTTTACACATTACCGATTTTGTCGAAAAAATGCTCGACAAATATCCGGTTGTCTCAGAAGCGACGATAGATGAGCTTTTGGAGACGGATAAAAAAATCAGACTTGAAGAAAGACCCGACTGATTTTTTAGGATAATACTATTAGAAACGGAGCGCATAATTATGGCTTATATTATTGATCCGCTGCCTCGTGAAGAAGTAGTGAAGGCGATCGAGTTCGGCTCACCCGCAAGGATACCTATGGTTTTTACCAAATGGTGGGGGGAGGGGCTTTACGAACAGTATGGCGACCGCCTCTCTCAATTTGAAAAATATCCCGAGGATGTCTGCTGCCTGGGCTTCCCGTCACCGTCATTTGACAGACGTGAAGACGGCTTTTGCTGGCACCTTCCCAAAGTGGACACCTCCCGCTTTAAAGGAAACGACGCCACCATCCGCCTGCCGGACTGGGATTATATAGACGAACTTGTTGCCAATCCGCCAAACGTAAACGCTCCCGGACTATGGGACGCTCAGATCAAACAGGCCGAAAAAGCACGCGCAGAAGGCAAATATATCCTCATACATCACTGGAGCCTCATGTTCGAGCGCATATGGAACTTCCGCGGAATGGAAAATCTTCTCGCGGACTATTACGAGGAACCCGAGAACGTTCACAAGCTTCATAAGCTTGTCTGCGATACCGAGCTGAAGCTGCTTGAGAAGGCCGTTGAACTGATAAAGCCGGACGGTTACAGCTTCTCTGACGATCTTGGCAGCCAGAACGCTTTGATGATGAGTCCCGAAATGTTCCGCGAATTCATTAAGCCTTATTACGTCCGCATCTGGGGATATACTCATCAGCACGATATCCATAACTGGCTCCATACGTGCGGCTGCATAAAAGAGATAATAGGCGACCTGATCGAAGCAGGTCTTGACGTTCTGCATCCGATCCAGAAGCATACGATGGACTGGAACGAAATAGCGGCAAAATGGAAAGGAAAGATAACTTTCTGGGTCGGTATGGACGTTCAGCAGACTTTGCGTGTCGGCACGCCCGATGATGTAAGAGAAGAAGTTCGTCTTATGAAGAGGACCTTTTCATCCCCCGAGGGCGGCATGATCCTTGCTTCAGGCAACGGAATAGTAGGGGGAACACCAATAGAAAACATAGAAGCGTTTCTTAATGAATGCTGTAAATCTGAGTTTTAATAATTATTATAAATAAACAGCCGGAACTTTGTGTTCCGGCTGTTCTATTTGGTAACCGAAAACCACCTGCTAAGCAGGTGGTTCAAAAGAGGCTTTTGCCGTTGAACAAAAAGTCCTCCTATGGTATAATGCGAGAGGTCTGGCAACCGCGAGCAGAATAAGATAGGAGGAGTCAAGATGAAGATTGA